>JBKQIH010000147.1:0-23748 GCA_052148445.1 Rhodomicrobium sp.
AGGAGCAGCCTGCTATCACGTTAAGCTCGCGCACCATGGATCGGCCGAAGGGGATATTCATCAGCGCGGATGCGATCGAGCGCGTGCGCGAAATCGTGCCCGGTGCCGATCCCTATTGGCTGGAGAATGCTTATCGCGAGTGGGCCATGGATCTGGAACCTGCGAGAAACGAAGACGCCCGCTTTCTGGGCTGGGCGCCGAAATTCGCAAAGAACGTGCGTGTGGCCTAAATCAGGATCGCGGCCCCTGCCCCGGCTGGCCGGCACTGTTGGACGCAAAGTTTCCCGCGTCCCTATCCGTGCGCAGTTTGACTTTGGAGCGCGGGCGCGACTGGAGCCAGATTTCGATCTCATTGCGGTGCCAGGCGACGCTGTTGCTGCCGATATTGACCGGCACCGGGAAAGTTCCCTCGCCTATCCAGCGATAGACCGAGGCCGGCGTCAGGCCGAATTCGGATTTGAGATCGCGCATGCGCAGCAGTTTGAGGGGAGTGGGACTGTTCTCACGTTCCTGCATACCGAACCCTTTCGGAGACGTAAGCGTTGATATCGTTCGGGGGTTTCTGTCTTTCGGAGCATTGTCATGCCCCGAAAGACGACCCCGCCCCATGACAATGCAGTGTGGGAATCATCCGATCAAGGACCTAGCTGATACGCTAGAAACTAGCGGTCAAAATTTTTCTAGGAATTGCTTGGCGCGGGGCGGTTGTCCTGACCGCTCCTCCCCGGTTCTGCCTAGCATTTATACGGAAAAACGCATAAATGATCGATATACGGAAAACCGTATATTGCGCCTTGGGTCAGGTGGGCGTTTACAGGATCGGCTAAATTTTAGACCGTTGCTCCCTGCCCTGCGAGTTCATCTAAATAATTAGACCACCAGGACATCATCTTGACGCGCTCTTCGAGGAATTCGCCCCGCAGGTAAGCACCGCGGACAGCACCTCCGCGCGGACGATGCGCAAGCTGAGCTTCGATGGCATCGGGATTGAACAAACCGGATTCGTTGAGGAGCGTCGATGCGGTCGAGCGAAAGCCGTGGCTGCATACTTCCTCTTTGGCGTAGCCGAGGCGCCTGAGCGCGCCGTTTAGTGTGTTCTCCGAGATGGGACGCAGCGGGCTGTGCATGCTCGGGAAGCAATATTTGCCTGCTCCAGTTAAGCTGCGAAGGTCTTCCAGCATGCCGGTTGCTTGAGGGCTGAGGGGCACCGTGTGAGGCTGGCGCATTTTCATCTTGGGTCCAGGGATCAGCCAAAGCTTGGAGGAGGTGTCCAGTTCCGGCCACTCCATGTGCCGAAGCTCGCCCGGACGGCAGAATATATGAATCAGGAGAAGCAGGCCGATACGCACTTGCTTTGATCCGTCGTAGCCGTGAATAGCCCGCAGGACGCCTGCCAAATCCTGTGCGGTCGTGATGGCAGCGCGCGAAGTGGTTGGAGCAGAGGTCAGCGCCTCCGACACGTCGGCCGCAGGATCGCGAGCCGCGCGGCCGCATGCGATGCCGTATTTGAAGATGCGGCTGAGAGTCGCTCGCATGCGTTTTGCGGAGTGATACTTTTCGCGGTTTTCAAAGCGGCGAAGCGCTTTCAGCACCGCAGCGGTATCGATCTCGTTGACCGGAAGCCTACCCAGATCGTCTTTAAGCAGCCCGACGAACCATTCGAGTTTCGTAATCGTGGGCTCGGCGAGACCTTCTTTTTTACGCTTGGCGAGCCAGTCATCGGCAAGAGAGGCAAAATTGTCGTTGGCGGCGCTTTGCACCTGCTTGATGGTTCCGGGGTCCCTGCCCTGAGCCAAGGCTTGGCGTGCATCGGCGAGACGCTGCCGCGCATCCGCGAGGCCGACATCGGGATATTTTCCGAGGCTGAGCGTCAGCCGCTTGCCTTGAAAACGGTAATCGAAGCGCCAAAGGCGCGATCCCTGTACCGTCACGAGGATATAAAGCCCCTGTCCGTCAGTGGCTTTGTAGGGTTTTTCCTTGGTCTTGAGCGCCCGAATCGCCTTGTCGGAAAGCTGCATACCGTCACCTCTGATACCCATACCGCTAGGATACCGTCGGAAATACCGTCAGGAGCGTGAGAAAGCAAACGTAGGGATGGGATGGAATGAGGCACCAGCGCGGACGGTGCCGCCCTGAAAAGGCGTGTTTAACGCCTTGAATTCACAGGGTTATGAGGCTTTGTGAAGTGTGGTGGGACCGGTTGGGAAAACAGGCCGGAAAAGAAAAATGGTGCCCAGAAGAGGACTCGAACCTCCACGCCTTGCAGCGCTAGTACCTGAAACTAGTGCGTCTACCAATTCCGCCATCTGGGCAGCGCTGCTAGAGGTAAAGGCGGGCGGCCGCTTTGTCAATTGACTGCGGCGGGGCGCGGGCCTCTCGCGGCGCATATTTTCAAGCTGCGGCACAGCACGCCTTTCCATTCGCGCAAAGGCGCGTTATGCGTTAAGCATCGAATCCGGTGCATGAGCTCGATCGGCAAAACCGTACCCCCGGGCTTGACCTTGGGGGGGTGAGGCAGGTTTTGCGATTAGCTCATGGGGAAACAAAAACTTGGAGTGCGCCTTCGATTCGCTCAAAGGCGCCATCGCTCCAGCGCTTCAAACGGACGGGTCCGCCATGGCGATTACAATGGGAAATACGAGCGTTGTCACAGTTTTCGGCGGGTCTGGGTTTCTTGGACGCTACGTCGTGCAGGCATTGGCGCGAGCGGGATGCCGCATCAAGGTCGCGGTGCGCCGCCCCGATCTGGCGCTGCATTTGCAGCCGCTCGGCGGCGCTGGGCAAATCGCGCTGATTCAGGCCAATGCGCGAGACGACGCCTCCGTGAACGAGGCGCTGCGGGGCTCGGACGCGGTGGTCAATCTCGTTGGCATTTTGGAGCAGACCGGGCGCCAGAAGTTCCGCGCCGTCCATGCGGAGGCGGCCGAGAGGATAGCGAAGGCTGCGCGCGCGCATGGCGTTCGCACATTAGTCCATGTCTCGGCCATCGGGGCAAACCGGCTCTCGCATTCGGTCTATGCGCGCACGAAAGGCGAAGGCGAGGCGCGTGTGCTTGCCGCTTTTCCAGAAGCCGTAATCGTGCGCCCCTCCTTGATTTTCGGACCGGAGGACAATTTCTTCAACCGCTTCGGCTGGCTTTCTCGCATTGCGCCGGTCATGCCGCTTATCGGCGGCAAAACCCGGATGCAGCCGGTTTACGCGGGCGACGTGGCGCAAGCGATCAAGGCGGCGCTGGCAGGCCGGGCCACCGAGGGCGCGGTTTACGAGCTGGGCGGCCCCACCGTCTATACTTTCCGCGAGCTGCTCAAAAAAATCGGCGAGTGGACCCATCATCCGCGCCCGCTCTTTCCAATCGCGTTTTGGATCGCGAAGATTCCGGCGTTCTTCGTGCAGGCCGTTCCAGGCGCGCCCATCACGGTTGAGCAGATCCGCATGCTTGAGCACGACAATGTGGTGAGCCCGGAGGCTATGCAGGATCAGCGGACGCTCGAGGGCCTCGGTATCACCGAGCCTCGCAGTGTGGAACTTATCGTGCCATCCTATCTTCAACGCTACCGGCCGCAGGGCGAGTTTTCCACGGATCGCGTCAACGTCTCGTAACGCGGAAGCCCGCGTGCTAAGCTCAACGCAATGTGGACACTTTTGCACTACCCGATTTGCCCCGCTTCGCGCGCGATAAGGCTCGCGCTTTTCGAGGGGGGTATCGAGGCAGGTCTGTCCGAGGTGAAGCCGTGGGAGATCACGCGCGACTTTCTCAACCTGAATCCTGCCGGCACGCTGCCCGTTCTTTCTTCCGAGGGAAGGGCGCTTTGCGGCGCTTATCCGATTATCGAATATCTCGCCGAGACGTCGGCTCGCGAAGGGCCGGGAGCGGCTCGCGCGGGGTATTGGCCGGGGACCTCTGCGGAGCGGGCCGAGGCGCGGCGGGTGGCCGAATGGTTTTTGCGTAAATTCGACTCAGAGGTGAGCCAGTATCTGCTGGATGAAAAGCTCTATAAGCCGCTGTCCCGCCGGGGCGCGCCCGATTTGAATGCAATCCGGGCGGCGCGCGGCAATCTGCGTTATCATCTTTCCTATGTCAGTTTCTTGAGCGAGCACAGGAAGTGGCTTGGAGGCGATCATCCGAGCTTTGCCGATCTCGCCGCGGCGGCGCAGTTTTCGGCGATGGACTATCTGGGAGAAATACCGTGGACGGAGTTTCCTGAGGCGAAAGCCTGGTATGTGCGGCTGAAGTCGCGGCCCTCCTTCCGGCCGCTGTTGAGCGACAGGGTGCCGGGATTTCTTCCGCCGGAGAGCTATGCAAATCTCGACTTTTGAGGAGAGCCGTTCCCTGTCCTACTCTGGTGGAAATGGCATAAGACCCCCGCACCCCGGCTCTCTCCCCAAGGGGAGAGGGAGTGCGCAAGCGTTGCGCCAGCGTCCTCTTTCCCAACCGTATTCGCAAACGGATGCGGTACCGTTAGAGCGCAACCCAGGCTTGCCGGGCTTTCGGGTTGAGAGACAGAGTGAGGGGGGCCTCGATGATTGGGTCGTCGCACGCGCACGCGCCGAAGGCTTCGACGCGGTGGGGGTAACCTCGCCCGATGCGGTCCGCGAAGCCGGAACCGAGCTTTATGCTTTCCTCGAAGCGGGGTTCCATGGCTGCATGGCCTGGCTCGCGGACAAGGCGGATCGCCGCGCCGATCCGCGCGTACTCTGGCCGGATGTCCGCTCCATCGTCATGCTCGGGATGAGCTACGGGCCGGCAACGGACCCGCTGGCGGCGCTTGCGAAGCCGTCGCATGGCGCGATATCGGTCTATGCCCAAGGGCTCGATTATCACGACGTCATCAAGGGCAAGGTGAAGGCCGTCGCACGCGAATTCGCCGGCCGCGGCGGCTCGGATGTGAAGGTGTTCGTGGATACGGCGCCAGTGATGGAGAAGCCGCTGGCGCAGGCCGCGGGCATCGGCTGGCAAGGCAAACATACGAACCTTGTGTCGCGCGGGTTCGGTTCCTGGCTATTCCTCGGTGCGATGTTTACCACGGCGGAGTTGCGTCCGGACACGCCGGAGCAAGACCATTGCGGTTCCTGCCGGCGCTGCCTCGACATCTGCCCTACCCGCGCGTTCCCGGCACCTTACCGGATCGATGCGCGCCGGTGCATTTCTTATCTCACCATCGAGCATAAAGAGCAGATCCCGCCGGAATTTCGCGAGGCCATAGGCAATCGTATCTATGGCTGCGACGATTGCCTTGCCGTCTGCCCCTGGAACAAGTTCGCGCAAGCAGCGCGCGAGGCGCGGTTCGCGGCGCTTTCGGGGGCGGACAATCCGCCGCTCGCCGGTCTTCTCAGCCTCGACGACGCCGCGTTCCGGACGCGGTTCCGCGGCTCGCCCATCAAACGCATCGGGCGGGACCGGTTCGTGCGCAATGCGCTCGTGGCGGCCGGCAATTCGGCGGACCCCGCGCTCCTGCAAGACGTCTTGCGGCTTTTGGACGATGCCTCGCCGCTCGTGCGGGGCATGGCGGTATGGGCGGTGCGCCGTCTCGCCTCAGCGGCCAAGGCCGCAGATTTGAAAGCGAAGCATTATCTAAGAGAGCAGGATTTAAGCGTACTTGGCGAATGGGATCGTGCCGCATGAACCACCTTCTCGTTTTCGGTTTTGGCTATTCCGCATCGGCGATTGGCGCGCTGCTCCAGCGGCAAGGATGGCGGGTTTCGGGAACGGTCCGCTCGCCTGAAAAATGCAAGGCAATCGAGGAACGCGGCTTTGAGCCCCTGCTTTTCAACGATAGGGCTGGCGTTGAGCAAGCGCTTCGGAGCGCGACGCATGTCCTTGTTTCGGTGCCTCCGGGCGAGACCGGCGATCCGGTCCTCTCCAACTATGGCGACGCTTTGCGCTCAGCCGCTTTGCTGCGCTGGACCGGCTACCTATCGACCATCGGCGTTTATGGCGACCTGCAAGGCGGATGGGCCGATGAAGAGTCGCCGGCCGAGCCGGATACGCGCCGGGGCGAGGCACGCCTCGCGGCGGAAGCGGCTTGGAACACGCTGTGCCGCGAGGCCGGTTTGCCGCTCGATATATTCAGGCTCGCCGGCATTTACGGGCCGGGCAACAGTTCGCTCGACCGCGTCCGGGCGGGCGATGCGAGGCGCATCGTCAAACCCGGCCAGGTGTTCAACCGCATCCATGTCGAGGATATCGCGCAAACCGTGACCGCCGCGATGGTTCAGGAGCGCAGGCAGGCCGGCACTCGGATTTTCAATGTCGCCGATGACGAGCCGGCACCGCCGCAAGATGTGATCCTCTTGGCGGCGGAGTTGCTGGGCGCGTGCCCGCCACCGGCAATCCCATTCGAAATAGCGGAGCTTTCGCCGATGGCCCGGAGCTTTTATACTGGCAACAAGCGTATGCGCAACGATAAGATCAAACGCGAGCTCGGTGTCGTGCTACGATATCCAACCTACCGCGAAGGGCTGCGCGCCTTGGTTCAAGATCCGGCGTCACGCGGCGGCAAGTCCTTTTAGGGAAGGCGGCCAACGGGGCTAGAGTGCTTCCGGAAAAGCATGCCGTGGGGCTTGACCCGTGGGTGTGAAGCGGTTTTCCGATGAGAAGCACGAAAAAACTAAGGCTTAGAGCCTGCCCGCTTTTGTTTCCATCAAAAGCGGATAGGCTCTAGGGCAAGAATGCGAAAGGAAACAAGGTCGAAATGAGAAAAAGGAACGTCGGTCATTTTCTAACGAAGCCCCAAGGCAGGCTCGAATATACAAACACAAATATGACCTTCTCTATGCCGCGAGACACTGCGGCACGCTTAAGGCAGATCGCACTGGCGAGGAGTACGGACTTGCAGGGACTGGTCGAACTGGCAGTCAACGAATGGCTGGCGCGCCAGGTGCCGGTTCCCGAGGCGCAACGATAGGGCCGTTGCCTCGATGCGGAACGGCAGCGGTCCGTCGTGAGCGATGCGCCGTCAGTCCATGGCGCCGGAGATGGAAAAGGGGCTAAGTCATGAAGATCGCTATCGCCACGAAAGATTGGCTGACGGTGAGCGGGCATGCGGGCCAGGCGCGGTGCTGGCTGCTTTACGATCTCGCTCCGGGCCAAGCGGGCGAGCCCCTGCCGGCGCCGGCGCGTGTCGAATTGGCGAAAGAAGAGGTGCTGCATCATTTCCACGACGATGCGCCCCATCCCCTCGACGGCGTGGAAATCGTGGTGGCAGGAAGTGCCGGCGACGGGTTTGTCCGGCACATGCAAAAGCGTGGCGCCGAGGTACTCCTCACCGGCGAAACCGATCCATCGGCCGCGCTAACCCGCATTCTGGCTGGGGAAGCGCTCCCGGATCAGCGCTTCGATGTCACCACTACGCTTTGCAAACTGCGCGATTTGTTTTCCCGGCACTGACATAGGACGCGGTTAGGGCAACACGTTCGCGGCGCAACCGCCCATCCCCGGCCCGATCTCCACCGCGCAATTGAATCGGATTTCAGTACCCCACCGGATAGCCGGTGGTTGCGAACGGGCGGTATTGATAGAGCCAGGTTTCGGTTAGCACTTGCGCGCCCGCCTTTAGGTAAAGCCGGATCTCTATCGGATCGGTGCCCTCGGCCGTGAGGTCGAACAGCGCGCGCCAATGGCCCGGCACGTTGTCGGGGACTGCCTCAGCGAAAGTGTAAGTGAACTCGCCGCGCGACGACCACAGAACGAGTTCGGGCAGGACGCCGAAGGGAAGGTGCTCCAGCGGGCCGCCGAGAAACTCAACGGCGAATTTGCGCACGCCGTTGGGACGGGCCTTGCCGGGCTGCCCGCCGCGGCCGAGCCTGGTGGCGACACAGCGCCCGAGCGGCGTCGGAAATGGTTCGTCCGCCAGCCAATGCAGGCGGTAGCGCAGCTCAACGCGGCTGCCGGCCTTCACGGGCTCGGCTGGATGCCAATAGGCGGTGATGTTGTCGTTGATTTCGTCGTCGGTCGGCATCTCCACGAGCTGAACCGTGCCCTTGCCCCATCGGCCAAGCGGCTCGACCCACGCGGAGGGGCGTTTCTCGTAGCCAACCCCGTCGAGATAATGATCGAAGTTCCGGTCGCGCTGCAGGAGGCCGAAGCCGCGCGGGTTTTCGTCCATGAAGCTCGATATCGAGACGTGCGCGGGATTGTTGAGCGGGCGCCAAATGTGCTCGCCGGCGCCGGTCCACAGCGCAAGCCCATCGGAATCGTGCACCTCCGGGCGCCAATCGAGCCCGGCCCGCTTCACCGTTTCGGAATACCAGAACATCGAGGTCAGAGGCGCCAGCCCAATCCGCTCGGCGGCCTGGCGGAAGAACAGCGTGGCCTCGATTTCCATGACGACGCCCTTGGTGCGCTCCATCTGGAAGCGATATGCACCGCTCACGCTCGGCCCATCGAGAAGAGCGTAAACGGTGACGGATTTCGACGATGGCGGCGCGGGCATGAACCAGAAGGCTACGAAATCGGGGAATTCCTCCGGTGTGCCGCCGCCGGGCGACAGGGTTATGCCGCGAGCCGAAAGGCCGACCTGGCCAAGCTCGCCCTTGGCCCGGAAATAGGAGGCGCCGAGGAAAGTGACCCAAGGCTCGGCCTTGCGCCAATCCTCTGTGCCATGTTTCGGTTCGCGCACCCAAAAACCCGCCATGGGCGAAGGGCTCGCCGGCAGCCCCGCCGCCACGTTGCCCACTGGGATCGTGAAGTAGTTTGGATCGTAAAGGATCTCGCGCGCAACATCCTTGCCGCTGCTGGCCGGCTCTACGGCGTACATGCGGACGGTCTTTGGAAAGTACTGCCCCACATGCATGAAGGTGATCGGAAAAGCGCTTGGATCGCCATCGCCGTAGAGCGCGTACTCCGTCTTATAGTGCAGTGCGCCGTGCGCATCGTAGTCGATGGCGGACACAATTTTTGGATCGGGACGCGGAGGCGGGGTGTAGCTCGCCGCTGCGAGGGCTTCCGCATGAGCCTTCAGCCAATCGTAGGAAAACGGATGCGCTTCGCCCATGCGCAAGCCCGGCGTGCTCGCGCGAGCGGGCAGCGCCGCAATTGCCTGGGCTGCGAGCGCGATTTTGATAAAACTACGGCGGTCGATCATGGTCGTGTCCTGTGCGGGGATACTGCGAGCGCGTCTGGCCTCATGCCACCACGAAAAAAGGGCGGCCGCTCGATGCGGGTTGGCGTGAGACCGCGTTCGCCGCGCATGTCTGTAGCGTGGCGTTGGCCGGTTGGGAAGCTGCATTCTTGGCGCAGCAGGCACCTGTTCGTATAAGAGCGGCGCGCGTAAACGTCATCGCAAGCACTCATCCTCGATGCGAGAGCGATCGAGGGTTGCCCGGATGGTCCGGGCCTATCCTTCGGCCTCAAAGTGGGGCGGACCACACACCGGGGCTTTGCCGGCCGGATCGGAGAGCTTGTGGAGTATCGTCCGGCCTTGCACGGCGCGCTACCCCGCTTCGTAGATTGGACCGGCCCCTTCCTCTTCAAACACTATCAGGCGGAAGCCCTGCGCTGACCCCGGACAGAAGCATGCCCCGGCAGTGGATGGGCAAAAAAAAGGATTGACTGCAAAAGGGCCCGTTACAGAAGCACAGCGGCATGGTAAATATTCGAATGGTAAATGGGCGGGGATTTCTTTAATTTCCCGCCGCAAAGTTCGCGATTTTTGGCGTTTAGACCCGTTTTTCTTGCATCGAAAAAGTCCGTTAAATATATTTGCGTTTCGGAATTAACCATATCGAGGCACGAAGCGGCTTGGCGATGGCGCGCCGCGATGTTACGTTTTCATCGTGTTTTCAATATGTTAGCCTGCACTTAAAGCTTTGGCAAGGCGCTTTTCCCTATGATGGCGGCTTAAGGGAAAGCGGCGTGGGCGGTTGGAACCGGTCATGACATCGAAAAACTGAGTTAACGGTTTGTTACCAAGGCGCGGCGAGGTCATCAAGACGGGCGTAAGGATCGGGCCGCGGATCGAGATTGCGGAGGAGGAGATCGAGGAGCTGAGCACCTCAAGACTGACCAAAATTTTCGTGCCGTTCGTGCGCTTGCGGTGTCCGGCGGAACCGGCTACTCCTACGCCAAGACCGAGGAACGCAGCTTGGGGCGCACGAAAACCTCTGAACCGATCTTGCGCAGAGATCCGGTTTTGCGAAGAGATCGAAGCGTTATTCTTGGAGTTCGGCAGAGGAGGCCTTCGGTATGCTGAAACAGCTTGTTAGAATAGGCAAAGCATTTCCCAGCCGTCTCTTGATCGCCATCGGCCTTCTGTTATACCTTCCTGTTTATTGGGCGCCCGCCGCGCAAAAGTGCGATTGTCCTTGCGCCAAGGACAAGAAAAAGGCAAACGCGCCCGAGAGCCCAACTGGACAGGTCACCATTGTGTGGCCCCGCGATGACACCTTCCTTGGCCGTGCGTTCCATTCTAAGATCGAAGTGCTGATCGACACGGCCGCTGCCGGTACGGTCGATTTCGATGCGCCACTGACGGTTAGCGTTCCGAACGGCCCGCACAAACTCGTGGTGAAGCAGAAGAACGGTTATCTCGATACTTTATCGAAAACCTACGAGTCCCAGATCACCGTTTCCGCGCAAAAACCGCTTTATTTCCAAATCATCGATAAAGGGGTCAATGTATACACCAGCGAACTTAACGCCGCTACGGCTCTAGCGTTGCTTTCGACTGGTCCGAAGGTACCGAGCGGGACGGGAACAATTTATTTTTATTGGCCGAAAGCCGGGCTCGACTTTGGCTTCCTCGACAAACTTACCACGGATTCGCCCGTGTATCTGGACGGAAAGCGCGTTGGCGCACTAACAGGCGGCTACTATTTGATGTTAAAGGTTCCTTCCGGGGAGCATGTTCTGTCAGTGGATATGAGCTTGTCATCAGGTCCACTGCTTAAGCAAAAACTCATTCTCGAGGGTGGCTCGGAGCACTATTTTCACGTCGAAAAGCGATTAGATTTTCATATAATAGAAGACTCGCCAGAAGAATCCGCTGAATTTGCCAAGAAGGGGTTGAGGCAGCGGGAAGTGTCCGCGCAGTGATGTGGCCATTCGTTTCACAGGTGCGGCGGGCCGCCGGAACACCGGATTCACGCACGCCGTTCTGAGCGCTCGGCAAGCATGGAGCGGCGGCGTTCCTATTTAGGTTGGAACACCATCCTCATCGAGCGTATTTCATCGCTGTATCGATCGAGGCCGGGTACAACGCCGCGCCGGGCGGGCACGCACTGGAACGGCGGCCACAGAACTTCAATTCCGCCAGGGATCACCGCCATGTCCCACCATCTCGATTCACCGATAGCGCGGAAAGACGTCCGCCTGGACATCACGGATCTTTATGTTTTCTGTGGCGAGGCGGGCACCGCGTTCGTGATGAACGTCTGTCACTCCATCGCAGGGGACATCCCCACGCCGGGATACCACCCCGAGGGAAGGTATGAGTTCAAAATCGATCTCGACGGCGACGCGGTCGAAGAACTGACCTATCGCATTTCTTTCGATGAACGCGACGCGGCCGGCAAACAGCGTTTCGGGCTCCGGCGCATCGCGGGCGCCGAAGCCGCAGATCCCAATGCTGAAGGTGGGATCGTCGCAGAGGGCTCCACCGATGAAGTTGTTACCGCCTCAAATGGATTGCGCATATGGGCCGGCAAGGCGGGCGATCCGTTTTGGATCGAGCCCGATGTGCTGCATGCGGTTGGCCACGCGTTCCAGGACGGAACCGCCATCGATCTGTCTAACTGGGACCCGGCAAAGGCCAAGAACCTGTTTGCCGGGCACACCGTGTATTCGATTGTGCTGGAAGTGCCCGATAGCGAACTGCTCTTTGCGCCAGGTGCCAGCCGCCGCATCGGGGTGTGGGCTTTGGCCTCGCTTGCGACCGATGCGGGAGGATGGCGCCCCATCAACCGTTTTGGGCTTCCCATGATCCATCCGCTGTTCACTCAATATAACGAAGATCTGGGCAACCGTCTCAACGCGGGGCGCCCGGCCGATGATTTCGCGGCACACAGCGAAACCATCATCAGAGCCATCGCCGGCGTTGTCGCCGCCAATGGAACAGCGCAGGATCCGCGGGTATACGCGGAGAAAATTGCGCATCGGTTCTTCCCAACCATGCTCCCCTACACGGCCGGCACCCCGGCGGTGTTCGGCTTTGCCGAGTGGAACGGCCGCTCACTGACTGACAACGCACCGGACGTCATGTTCTCCATCGCATCGAACACGCCAATCCATATAGGCATCGGTAAGGAATCGGTCACATCCAAGCCGTCGAAGACATTTCCATACGTTCCGCCCGTCTCCTAGCAAGCAGCGCGGCTCAAGTCCGCCAGTCCGGCAAAGGGTAAGCCTGGCGGGGTTAATGAAAAGCGGAACAAAAAGGCGACTTTGCTCAATATCCGGCGAGACGCAGCGGGCAAGTGCTTTGAGTTACGGCTTGAGATCCGCGCCCTGGAAGCTACGCCCAAGCACAAAAACGATGCGTTTCGTCCTCTAGAAAAGGAAGTCATGCGATGCCGTTCGTAAAAACCAGAGACGGGACGAAGATTTACCACAAGGATTGGGGAACCGGCCAGCCGGTTGTGTTTAGCCACGGCTGGCCGCTCTGTAGCGATGCTTTCGAGGACCAGATGTTCTTTCTCGCGTCGAAAGGCTACCGCTGCATCGCACACGACCGTCGCGGGCATGGCCGCTCGACTCAGCCCTGGACCGGCAACGACATGGACACCTACGCCGACGATCTCGCCACCTTGTGCGAGGCGCTGAACCTCAAAGACGCGATCCATGTTGGCCATTCGACGGGCGGCGGCGAGGTTGTGCGATACATCGGCCGCCATGGCACAAGGCGCGTTGCGAAGGCGGTGCTCATCGGCTCGGTTTCGCCGCTCATGCTGAAGACCGAAGCGAACCCCAGCGGCACACCCATCGAAGCCTTCGACCAGCTTCGCGCCGCGGTGAAAGCCGGCCGCTCGCAATTCTTCAAGGAGTTGAGCCTGCCCTTCTACGGCTATAACCGGCCGGGCGCGAAGGTCTCCGAGGGCGTGCGCGAGTCGTTCTGGCTACAGGGCATGCTGGCGGGCTTCCCGGCTGCATATTTCTGCATCAAGGCGTTCTCGGAGACCGATATGACGGACGACCTCAAGAAGATCGATGTGCCCACCTTGATCCTGCATGGCGACGACGACCAGATCGTGCCGATTGGCGCTTCGGCAATGCTTTCGTCCAAGCTCGTCAAGAATGCGCGTCTCAAGGTCTATAAGGGAGCGCCGCACGGCATGTGCACGACCCATAAGGATGAGGTCAACGCCGATCTGCTGGGGTTCATCCAAGGGTAACCCCGATTGTGCATGGCGCGGCGGGAACGCTTCCCAGTGCGCCATGCTTGCGGCGGATTGCTAGCGCGAAACGTAGCGGGCTGGGATGCTGCCGCCTTTTACTTCAAGCGTCGCGGCTTGGGCTCCGCACTTTATCTCCAGCGCTTCCCCTTCCGCCGAGGCCAGTTTGACAAGCTCTCCGGGCGTGACCTTGAATTGCAGGTGCGAGGCGGACGGCCCCGCGTCCTCGCCGGAGTTTTCAGCCAGGAAAATGTTCAGCGCGCAGGCGCCGTCCCTCTGTGTGAAGTAACCCACCGCAAGCTTCGAGCCGAAACGATAGCTTAAACCTTGAACAGGCCGGTATACGCTCGGTTTGGTTTCAGCGGCTTGTGCATCGATAATGCCAGCAGCCGCAAATATCAGACCGGCGAGCAGCACTTTTCCGGTGTTTTTCATGAGTTCTCCATTCGACTCTCTTTGCCTCGATGGAAGTCAGGGATGTATCCCCATTTCCCATTTGCGTGACTTCAGTCTAGAGGAACTTATGTGGCATCGCACAATATATCCATAGTTCATGCTGCAGTGCAGCAATACCGGACACGCATACCGTGTAGATCCTCTGAAGAGGCGCTTAACCTTCGATGCATGCGCGCCGGATGAAAGCCCGAGCAGCCGTGCGGTTTATATTGCGTGCTCTTCGGGCACGGGCACATCGAACCCGTTCAAGGTGACGGACACCATGCAATAAAGACCCACGAGATAGATAAGCTCGGCCGCGGCGTCGTAGCCGAATTCGGCGACCGCCTGCTTATAGGAAAGCTCCGGGAGCGTGCGGCCGTTGGCAAGCGCGGACGCGACATCGTACGCCACCGCTTCCTCGCGCGTCAGATCTGCCGGGCGCTGTCCCGCGACAATGGTCGAGATCTTCTCATCGGAAAGTTTGCGCAACTCGGCGACCAGCACATGCGCGTAAATCTCGTAGCCCGCGCGGAATCTCGCACCTGTTACGAGAATGGCCACCTCGCGCACGGGCCGCGGCAAACTTGGCGATGTCGAGAGCGCTTTGGTGAGTTCCCAGACCGGGCCGCCGAATTTTGAGAATTGTAGCCAGGGGTTCCACGGGCCGATGAGGGTGCCGTCGCCGCGCATGGCCTTGAAGCCTTTGAAGTTGGTTTCGATCCCCTTTTTCATGTCCTCGTAAAGCGGACGCTGAGCGGGGCTGAGCTTCGCAGGCGGGATCAGGGGCAGTCGCATGGCTTTCTCCTTTGGGAGCGGGAACGCTGATGCGCGCAAAAAAAAGCGCGCCCCTTGGTATTGTTTAAGAACGCGAAGCGTTCCGGCTCCATAGCTTAGTCATGGCTTTTTGCATCGGCTTTTGGAATAAAACGGGATGCCAGACCGTTTGAGACACAAGCCAGAGACAAGCCACGGGCACAGCCTGTCTCTGCGCTGCCGGGCGGGAAGCGGCAGGCGCCACTCGAAGGTAACAGCCCCCGCGCTGTGAAGGATGGAGTGCACGCATGGCCGCGATGGTTCGAAAGGTTCGTGATCGGACCCGCCCGGCATCAACTCAAGGGGGTGTAGACAGATGCAGATTTCTAAAAGCCACGCCATAGGTTTTGCAGTCCTGGCGCTCCTCGCGATAGGCTGGCCGATGGCCGCGGCGAACGCCGGACCGCGCGACGCCGATGCCGCCGCACACGCAACCCTCGAACAGTTCTTTCACGAAGTGAGATCGTCCCGGGAGCTTGCCGACAAGGCGGCTGGCATCTTGGTGTTCCCAACGGTCGTCAAGGCCGGATTTTGGGTGGGCGGGGAGTATGGCGAGGGCGCGCTCCTGGTGCGCGGCCGGACGGCCGGATATTATAATTCCGTCTCGGGCTCGTTCGGTTTCCAGCTCGGCGCGCAGGCGCGGTCGGTCATCATCATGTTCATGACGCCCGAAGCGCTTGACGCATTCTATCGCAAAGACGGGTGGAAAGCCGGGGTGGACGGCTCTGTCGCGGTGATCGCCGTAGGGGCCGGGGGCGCTATCGATACCAACACCATCCACGACCCGGTGGTGGGCTTTATCTTCGATCAGAAGGGATTAATGTATAACCTCACCCTTGAGGGCTCCAAGATCAGCCGGATATACCGCTAAGCGGAGTTTTCCGAAAGTGGCCACCGGTTTTGGAAAAAAAAATTTACGAAAACAAAAGACGCTAAGCTAGCATTCGTTGAGCCGTCAACGAATGCTAGCTTAGCGGCAGTGCCGTCAGGAGCACGCAAAAAGCTGGCGCACTTTCGGATAACTTCGAGTAATATCCGTTTCGCGGCCGGCGACTCGCTCATTTGGACGGACACCGTTCAAGTTGCGTTCTTAGTTGCTACGGCCGCCGGCTTAACTTGATCGCAAATTGCGGCGATGTTGGAAACCTTGATAAAACAGCGGCGACGGCAAGCGCTCATTCAGTTCCTTCACAGGACCAAGCAGCCCGGCATCGGAAAATTTAGAACCTTAATTGCTAGCAAGCTCGGCCGCAAAAAGCCTTCGCTCATCGTCAGTATCGGAAGGCGCCGGAAGGCCAATCTGCTGGAGGAATACCGGCGCATCTTCGAGCCGCGCGTGGACCGGCAGCCAGAAGCGCCCGGTTTTATGTCCCCGAGCGATCGCGGCGTCCTGGATCAACCCGCGCAGTTAGGCACTAAACGCGCGGCGCAGCCCGGCCGCGAGCGCCCATCTCCTGTCAAAGCGAAGAAATCCGGCCGGCGCCGCCCTTCCCCTAGCACTATGGCCAATCGTAGCCGGAGCGGGACGTCTTACGGTTTCGATGGCGCGATCTGGGCCCGTCTGCTGCTCGCGCTCCTCCGCGGCTATCATGGGCTGGCCGGCATCAAGTTCGGCAGGAATCAGGTGCTCGCGGTGATGCTGGTTTGCGCCATCGGGCTTGGCGGAGCGTACCTCTATCGAACAATGAAGGGGCCCGGCGAAGGGAGCCTGCCGGTGGAGGAGGCGCAAGGGCCTTCAGGGCAAGACAGCGGCAGAAGCCCGGCCGGCAAGAAATTCTCTTACGACCGATTGGCGCCCGATGACTCAGCAACCGGGACCGCGCCCGCGGATGCCGCTGCCCTCCGCGAGGCTCCGATGCAGGCGCCCATGCCCGGCTCCGATAGTCCCGGCGGCGGAACGCGAGCGGCGGAAACGCCCGCACCGGCACTGCCCGCGTCAGGACGCCAAGATATCGAGCGGCCAACCGCCGTCCGGAGCGAAACATATCTGCCGGATGGATTGCGAGCCGATCCCGAGCAGCCAGCTGCAATCCCGGCTGACGACAAACTGGATTCCGGAGCGGTGCGGCCTTCCCATCCGGCAGTTGCCGAGCCAGCCAACGCTTCGGCGGAGGCTACTCCGCAGCCTGTCCGGGTACAGGACATCGCTTCTCCGGCTGCCGCACCGTCTTCCGAGAGCGATTATTTCGTACAGGTCAAATCGGATCAGGATCTGAAGGCGGCTGAGGACGAGCTTGCAGCCATAGCGGAGAAGTATAAGCCCGTTCTGGGCGAGGTTCCGCTCGTAACGCGGTCAGTGGACTTGAAAGCCAAGGGTGTTTGGATTCGCGTCTTGGCGGGGCCGCTTAAGTCGCGCGAGGACGCCGCGAACCTCTGCGGGAAACTGAAAAGCGCCGGACTTGCGGCCTGTCTCGTCAACAAAGCCGAGTAACCGCCGCTCCCCGAGCGTTATCGCCTTTGACGGAATCGAAGGGCGCACGCTGAGTGATCTCGCACGATCATATCGCAAGACCGGTTTCCACATCCGGCCGGGCCTGGCACCGATCTTGCTGCGCCATGGTTATGGAAGAAACCCCGCCCTCGAACGTAATCCGTCTCAACGCCGGCGAATCCATAGATTTCGGCGAACTGCCCGAGGCGATCGATCTCCTCTTGCAGCGCGGAGTCATCGCCTACCGCACCGATCCGGCGCGGGCGGACTCGCTCTTCCGGGAGGCGCTTGGCGCCGATCCGAGCCAGCTTCCGGTCTATTATTGTCTTTATAAAATACACACCTATCGCGGCAGGCTCGATGAGGCGCTGGCCGCTGCTCGTGCCGGCCTTGCCGAAGCGGCCCGGCAGGCGGGATGGAGCGCCGATTGCCGGGAGTGGCTGCCGCAGTCCTCTCCGGAAGGGCCGGGCCGTTTCGCGCTCTACACTCTAAAGGCGCTAGCCTTCATCCATTTGCGCCGGGACGAAGCGGACGAAGCGCGTAGGCTTCTCGACATTTTGTCGCGCGCCGACCCAACGGGTGCGGTTGGCTGGCCAGTCGTTGCCGCGCTGGCCGAAGGGGCGGCCCCGGCGTTCTGAAGGCCGGAACGGATTCGATATCATTCTTCCCCAAGCCCGCTCTGTCGTGCCAGGGGGACGACATCGTTACGCACCGCACACGAGCCGTTCCTTCTATAAATACAGCTCGTTTTAGTTTTGTCTTGTCCAAAGCATTGGACAAGGTTGTATTTCTTCGGCAACTCCTCAACATTTGCGGGCGGCACCACGATGTAGTTCGCAAGCGGAGCTACAATCTTAATATCGAATTTCTCGTATTGGTTGTCGTAGATGGGAACGTTGCGATGAAGATAAGCGTATCCGCCAGTGTCCCACCACCCTGTTTCATATAGCAGCAGTCCGCACATGTCCGTTCGCCCGGACAAAAAGTAAAATGTGTGTATTAACTCGCGCGACCGTGTCCATTGATTGGAGAAGCCCGGAGATAATGCAAGTGCGCCAGATGTTCCACACCAAAGCGCTATAACCAGGGCTGTTAGCTTGCGTTGCTGTTCTGGAAATATCTGCGCCAGCCTTTGCACCAAGCCGGCGGAACCGAGCGCCGCGGCGATAAGCAGGCACATCAGGGCCGGATATATGAATCTGTATTCCTTATGCGCGACAAACGAATGTAGGACGATGATCGATCCACCGGTCAGCACCCACAGCAGGTTCGATCTTAGTTTAAAACAAATCAGGAAGGCGGCGATTGGCACGATGCCTGCCCAAGTCAATAATATCTGGTGGAAATACCACCAAAAAGGTTCCACGCCAAAATGGGCGGCCTTTCCCTCGATAACGTTTATTTGGAAATATCTAATAAAGGAAGTGAACGGCGCTCCCCAGGTAAGCCAGTCAGATAGGCCGAACGCTACCAGCGGCGGCAGGCTCCCCACGATGAATGGCAGCCATTTGTGCCGGACATCGAAGCGGCAAAGCCAGATTGCCAGCACGAAGGCGCCAATGCCGATATGAAATCGGAACATGACCGCCAAGGACGCGAAAAAGCCGGTTAGCAGAAGATCGCGCAGACGGCTGCTTTGCCGCGCCAGCAATCCAAAGCAAATAGCGCAGATGAGGCATGTTGTTGCGAGCGACTCGGTGAGAGGACGTATTGAGAAATATACGGCTTCAAACCACACGGCGAGAACGATGGACGCGATAAGCGCGTGCGTTTTGCTCTTCGTCAGCCCGTAATAATAAACTGCGGCGACTGCGGATAACGAAAAGACGGCGAGAACGACGCGCGAAGCATCGATGTATACCTCCGGGCGATCTGAAAAGTAGCTCGATATATCGAATATTTTCGACAAAAGATAGGGCGGCACAAGGGAACGGATGCCGTCGCGAAACTCCCACGGCGAAATGCCATAGCCGAAGGATAGCCGATGCGCCTGCTCGAAGAGCTGGAAGGTTTCGTCGGCATGATAGAGATTCGGGAGTAGAAATATGACTAAGAGCTTTACGAATAGGGAAACCAGCAATATTGCAAAAAGCGCCCTGTTTGGATGGCTCATGGGTAGCACATTTTCGAATTAGAATCCTAAACGCCAATGGCCGCTGGCCGCCTTTGCTTATAAACCTGTTTTGCGGCGCAGCCGGGGCATGGAACCAAGGGTTTAAAGCGCGGTATCCCGTTCGTTTTGCGATAAGTACGTGCGTGCATCTTCTTAAGCAAAAACTGGCAAAGTAGCGCCTTTAAAGGAACCAGGGAGGGCTGGCCCGGTTTCGAACATAGCCGCTGCGAGATTCTAACACCGGTTACGGCTTATGAGAGGAGCGGCGCCCCCGCTTGGCCTAACCACTGGCGGCGGAAGGCATGCACTTATTGACGGGAAAAAAGATGAGGCAAACGCGGCCCGGCCCCAACGGCTCGCTTCACCGCTGTGTGTTGCCATTGGCTGCCGCTTTGATCGCTGTCACCGCCGCTCTTCCCGGCTTTCATGGCGCGGTTTCCGGCGCGCCGGTTGAGAGCGAAGGCACCGGCATCGGCCCGCCGCCTCCATTGACGCCAGGTACGGCGCCGCCGCTTCCAAAACCGGGGCCGTTGGCACAGCCCCCGTCGCAAAACCAAGCCGGGTTTCCGGCAGCGATGACCGCATCGGTTATCCCTCCTGCAAGTCCACTGAGGCCCGCCGCCGTGGCGTTGGGAGAAAAGTTGTTTTTCGATAGCCGTCTGTCGGGCGACGGGACGGTTGCCTGTGCCACCTGCCACGATCCTGTGCGCGCTTTCACCGACGGCAGACCCACGTCGATCGGTATCCATGGCCGCGTGGGTCAGCGCAACGCGCCTACCATTTTGAACGCGCTTTACAATAAGACGCAGTTTTGGGACGGCCGGGCACCAACGCTCGAGGCGCAGGCGGCGCTGCCAATCACCAACCCCTTCGAGATGGGATCAGCCAGCGTTGACGATGCGGTCGCGAAGATCGCCGGCGATGCGGGTTATCAGGCGCAATTTCGTGACGCCTTCGGCCGGGGTGTGAACGGGCAGGACATGCTAAGTGCCATTGCCACCTACGAACGGACGCTCGTTTCGTTCGACTCTCCGTTCGACCGCTTTAACGCGGGAGACAAAAACGCCATCGGCGAATCGGCCGCGCGCGGCTGGGAACTCTTCAACACGAAGGCCCGGTGCAATCTATGCCACGCTCTCACTGACAAACAGCGGGATGTCACGGTCTTCACCGACAACGATTTTCACAATATTGGCATCGGCATTCTCCGGCATCGCGTCGTCCCCTTAGCGCAGCAAGCTGAGCGCGATCTCGCTGAAGGAAATCTCCAAGCTATCGACCAAGCCGCGGTGGAAAGCGAGATATCGGCGCTGGGGCGCTTTCTCATCACGAAAAAGCAGAAGGACATCGCATCGTTCAAGACACCCGATATCCGGAATATTCTCATAACGGCACCTTACTTCCACGACGGATCGCAGCAAACCCTTTGGGACGCCATGGATCACTACAATAAGGGTGACGGGCTGAACAATCCGTGGCTCGATGAGGACATCCAGCCGCTAACGCTCACAGAGCCCGAGATCGATGATTTGGTGGCGTTTCTCGCCTCGCTGACCAGCCCTCAGTACAAGGAGCTTGCCGGCAAGGAGTACGCCCGCCAGCTTGCTCTATCGAAGGAGAGCCGCCCTCAACAGGACACCGCGCGGGCGTTCGGCCCGAAACCCTCGCGGCCACAGCCTCCGCCGTTTTGACGGCCGCGGGTTCTCTGCGCGCAAGTTGTAGCTCCATTAGGCGAAGGCGCTCTCGCTAGCTTCTGATTCTTAAAAGGAACTTAGCGAGGTGGCGAGCTAGAGTGCTTCCGGAAAGGTGTGATACGGTTTTCCGGTAAGAAGCACGAAAAAACAAGAACTTAGAGCCGCTTTTGAGTCCATCGAAAGCGGGCTCTAGAGCAGGCTTGTTCGAGATCGGGAAATATCGGTTCGATGCCCTGAAAGGGTTGCCATGCACGAGGTTCTGCAAAAAGCCAAACCGCCCGGAATCATCGAAACCCGGGCGCCGGCACGCCTCGACCGGCTGCCTTGGGGCCGCTTCCACACGCTCGTCGTGGCGGCGCTCGGCATCACCTGGGTTCTCGACGGCCTTGAGGTGACGCTGGCGGGATCGGTAGCGGGCGCGCTGAAGGAAAGTCCCCTCTTACATTTCACCGATTCCGATGTTGGGCTGGCATCGAGCCTTTATCTTGCTGGCGCGGTCGGCGGCGCGCTCTTTTTCGGCTGGCTGGCCGACCGGCTCGGCCGCCGCCGGCTGTTTTTCATCACCCTGATCCTTTATTTGATATCGGCGGCAGCCACCGCCTTCTCATGGGACCTCGCAAGCTTTTGCCTGTTCCGTTTCCTCACAGGCGCGGGCATCGGCGGCGAATATAGCGCCGTCAATTCCACGATTCAGGAGATGATCCCGGCGCGGTTCCGCGGCTGGACCGATCTCGCCCTTGGCGGTACGTTCTGGATTGGCGGCGCGCTCGGCGCAGGGAGTTCGATCCTGCTGTTGAACCCGGCCAACCTCAATCCCGAGATTGGCTGGCGGCTCGGCTTTTTCATCGGCGCCGCGCTGAGCCTCGTCATCCTGATCTTGCGCTCTTGGATCCCCGAAAGCCCGCGCTGGCTCGTCATCCATGGGCGTGAGGACGAAGCTGAACGGATCGCGAGCAGCATCGAAGCGGGATTTCGCGCGCATGGGGCGCAGTTTCAGGACGCGCGCGAATTAAAGCCGATGCGCGTGCACCCGCGGACGCATACCCCGCTCAGCGAAGTGGTCCGCACCATCTTTGTGACCTACAGAACGCGCGCTCTTGTGGGACTGACCCTGATGGCGGCGCAGGCCTTCTTCTATAATGCGATCTTCTTTACCTATGCGCTGGTGCTGACAAGGTTCTACAAGGTGCCTGCGCAGGATGTGGGCTGGTACATCCTGCCCTTTGCCCTCGCCAATGTGCTGGGGCCTCTCGTGCTTGGGCATCTGTTCGACACGATCGGCCGCAAGCCAATGATCGCGTTGACTTATTCCGTCTCTGGCATTCTGCTTGCCGTGTCGGGCTGGCTGTTCGCTACGGGTTCTCTCACCGCCACGCAGCAGACGCTGGCCTGGGCGGCGATCTTCTTTTTCGCTTCGCCCGCCGCCGGCAGCGCCTATCTCACCGTCAGCGAGGTTTTCCCCGTCGAAATCCGCGCACTCGCCATCGCCGTGTTCTATTCGCTCGGCACGGCCATCGGCGGAACCGGCGCACCCTTCCTGCTCGGCAGCTTGATCGAGACCGGTTCGCGTTTGAGCGTCTTCGCCGGCTATATTTTGGGCGCCGCGCTGATGCTCATCGCCGCCATTGTGGAGCTGATCTGGGGCATCGCGGCGGAGGGCAAGCCGCTCGAAGAAGTGGCACGGCCCCTATCGGCCGCAAACGAATAGGCGCTCACTCCTCTGCCGGCCTTCCGCGCAATTGCTTCACGGCGCCGCGCACGGCTTTTCCCTGCAACCGGCGCCGTTTGCTCGCCAATGTGGGGCGGGTAGATACGCGCCGCCTGGGCGCCTCGGCAGCCTGCGCGATTAGCTCGGTGAGCCGGGCGCGTGCGTCGGCGCGGTTGCGTTCCTGCGAACGGAAGTGTTGCGCGATGAGGATCAGCACGCCGTCTTGCGTCATGCGCCGCCCGCTGAGCTTGGTAAGGCGCTGCAGCACGTCTGGCGAAAGCGAGGGCGAATGAGCCGCATCGAAGCGCAGTTGCACGGCGGTCGCGACCTTGTTGACGTTCTGACCGCCGGGACCGGAGGCGAGCACGAAGCGCTCCTCGATCTCCTCCTCCGCAATCTCGATCTGCGGCGTAATCCGGATGCCTGCCATGATGACTTCGCCCCTGCTCGCCCCGCCCCCGCAACGCCCCAGAACGCCGAATGAATCCGATGAGCTAGTGGCTCTGCCCACGCTGCCGGGAGGGGCAGAACGGCAGAGCCTGTTGGCTTATACAGGAGATCCCATTTTCTCCGAGTGGCCTCAGTCTGAGGACCATTCCGCCGATCACGAAATGGCCCGGAGAGTCAACCTTTCACGGGTGGCCTGCCGTCTCAAATATAGGCCTGGAGTGGCTCAGGCATGAGATGCTGGCTGCTCACCGGTGAGGCCGGTGAGCGACGCGGGAGGCACCGGAACGAAGGCCGGATCGGTCGCTGGGACTTGCGCCTCCTCGGCCGCCACTTTGGCGTGCGCGTCCTTCGCGGCAACCGCCGTCGAAGTCTCCTCGGCCTCAACCTCGGCCGGGGCCGCCTCGGCTGCTACTTCAGCATGCACTTCCTCAGCCGCCGCTTCGGCCGGAGCCTCCTCAGCTGTGATTTCGGCCGGGGCCGCCTCGGCCGCAACTTCGGCGTGCACCTCCTCAGCCGCCGCTTCGGACGGAGCCTCCTCAGCGGTGATTTCGGCCGGGGCCGCTTCGGCCGCAACTTCGGCGTGAACCTCCTCAGCCACCGCCTCGGCGTGCACTTCTTCAGCCGCTGCCTCGGCCGGAGCCTCCGCCACCGCCTCGGGGCTTGGCACGGCTTCGGCCAAGTTTCCACTCTCCGGCATTACCAGGGCTGTTCCGCATGCTGCAATGGGGTCGGCGACGAGGGACTCGCCGGTTGCAGCCTCTGCAATGGCGCCAGC
>JBKQIH010000148.1:0-26197 GCA_052148445.1 Rhodomicrobium sp.
TTCCAGGGCGAGCCGTATACCTCCGAGAGCACTGCGCATCTCATACCGGCGCTGCGTAACCTGAAGCCGTCCGGCGCGATGCCGGTGCCGTCCTATTTGCAAGGAAAGCTGCCGCCCATCGGCGACCACCCGCTGCTGACGGGCACCGATATGCCGCTGTTTGTGCCGCACCGTCCGCCGCGGCCGGAGAAGAGCGAGGGCGGCAAGCCGCTGATCATCAAATCCGATTTCGAACCGCGCGGCGATCAGCCCACCGCGATCCGCGAACTCGTGGAGGGCGTGCGCGCACTCGAACGCGAGCAGGTGCTGCTTGGCGTGACGGGTTCGGGCAAAACCTTCACCATGGCGAAGGTGATCGAGGAAACGCAGCGGCCCGCGCTGATCCTCGCGCCGAACAAGACGCTGGCCGCGCAACTCTACGGCGAGTTCAAATCCTTCTTCCCCGATAACGCGGTCGAATATTTCGTCTCGTACTACGATTATTACCAGCCGGAAGCCTATATCCCGCGAACCGACACCTATATCGAAAAGGACAGCTCGATCAACGAGCAGATCGACCGCATGCGCCACGCCGCCACGCGGGCGCTGCTCGAACGCGACGACGTCATCATCGTGGCCTCGGTGTCGTGCATCTACGGTATCGGCTCGGTCGAGACCTACTCGGCGATGACCTTCACGGTGCAGGTGGGCGACCGCGTGCAGCAGCGGCAATTGCTGGCCGATCTGATCGCCCTGCACTACCGGCGCAACAATATCAGCTTCGCGCGCGGCGATTTCCGGGTGCGCGGCGACACCATCGAACTGTTCCCGGCCCACCAAGAGGATCGCGCCTGGCGCATCTCCATGTTTGGCGACGAGGTGGAAAGCATCGCCGAGTTCGATCCGCTGACTGGCGAGAAGACGCAAGACCTCGCGCTGGTGAAGATCTACGCAAATTCGCACTATGTCACGCCGAAGCCGACGCTGCACCAGGCGATCAAGGGGATTCAGCAGGAGCTGCAGGAGCAGCTGCAGCGCTTCAACGCCGCCGGCCGGCTGCTCGAAGCGCAGCGGCTGGAGCAGCGCACGCAATTCGATCTGGAAATGATCGAGGCGACCGGCGCCTGCAACGGCATCGAGAATTATTCGCGCTGGCTGACGGGCCGCGCGCCCGGCGAGCCGCCGCCGACGCTGTTCGAATATCTGCCCGACAACGCGCTCGTGTTCGTCGACGAAAGCCACGTCACCGTGCCGCAGATCGGCGCGATGTTCAAAGGCGACTTCAGGCGCAAATCGACGCTCGCCGAGTTCGGTTTCCGCCTGCCCTCCTGCATCGACAATAGACCGCTGCGCTTCGAGGAATGGGACGCGATGCGGCCGCAATCCACCTTCGTGTCGGCCACGCCCGCCAAATGGGAGCTGACGCAAACCGGCGGCGTATTCGTGGAGCAGGTCATCCGCCCTACCGGCCTGATCGATCCCCCGGTGGAAATCCGCCCCGTGAAGTCCCAGGTGGACGACCTTATCGACGAATGCCGCAAGGTCATCAAACAGGGCTATCGCGTGCTAGTCACGACGCTCACCAAGCGCATGTCCGAGGACCTCACCGAATACGCGCATGAGCAAGGGCTCAAAGTCCGCTACATGCACTCCGACGTGGACACGCTGGAACGCATCGAGATCATCCGCGATCTGCGGCTCGGCGCGTTCGATGTGCTGATCGGCATCAACCTTTTGCGCGAGGGCCTCGACATTCCCGAGGTCGCGCTGGTCGCGATCCTCGACGCCGACAAGGAAGGCTTCCTGCGCTCCGAGACCTCGCTGATCCAGACCATAGGCCGCGCCGCGCGCAATGTGGACGGGCGCGTGATCCTCTACGCCGACCATGTAACCGGCTCGATGGAGCGCGCCATCGCCGAGACCGACCGCCGCCGCGAGAAGCAGACGGCGTATAACGAAGAGCACGGCATCACGCCGCAGTCGATCAAGAAGAACATCGGCGACATTCTCGCCAGCGTCTATGAGCGCGATCATGTGACGGTGGACGCGGGCTTCGCGGAGGGCGGCCAGACGCCGCTGGTGGGGCACAACCTCCAGGCCGTGATCGCGGATATGGAGAAGCGCATGCGCGAAGCGGCGGCGAACCTCGAATTCGAGGAGGCGGCTCGGCTGCGCGACGAGGTCAAGCGCTTGCGCGAGGTCGAGATGACCATCATGGACGATCCGCTGGCGCGGCAATCGGACGTGGAGGATCGCGCCGGGCGCTATGAGGGCGGCAATCGCACGTCCTATGTGCCGCAGCTTGGCGTGGATACGGTCGAGACGAGCGGCGGTGGCGTGGGGGTGAAGCGGCGCAAGACCGGCGCGGGCGGTAACCACCGCGCGCGGAAAGCGCTCGACAACAGCCCGCTATTTAGCACGGGCGAAGGTTCGGACAATCCCATCGAGTGGGAGATCGCAGCGGAGAGCAATGCGAAAGTTTCCGGGTCGCGGATCGCTCCTCCGGCCGAAACGAGCAAAGAACGCAAGATCGGCGAATTCGGCGTAACCGTGAAAGCGGCAGCGGGCGGCGCGCCCCTCGCGCGGCCGCATAAACCCACGCTCGACGAGATGGGACCGCATGCCGAGCGGCCCCTGCCCGGCGGCAAGCCGAAGCCGTCGCGCCCCGCGCCCGATCTGCGCACGTTCAAGCCCGGCAAGACCATTGTCGTGGCCGAGGAGGGCGAACCCGAGCGCCGCGGTAAGCGCCGGCGGCCGGTCAAAACCGGCCGGCCGGGAACTTGAGCAAGACCGCGGCATGGGGACATTCGATTGCCTGGAAAGAAAAGACCGGTGCGGTGCGGCATCCTGCGGTACGGTCTAAGGCGCTTCATCCTTCCCGAACAGCTTCGCGAACAGCGCTTCGGCGCGCTCCAGCCCCACCCGCGAAAACTCGGCCGATTTATTCTTGCTCGCCGGATTGCCGATGAAGCCTTTTTGGTGAAGCCGGTCCATCGCGTCCCAATCGAAGCCTTTCCAGGCGCGCCACTCGGCGTGGCGTCCGAGCAGCAAAAGCGCGAGCACCGCATCGCCGATCTTGTCCGTGTCGAAATCCACTGGGGCCTCCCGTCTGCCTCGCGGAAAATCAAAATCTCCCCGGCCTGTCAAGGATCGCGATCTTTGTCCGAAGTAAAACCCCCGCTTTCCATTGCCGCGAGGCAGGCGATATAATTCACCGCTTGGAAGCCTGGCCGCGCCGGCGCGGCTTTCTTAAATTACCGGCATGAAAACACCTTTCACCATTGTTGCGCATTGGTCGTGGGTCATCCTCGGTCTCGTTTGGCTCGCCGGCCGGTTCAGCCGAAAGAAGACCGCGAGCCTGCCTCTTCCCGCATTGCAGGCTGCGAATTCTGCGTTACTGCTCATTGGGTTCGTGTTCGCCCTCGGCCCCCGCATGCCAGGGCTCGGTATGCCGGTCATCCCTCAGACCGCGCTTACCGGATGGCTCGGTCTCGCGCTCGCTCTGTCTGGCGTCGCATTGGCGGTCTGGGCGCGGTTCGTACTCGGACGCAATTGGACGGGAATAGCCGCGACGGTGCAAGAAGGCCATGAGCTTGTCCAAACCGGCCCGTATGCGATAGTCCGCCATCCAATCTATACGGGCATTCTCCTGGCGCTGGCGGGGACGGTGCTGACCTATGCAACTGTGGCGGGCGCGATAGGCCTTGCCGCCGTGATCGCCGCCATCGCCGTCCGCGTCCGCATCGAAGAAGGGCTTATGAGCCAAGAGTTCGGCGCGGCGCACGAGGCATACCGGCAGCGGACCAAAAAGCTCATCCCCTTCGTTTGGTGACGCCTTGGCGGGCCTAAGCCCGCGAACCCCGGCGGGGCAACGCGCGCTCGCGCTGATCGGTACCGACGACCTCGGCTGTGGGCTGGTCGCTCACGACACGGTAGAGCAGCCCGCCTGCGATGCCCCCCAGCACCGGCGCGAGCCAGAATAGCCAGAGCTGCGAAAGCGCCCATCCGCCGGCGATCAGTGCAGGCCCGGTGCTCCGGGCGGGATTGACGGAAGTATTGGTGATCGGAATGCCGACGAGATGAATGAGGGCCAGAGCCAGCCCGATGGCGATGCCTGCAAAGCCAACCGGCGCGTTGCCGTGCGTTGCGCCCATGATGACGAAGAGGAACGCCGCGGTGAGGATGAATTCGGCCCAGAAGCAGGACATCAAGCTGTATTTTCCAGGCGAATGATCGCCGAACCCGTTCGCGGCGAAGCCGTTCGCGAGATCGAAGCCGGGTGCGCCGCTGGCGATTTCATAAAGCACCGCGGCCGCGATAATCGCGCCAATAAGCTGCGCGACGATGTAGGGGATCACCTGCTGCGCGGGGAACCGCCCGCCGGCTGTCAGCCCGAGCGTGACGGCGGGGTTGATGTGGCACCCCGAGACATGTCCGATGGCATAGGCCATGGTCAGCAGGGTCAGGCCGAAGGCGAGCGATACGCCGAGAAGGCCAATGCCAACCTCCGGGAATTTGGCGGCGATAACAGCGCTGCCGCAGCCCGCGAATGTCAGCCAGAAGGTTCCGATTGCCTCGGCAAGGTATCTGCGAATGCCGTCCATTGAGCTTTTCCTGCAAAGAGTGTCGCGCGCAAAATCAAGCGCCTTACAGGACACCACAAGCAGCCGATAGCAGGCAACACAGAGCTGCCGGCAGCATAAAAATTGATCCAGCAAACTTATTAGACTTGCAGAGACCGCCAATAATAAAGAATAACTTTGCGGCTAGTTCTATAGATCGACATAGCACATTTAATAATTACCAATACGAGAGATATTCCAAAATTCCGAAAACTTTAATCTGAATTGTTTCAACATCTTTTTGTAATCATAAAGGAACAATAGGCTTATCGTTTGCTTTAGATCATATATTGTTTGCGAAAGATGAGGCTCACTCATCCGCAACCTGAGCATGATCGCAAACCGCAACCTGGATATACTGTTTAGCCAAAGATGCATTCTCAGTCAAACGAGAATTTCCGGCGAAAGTCCGGACGGGTACTCAAGCGCCGCATCGCGGCCTTCAGCGCCGCAATCATGGTCGCCATCTGCGCCCTCGTGACCGAAGCGGTGTTGAATCAGCGGCACGCTGCCCTGGAGCAGGCCCGGGACGAGGCGGCAAATCTGTCGGCAGGCCTCGAGGAGCAGGTGCGCGGCACGCTGAACGGCGTGGCAGGGGCGATGGAGTTTCTGAAAGATCGCATCGAAACCGAAGGGCCGGCCTTCGATCTGAAAGTTTGGAAAGACAGGGTGCCGGAGCTTGTCAGCCCCGTTATCCAAATCCTCATCATCGACCGGATGGGGAACGTGCTCGCATCGACGCTGAGCCGCGATCCAAGCCCGGTTTCTCTTTCCGAGCGCGATTTCTTTGCGGCGCATCGAGACAATCCGAATTTGGGTTTCTTTATAGGTAAGCCCGTGTTTGGAAAAATTTCCAAGCGTCTCGTGATCCCGGCGACCCGGCGCTTGAATGCAAAGGATGGCCAATTTGCCGGCGTTCTGACCTTTTCGCTCGACCCCGGGCTTCTTACCGGCTTGCATCGGAAGATCCGTCTCGGCCGCACCGCTACGATCAACCTCATCCGCGCCGACGGGATCACCATGGCGCGCTTCTCCGCGGCGGACGGTCTCGACCGGGCCAGTATCGGAAGTAAGAACACGGACTTCGAGGCTGCAAACCACCGCAGGCTCGCCCGTTCGAGCGAATACGAAGGGCGCAGCCCCATCGACGGTCTTTTCCGGCATTACCACTGGCGCAAGGTGGCCGGCTATCCCTTGTACGTCATGGCCGGCGTCGGTTCGGCCGAAGCGCTCAAACCGGCCCGCTACCAGGCAAAGATCATCATCGGTCTGGGCATCGCGGCCCTCAGTCTGCCGCTGATCATGATGTTCATGCTCAGCCGCGAAATTTCGCGGCGTGTCGGCCATGCCGTCGCACTCGACAGGGAAAGCGAAAAGGTCCGGCTGGAGCACGCGGCAATGACCGCGATCACCGAGGAGCTGGCGAAGGAGCGCATCAAGCTGCGCAAAACCAACAAAGCGCTGCTCCTGGCGCGCCGCCGCGCGGAGGACGCGAACCGGGCCAAATCCGTATTCCTCGCGAATATGAGTCATGAACTGCGCACCCCGCTCAACGCCATCCTTGGCTTTTCCGAAATCATACGCGACCGGATGTTCGGCAACGACGCCGCCCGCTACGCCGATTACGCCGCCGACATTCACAACTCCGGATCGCATCTGTTAAACATCGTTAACGATATTCTGGACGTGACCAGGATCGAAGCAGGCAAGTTCGAACTGCGCGAGGAGAAGGTCAGGCTTGGCGAAATCCTAGAAGCCGGCCTGCACGCGGTGGAACAGCAAGCCGCCAAAGGCAGCATTTCGCTCTCGCGCAAGCTTCCGGACCCTGGCGCGGCAATCACCGGCGACAGAACGAAACTGACCCAAATCCTGATCAATCTCTTGTCGAATGCCATCAAATTCACCCCGGCCGGCGGCTCGGTCGCGCTCTCGGCCGGCGCGGACGAGGAAGGCGGCTTGACCGTAACCGTGCGCGATACCGGGATCGGCATGGCGAGCCACGAGATTGGCGCCGCGATGGAGCTGTTCGGGCAGGTGGACGGCAGCCTGGCCCGCCGGTACGAGGGAACCGGGCTCGGCCTGCCGCTGGCCATCCAGCTCACCGAATTGCACGGCGGAACGCTGACTCTGGAGAGCGCGCCGGGCCGCGGAACGCTCGTCACGGTGCACCTGCCGAAGGAGCGTATCGCCTGGGATGCGGGAGTGCCGCCGAAACCCGCGAGCGCCGAGGCCGTCCGCCTTCGGATTGCGTCGTGATCCGCCGCCGGCTGCCCGTTGAAATACTTACAAACGCTGTGCAAAATTATGGATGCTCCGCAGGCTCCGGTTAACATCCAAGCTTAGGGAAAAGCGCCTTGCTAAAGCTTTAATTCTGGCTATATCACGGATTTTACAAGGAAAATGCCGTTTACCGCAGGAAGTTTGCTCCGGTTGCATTGTACCCACTCAGCAACCTTGCGTAACATTTTATAGCTAACGCGCGCAACAATCTATGTTTAACGGACTTTTAGAATCGCACTTTTGCGGGTGAAAACGCGAAAAATCTCGACTTTTGCGGCGGGGAGAAATCGGAAACCCGCGCCGTTTACCATTCCGGCGTTTACCATGGTGGGCGCCTAAGGCTACCCCGCGAGACGGCGAACGTGCCGGGCTCACCGTCGATAACCGATCTGCCGGGCGAAGCGAGAGCCCTACCTGAAGATCGGTTGGCTATCCGGTGCTTTCAATAATTAAGTAAACGGGTATTGGCTCCGGCCACCAAAGTGTGGAGTGCCGAGATATCGGCGCGCGTGGCAGCCATCATATCGATGGCCGCGTCCATCTTGGCCGGGAGCGTATCGATTTTATCGCTCACCAGCTCCAGCCGCCCTTCGAGCCGGCGGACCCGCTCAAGGGTAAGACCGGTAACTTTGTGCAAGCTCTCTTCGCTCATTTGCAATCTTTCTTGCCGGCGGATAAAACCCGGTGAAGCGTAACCTTCGATGTTGGCCCGATGCCCCGTTCGCGCAAGACTCGCCGCCGCCGGCTCGCAAGACTCGCGGTTGCGCGGCGCAGGCAGCCGGTCTACAAGCACCGGCAACCACAAAACATGTGAGAGGAAGAACTCACCTTGTCTAGCGATCCCGGCCTACGCCACGATTGGACCCGCGCCGAGGCGGAGGCTCTGTACGGGGCCCCGTTCAACGACCTTTTGTTCCTGGCGCATACGGCGCACCGGCGCGCCTTCGATCCGAACCAGGTGCAAATGAGCCGGCTGTTGAGCGTGAAGACCGGCGGCTGCCCGGAGGATTGCGGCTATTGCAGCCAGTCGGCGCATCATGAAACCGGCTTGAAGGCGTCGAAGCTCATGGAGGTCGAGCGGGTTATCGACGAGGCGAGGAAGGCGAAGCAAGCCGGCGCCACGCGTTATTGCATGGGCGCGGCCTGGCGGAACCCCAAGGCGCGCGATTTCGACGCGATTTGCGCCATGGTTGAGGGCGTGAAGGCGCTGGGCATGGAAACTTGCATGACGCTTGGCATGCTGACGGCGCGCGATGCGGAGCGGCTGAGGGGCGCGGGCCTCGACTACTACAATCACAACATCGATACCTCGGAGCGCTATTACAGCGAGATCATTACGACGCGCACCTTCGGCGAGCGGCTCGATACGCTCGACCATGTGCGCTCGGCAGGCATCAAGGTCTGCTGCGGCGGCATCGTGGGCATGGGCGAGGCGGCGCAGGACCGCGTCGATATGCTGGTGACGCTGGCAAACCTGCCCCAGCACCCGGAAAGCGTGCCGATCAACCTTCTGATCCCAATTCCGGGCACGCCCCTCGAAAACGCCGGGCCGCTCGACCCCATCGCGTTCGTGCGCACGATTGCGCTTGCGCGCATCATGATGCCGCGTTCCATGGTGCGGCTGTCGGCGGGGCGGGCGGAGATGAGCGACGAGATGCAGGCGCTCTGCTTCTTCGCCGGGGCGAATTCGATCTTCCTTGGCGATACGCTTCTGACTGCCGGAAACCCCGCCGAGGATAAGGACACGGCTCTGTTTTCCAAGCTCGGGCTGTCGCCGATGCCGGCGGAGGAAGCGCCCGCGTTCGCCTAACGAAAGCCCGCGTTGAGGTAGATAGAAGAAATGTCCCGGGGGCTGCTGGGGATATATGTATATAACTAAAACACATCGCGATCCGCTTCCCGTTAACCGATGCAATTATCGGCAAAAGCTCCTTGCGAAAGCGTAAAACTATCTAACACATTGATTCGCATTGGTAATATCGAATGGCATCCGAAAGCCGGCAGAGTGGCAAACTGCGCACTCCGCAACCGAAGATTGCCATTTTGGGTTAACGCGCGCAAGAATCTAATATTACCGGACTTTTTGAAGTCACGAATCGTAGGCGAAATTGCTCAATATCGCGCACTTTCCGGCGGGGAAAAAATCCGCCGCCGCCGCGTTTACCATGCACGCGGTAACCATGCCGGCCCCGTAGGGATTGGCCGCGCCGGCTACGCGCTGCCTATACGGTTTGCCTCCGCGGCTCGCGCCTCATCTCGGGGTGGTGGTCTTGACCCGCCTGCCACCAAAGAAGGCCGCCCGGGCTCGCTTGCGGAAAGTCCCATAATGTGCACATCTAGTCTACTGGCCTCCCGGAACCGGACTCGGCCCCGAAAGTGAAAAAGATCGCGCGGGAGGATGACCAGTCATTAGATGGCGGGGGAGCCGCGCCGGCGCTCGCCCCATCCCTCAACCTGCACTTGGCGCCGCCAGCGCCGTTTCGATCTTCGCCAGTGCCGGGTCGAGCGCCACGGTGGCCAGGCGCGTGTCGTTCGATGTCGCGGTCAGCGCCATTCTCTGGCCGTGCGTCGTGAACAGGCGGCACAGCGTGGTCGAGCCGGCAGCGTCGCGGATCACGACGGCCAACGCGCCGCCGCGGAGGGCGGCGAACTGGCCGGCGACGCCGGTCAGCCGGGCAGTAGCCGCAGCCATGGCGTCGAAGTCCGGCGCCGTCCCGGCGGAGGCGACCACGAGGCCGTCGTCGTTGCTCAGCAGGACCGAGCCGAAGTTGCCTGCTCTCGCGACTTGTTCGAGCAGCGGGGAAAGGTCGCGACGTTCGCCGGCGCTGCCGACCCGTGCCAGGTCGTGCGACAGGCGTTCGCGTTCCACCAGCGGCGCCAGCACCTGCTCGATGGTGGATTTTAGGGTGCCGTCGTCATCGAGGCCGCTCTTCCAGTGTTGCAGGATCGCGGCTTGACGTTCGGCCACGCCCCGCAGCCGGGCGCGTTCCCTTAGACCGCGCCATAGGCCGGCGAGGTAGCCCGCCATCAGCAGAAGCACCGCGGCGCCAAGGCCGATGAGAAGGGCGGGTATGTTCATGGATGCTCCGTGGCGCCGGTGGCGCTTTTGCAAGCGGTAAGGCCCTCGATGCCCACATCGACGTGGCGGTCCCGCGCTTCGGCGTTCGCGGCGGCCTCCGCGGCGCCGGCGGCGCGCACGGTCATGCGGCCGGCGGGGATGCCGTTGCCGGCGAGGATAGAGGCGACGGACTTGGCGCGGCCGAAGCTGAGCACAAGATTGTGCGCCTCGCTGCCGCCGCTGTCGGCATGGCCTTCAACGAGCAGCTTTGCATCGGCATGATGGCCGAGCCAGTCGCGTAGCCGGGCGATGCCTGCGCGTAGCTGAGCGATGTCTGAGTTCGTCCCGGTCCGCGGCACGGCGCTGTCCTTCGCGAACATGAGCGTCACGGGATCGAAACAGAGCGGCGGCGGGGGCGGCGTGGGCACCGGCACCTGAATAATGGTGGGCGGGGGCGGCGGTGACATTTCGTGCACCACGTCATGCACCACGTCATGCACCACGTCGTGGACCACGATGGTCACCGGTTTCGGCGGCGTCACTGGCGGGGCCCACCAGATCGAGGCGGAAACGACCGCCAGCGTGGCGCCCATGGCGGCGAGCGCGGCGACAAGCAGGGCGGGCGCGCCTTCGCCAGCCAAAGGCGGGGCGGGCGCGAAGGCGTCGGGAAGTTCGGCGTTCACGGAAGTGCTTTCCATCTTGGGCCGGGCGGCTGCTATTCCGGCACCTTGAACAGCGGCGTAATCAGATCGATGCCGCAGTCGAGGTTGGCGCACCAATCGATGAATTGCTCGACCATCGGCTTGCCGCGCATCAGCGCGCCGTGCTGCGGCGCGATGATGTCGATGTCCAGCTTGCGCACCATGCCGGCCCAGGCGCTCATGACGCGTTTACTGGTCATATAGCGGCGGTGAAAGCCTTCCATGTATTTCAGGTGCGCGTCGAAGTCGGCGACTTCGATGTAGTCGATGCCGAGCGAGGCACCGAGGTCACCGGTGTAGAGGATTTTCCCCACCGGGTCGTAGAGCTGGAAGTTGCCCTCGCTATGCAGGAAGTGCGCGGGCAGGGCGACCAGCGTTGCGCCGCCCATTTCGAACTTCGTGCCCTCGTCGGGGATGGGCAGCAGCCGGTGCTCGACCAGGTGGTCCAAGCCGAAATGCGGCACGAAGCGCACCCACAGCGCGGAGATGTAGGCCGTGGCGTCGGTAGTCATCAGCCAGCCATTGACGGCGGCGACGATGTCCGGGTCCTGGTGCGAGAGGAACAGATAGCGCAGGCGGCCGCCGCCGAGGGCCGAGAAGGTCTTCGCCATAACTTTGGAATAGACCTTGTGCCCACCCGGATCGAGCAGCATGGCCTCGCCATTATGCACGATGAGGTGCTGGTTCGCCTGCACCGCGAGGCCGGCATCGCCGGAATCCTGGAGCAGGATGTTACGGTGGGTGCCGTTGTCGAATAGCACTGTATCCGCCATGAGCGGCTCCTAACGAGATGCGGTGAAAGGCGCGGGTTACGTGAAAGCGCCCTAAAGGATTTTTTGGAGCGCCCGGATCGCTTCGCGCATGTCGAAGAAAACAAGGCCAAGCTTGCTGGATTCATTCGTGACGGCGAGCAGCAGGGCGCCACGACCGGCGCTGATAACCACGACGTAGCCGTGTTCGCCGCGCACAATCACTTCCTGCACGGCGCCGCGGGACAATTCCGCGGCTGCACGGGTGCCCAAGTTGAGCAGCGTGGCGGTCATGCCGGCGACACGCCCTTCTTCCATGTTCATGGTTTCGGCCCGGGCGATCATCAGGCCGTCCTCGGAAATCAGCGCGCTTGACTCCATCCCGGGGCAATCGGCCTGCAGCTTGCGGAGGATCCTGTTTAGCTCCTCGAGGCGGGCCATACCGCCCTCCTTCCGGGAATGCGGCACAACCGGTACTTCCATCAGCCGCGACATCGCTTTTACCTTATCTTCCAGACACCCATTTCCACTAACGCAGCAAAGTGGGCCGGAAAAAGGCGAGAGCGTAGGCAATTGGCAGCGGCACACCTGCATAATGCCTGCCGCCGCCTTCAAAATTCGAAGTCTCGACGCAAAATGAGTGGCGGTTGCCCGGTCGAAAACACCTGCGCACAGGCGCACTTACCCAAACATAGCCGCTAGCTTATATAACTTTCCGATTCAGTTATTGGCGGTCCAAGTACTTCTAATTTCGTCCATAAGTGGATGTTTAATTTTAGCTTGCTCCAATTCGGCGAAATCGTCCAAGACCTCACTGTCCCAGGTCTTTTTGTTCTGGGTTTCTCTGCCCCTGTGCATGTTGTAAATGACTCTTGCTTCGTCTGTGGAGCCCTTTAGCATAAGAGCGTGGGCACGATTTGTGTCGATTGAGATGTAATCCTTGCTTATTGCAGCGGCCTGATCTGCGGTTGCGATCACGGTGTCATATTGGCCCGTGAAAAGCTGATACCATGAAAGATTTAGGAGAGCACCGAGTGTCCCGTCGCCGGGCTTCCCCTCAGCCGCAGTTTCGGTGCGGCGCACCACCGCAGCGATTCTTTCTTGCAGGCGCGCTGCCTCCGCATAGTTCTTGCTTTCGAACGCGTCGTTTACAGCCTTGTTTCTCTTTTGCGCATATTCGATGGCCTTTGCAGGATCGGATGTGAGCGGGATCTCCGTCACGTCGCAAGCTGCTTCTTCATCCGATAACGAGGGCCAATCGAGCCCGGATGCGTAGATGCTCCCATGCTCCGGCGTGCTATGCGGCTCGCCGTCAAGTGAAATTGGATGGTTTGCAGCTGGGATCCCCTCCGCGGCCGTCATAATTGGTTTGTGCAAGACAGAGGAACTGCGCTCAGATGCGTCTGCCTGCTGGGCGTATCGCGCCGAACCGGCAGCGTCTGAGAAAGCCGGGGAGGCCGTCACAACAACCGCCGCCGGCCGAAGCAGCCGCTCCCCTATCATAAAACCTGCATGGATCACCTGAGCTACGGTATTGGCGGGCAAATCGGACTCGCTCACCATAGACTTGGCTTCGTGCAGATGAGGATTAAATGGCTCGCCTAGAGGATCGAAACGCGTAACCCGATGGCGATTCAGTGCAGTCAGAAGCGATCGCTCAGTAACCTCAAAGCCTTCTACGAGGTTGTTCACGGCGGGAATCGCGTCTAGCTGCTCTTTTGGAACCGCTTCAATGGCGCGGCGGATATTATCGGCGACGCATATAACATCGGCCGCGAATTCGGATACCGCATATTTCTTAAATTCGTTCTTGTCCCGGTCGCTTCGCTGACGCAGGGCATTTATTTCTTCCTGAAGTTCGAGGTTTTTCTCCTCTAACGATTTGTTCTCGGCAAGTAAGCCATTCAACGTGCTGTATAAATTCTCCAATTCCCCTTGTTCATCACCAGCCGCAACATCTCCATCTTGCGCAGCAGGTGCCTTCTTCATCTGCAGAGTCCGTACTATTCGCTCCCACATCAGCAGGTTGCTCTGCAGCACCGTTGACAACATCTTTTTCTGCCACTGCCAAACCTCACTTCCCCCGGCGCCCCCGGGGTGTGAGCCAACGCCGAAGATTAGCTGAGTGCGCGCATGATAAGCACCTCGTTTACGAAAGGCTAGCGGTAAAGTCGGGTGAGAATATATACCTATTCAAATACGGCTGATGCTGCCGTTTTCAGACTACGGCCGCTCTCAGCTGGAACTCTATCTCAATCCAGGCAAGATATACTTGTTCAGAAAACTACAAATACTTCTACTGGGACAATGACGCTGGCGCGCCAAGTCCGAAGGTCCCTCCCTAGCTGCAGCCCGGTCCCATCAAAAGCGGCCCGCTTGCGCCGCCGGGAATGAGCCTGTACCGTGCCGCCGGAATTCCTGGCCTTTCGCCTTCCCTTTCCGGGGCAGGGCCACGCAGCGGAGCGTGACGGACTTGCGATGGCTCATTTTTCGGCGATAGCGGGCATGGAGCCATATGCGGCGCTGCTGGCGGATCTCACCGCGCGCGGCCGGCTCCGGCAGCTTGCCCCCGCTGCGGGCCATGACTTTTCGTCGAACGATTTTTTGGGGCTCGCGGATTCAGCCGAGCTGAAGGACGCGATCCGCGAGGCGCTGGCTCGCGGCGTTCCCGCGGGCGCCGGTGGCTCGCGCCTGCTGCGAGGCAACCACCCCGAGCATGAAGCGCTCGAACACGAGGCCGCCGCCTTTTTCGGCGCCGAGTCCGCGCTTTATTTCAGCAGCGGGTTTTCGGCGAACTACGCCCTGTTCGCGGGCTTGCCGCAGCGCGGCGACCTCGTGGTGCATGACGTCCTCATCCATGCCAGTGCCCATGATGGCATGCGCGCGGGCCGGGCGGAATTCGCCGGCGCCGCGCACAACGATGCGGACGCCTTCGAGGACAAGATCCGCGCCTGGAGGGCGGCCGGCGGAAAGGGATGCCCGTGGATCGCGGTTGAAAGCCTTTACAGCATGGACGGCGACCGGGCGCCGCTTGCCGATCTTGCCGCGCTTGCTGCCCGCTATGAAGGCATTCTCGTCATCGACGAAGCCCATGCCACCGGCGTCTTCGGCCCCGACGGCCGGGGCTTGGGGGCTTGGCTCGAAGGGCGCCCGGATGTGCTCTCGCTGCACACTTGCGGCAAGGCGCTCGGCGCGGCGGGCGCGCTTCTCTGCGGGCCGCGCATCTTCCGCGATTTTCTGATCAACTATTCGAGGCCGTTTATTTTCTCGACCGCGCCCTCGCCTCTCACGGCCGCAGCCGTCCGCGCCGCGCTGCGCCTTTGCAAGGAGCAGCCGGTCCGGCGCGAGCGGCTTGCCGCGCTGATCGAGACCGCCAATACCGCGCTCGAAAGAAGTTGTGGCGTGCCTCCCAGCGGATCGCAAATCCTGCCCGTCATCGTTGGCACCGACACGCGCGCCGTGGACTTGGCCGCCGCGATGCGCGCACGCGGCTACGATATCCGCGCCATCCGCCCGCCGACCGTGCCCGAGGGCACCGCGCGGCTGCGCATCGCGCTCACCTTGAACACGGGCGCCGGCATCGTGCGCGAAATGATCGAGGCGCTCGCCGTCGAACTCGAACGCATGGGGCCGTGAGGTGCGCTTCATCGTTGCGGGAACCGGCACCGGCGTTGGCAAGACCGTCTTTAGCGCGGCGCTCGCCGGCGCGCTCGGTGCCAGCTATTGGAAGCCGGTGCAGGCCGGCCTTGAGGGCGAGACCGACAGCGAAGCTGTGCGCCGGCTGTCGGGGCTCGGCCAAGACCGCATCGTGCCCGAAGCCTACCGGCTCGAACTGCCGGCCTCACCGCACATCGCCGCGGCGCGCGAAGGGATAAGCATCGACGCAAGCCGTTTGGCTATCCCCCGCCGGGCCGGTTCGCTCGTCATCGAGGGCGCGGGCGGGCTGATGGTTCCGCTTTCGCCGGACCTGCTTCAGATCGATCTTTTCGCGTCCTGGGGCGTACCGGTGATTTTGTGCGCGCTGACCTCACTCGGCACCATCAACCACACACTGCTTTCGCTCGAAGCCTTGGCGAAGCGATCTGTCAAACTGCTTGGGGTGGTCTTTATCGGCGAGCGGGACGAGGAAGTTGAGACCACCATTCTTGTCCTTGGCAAGGCGCGCCGCCTCGGCGGCTTGCCCGTGCTCGATCCCCTGAACGCCGGCACGCTCAGCCACGCGTTCCGCGCCAATTTCCGGTTGAGCGACTTTGCCGGGCGAGGCATCGATACAAGGTCCGGCTGATCCGTTCGAGTCCAGGCGGAAACGCGATCCGCACTCGCAACGCTCGCGCCGGTATTACAGCGTCAAAGCGCCTGGTACATGACGAACGCATCGACGTATCCGTGCGTTGGATGACGGAACGCGGCGGGCAAGCGCCCCACGATGGAAAATCCCAACGATTGCCAGAGCTTCACTGCGCGTTCGTTGGTGCTGGCCACAAAGTTGAATTGCATCGCACGATATCCGCGGGATCGTGCGTGCCGGAGAGAATGCTCGCACATGCGCCGCGCAACGCCTCGTCCTCTAGCAGCGGCAAGGGTCATGTAGCCGCAATTGCAGACATGACTTCCGCCACCAGCTTGGTTGGGGCGCATGTAATAACTGCCGAGCACCTCGCCATTCTCTTCAGCGGCAAAGGTCTCTTTGTCCAGCGCCATCCAATAAGCCAGCGCGTCTGCCTCACTTATATTTGGGTCGAGTGTGTAGGTGGCGCCCTCGCGAATGACGGGGAGGATGATCAAGGCGATTGCTTGCCTATCGCTGGGTTGGGCAGGTCTGATCAGCATGGCCTGGATGTGCCCTGGCATGTTTTGGGATCGCGTGCACTGCGACGGACTTGCTTACAAGGTGTACCACTCGAATCGCAAGGATCCGCAGAATTTCGTAACCACCGGGCCGGACTTTACAGAGCGCAAACGGCATCGCGTGGCGTATTGAGCGAGCCGGGCGATTATGGTTTTGTACCGAATCCTAAGGAACCGGGCGCCCACGCAGCAGTCAGAGCTTCACTCGAACCCATGCGGATAAGATGAGCAATAACCGGGCATCCCCCATCTGGCACCCTTTCACGCAGCATGCGTTGCAGCCGGCGATGATCAAGATCGCGCGCGCGAAGGGCGCCTGGCTCGAAGCCGCCGATGGATCGCGCATTTTCGATGCCATTTCGTCCTGGTGGGTCATCACGCACGGCCACAGCCATCCGCGCATCGCCGCCGCGATCCAACGCCAAGCCGATATCCTCGATCAGGTGATTTTCGCGGGCTTCACGCACGAGCCCGCCGAAGAAGTGGCGCGCCGGCTGATCGCAATCGCCCCGCCCGGCCTGTCCCACGCGTTCTTCTCCGATAGCGGCTCGACCTCGGTCGAGGTCGCGCTGAAAATGGCGCTGGGCTACTTCCGCAATATCGGCGAGCCGCGCTCGGCCATCGTCGCGCTAGAGCATGCCTATCATGGCGACACCGTTGGCACCATGTCGGCAGGAGCGCGCGGCGTCTTCAACGCGCCGTACGAGCCGCTGCTGTTCGATGTCGAGCGCCTGCCCTTTCCAAGAACGGGGCAGGAGAGCCGTACCCTGGATACGTTCGAGGCGCTCTGCAAACGCGAGCCGCCCGCCGCGCTGATTCTGGAGCCGCTCATTCTTGGCGCCGGCGGCATGCTGATCTACGCGGCATCGGTCCTCAGCGAGTTGAAGCGCCTTTGCGAGGCTTACGGCGTCCTGTTCATCGCGGACGAGGTGATGACCGGCTTCGGGCGCACGGGAACGCTCTTCGCGTGCGAGCAGGCGGGTATCTCGCCCGATATCTTATGCCTCGCCAAAGGCCTGACTGGAGGGTCAATCCCGCTCGCCGTGACGCTCTGCAGGCGTGAGATCTTCGATGCGCATTACGCGCCCGACCGCGCGCGCATGTTCTTTCATTCGAGTTCCTACACCGCGAACCCGATCGCCTGCGCCGCCGCCGCCGCCAATCTCGACATATGGGCGAGCGAGCCCGTCCGCGAACGGATTGCCGCCCTCTCCGCTTGCCAGGCCGCGCAGCTCGCACCGTTTAAGGCCGACGCACGCTTCTCCAATGTCCGCCAGCTCGGCACCATCGCCGCGCTCGACCTCGCCGTCCGGGACGCCGGATACCTCGCCGGTGTTGCGACAAAGCTGTACAATTTTTTCCTGCAACGCGGGCTGCTTTTGCGCCCCTTGGGCAACACGATCTACGCGATGCCGCCCTATTGCAGCACCTCGGAGGAGCTTGAGCGGGTTTACGCTGCCATTGGCGAGGCCGCTACGCTCGGCGGGTGACGGCAAGCCTCCTCACCCCAACCTCTCCCAGCAAGCTTGCCTTGGCGAGCTTGCAATTCGAAGTGCCGCATCCGCCTGCGGATGCAGATGGATAGAGGGAGCAAGTCGCGGCCGTCGCACGGGCGTTCCTTCTCCCCTTGCGGGAGAAGGACAGGATGAGGGGGGGCACGCATTATGCACGCTGGTATTACACAACAAAAAAAGGCCGTCCCAGAACGGCCCTTTCAAATGCTCTGCAACTGCCCGGCAATAGCCTCGGCTAAACTTCGCGCCAGACTCCGTCGGGGTTGCGGCAAGCCCGGCCAACCATTGTCTCGGGCCTTCCGTTGATGAAGACGGTTTGCGAGAACTCGCGGCATCTCATGTCGTGGTAGTAATACACCGGACGCGGCTCGATATAGCCATAGCGGCCGTTGTTCGGATTGCGCCATTCCGCGCGGTCGCCGCGCTCGAATGCCACCATTTGTGCCTCATAGGCCCGCCGCCGGTCCTCGTCGTCCATCGATTTGCCGATGCGATTTCCGATGAAACCGCCGACAATTGCGCCGCCAACCATGCCGGCCACACGCCCAGGACCGCGGCCCATCGTGCTGCCGATCAACGCGCCCGTGGACGCGCCTATCAGCGTTCCTGACTCTTCCTTGGTCGCGCATCCCGTGAGCACGGTGAACGCGAGCGCCATAAAGAGCAGTCCAAACTTTTTCATACCCCATCGTAGCGCGCGAATCGCACGCCCCTCCTCGTCATTGCCTGCACAACCGTAGGCAAGTCATTTGGGCATTTTTGCGTCAAATTATGCCGCAGGAAGTATCAGGCACGCTCTCAAGCCGCCACTCGAGGCTTCCTCAAGCTTGAGCGTACCGCGATATAGGTGCGAAAGCTCCGCCACGATGGAGAGACCGAGCCCTGAGCCAGGCACATCTTCATCGAGGCGGCGGCCGCGCTTCACGGCCACCCTCCGGAATTCCTCCGGAAGCCCTGGGCCGTCGTCCTCGATGATGAGTTGGAAGGTGCGGGCTGAGGAGCTGCCTGCGGCCTGCGAAGCCTCAACCTTGACGGTTACGCTGGAGCGGGCCCATTTGCAGGCGTTGTCCATGAGGTTGCCCGCCATCTCGTCGAAATCCTGCTTCTCCCCGAAGAAACGGACCCCGTAGGGGCAATCGATTTCGAGATTGAGCGCGCGGCCTTCGTAAATCTTCGTCAGCGCCCGGGAAAGCGCGTTGAGCCCGGAAGCCACATCGGTCACTCCGCTAATCGGCCGGATCTGCGCGGCAATCCTGGCACGGTCCAGATGGTGAGAGATTTGCTGGCGCATCAGCGCTGCCTGCTGAGCGACCTTTTGGGAGAATTCGCTGTTCTGCGAAGCGGCCTCGTTGATAACGATGCTGAGCGGCGTCTTCAGCGCGTGCGCGAGGTTGCCCACATGGGTACGCGCCCGTTCCACGACGCTCCAATTCGCCTTGATAAGCGCGTTAAGCTCCTCCTGTAGGGGAAGGATCTCGTCGGGCGGCGTTCCGTCCAGCAGCGTTTCCTCGCCGGACCTGATGGCGGCCAGCCGAACCCCTATGTCCTTGAGCGGGCTCAGCCCGAAACGGACCTGGAAAAACGTCGCCAGCAGAAGGCCCGCCCCAAGCAGGGCCAGCGTGAGAACGATGGTATTGGTGAGATAGCGCGTTTCGGCATCGACGGCGGACGTATCGAAGGCAACCGAGATGGAAAAGACGCGGCTTTCGCTTTCCTGGCCAAAATCGATGTCCCGCTCCAGAACACGTAACATCTGACCGTCCGGCCCATCGACATAGGCTTGCCGGATTCGCTTCTGATCGGGCTTCACGCCAAGCTCGGCCGGGGTCTTGTAGGTCTCGTCGGCAAGCGAATCCGACTTGAAGAACGGGTCGCTTCTCTGATCGGCGGGCTTGATTTGCCAATAGGCGCCCGAGAGTGGCCGCGAAAAAAGGGGCTCGCCAAGGTCGCTTGGGCGCTTGATGTCGAGCGGGCCCTGCGGGGCCGTTTTCGCGATCAGATTTTCGAGCGATTGATTGATCCGCTGATCGAAATTTTCTTCCAGAAAATCGCGGCAGAGCGAAATGAGGATGGCGGCGGTAACGGACAAAATCATCAAGGTCCAGGCCGCCGACGATATCACCAGGCGAAGCGCAAGAGAATTGCCTCTCATGAGCTCCTCTTTTCGCCCCCATCGGGAGTATCGGCGAAGGATACGCAATAGCCGAGCCCGCGCACGGTATGTATGAGGTCGGCGGGTATTTTGCGGCGAAGGCGTCCGATGAAAACCTCGATCGTATTCGAGTCACGGTCGAAATCTTGCTGATAAAGATGATCGACAAGTTCCGAGCGCGACACGACCCGCGATTGATGGTGCATAAGATAGGAAAGCAGCCGGAATTCGAGCCCGGTCACCTTGATCGCCGTGCCGTTGAACGTGACCCGCGCCGTGCGCGTGTCGAGATGCAAGGGGCCGCACTCAAGCTCGGCCTTGGCAAACCCAGCGCTCCTGCGAAGCAGCGCCCGCACCCTCGCGATGACCTCCTCCATCTGGAACGGCTTGGCAACGTAATCGTCGGCACCGGCGTTGATGCCGGCGACTTTTTCGCTCCAGCGGTCCCGCGCCGTGAGTATGAGCACAGGCGTTCGCACGTCGTTTCTCCGCCAACGCTCAAGAATGCTGAGGCCGTCGATTTTGGGCAGTCCGAGATCGAGAATGATGACGTCGTAGGGCTCGTTTTCGCCAAGATGCGCGCCCTCCTCGCCGTCGAATGCGGCATCGGCCGCATAACCTGCGTCGGCAAGCGCGGCCAGGAGCTGGCGGCTCAAATCTTTATCGTCTTCCACAACTAAAAGGCGCATGCGGCAATACTTCGCCTGAATGCTAGCGGGCGGGCACCCGGATGACCCGGACTTTACCGGCCGACTCCAAAATCGTGACTTGAAAATAGTGCTCGCTTCCCGAGCCGCAAAGCGAGAACCGGAGAATTTTTCCATTCACCAGCCAGCCGCTCAGCTCGTGCTCGACCTGTTTATGGGTCTTGAAGCTGCCCTTGCCCCAGGCGTGAGTACAGGTATCTTTAGCGAGCGCAAAACCGCTGCGAAAGACGACGCTGCAAACGAGTATAGCCGCGCAGATATATTTCATGGCTCATTCTGCATCGCATTCTTCATGAGCGCTGCTACCTGAACTTGCGATGAACGGCTAAGCGGAGTTTCCCCAAAGCGGCCGCCGGTTTTTAGAAAAATGCTTTGCGAAAACAAAAGACTGCAAGCAGATACCGGCCGGCCGGCCGGCGAATGTCTGCTTAGGTCACGGGCTATCCTGGCTGAGGAGCCCGGCCCCGCCATTCTGCACGCCGCTAAATGCCGGCTTTCCGGCGAGCTGCAGGGCGAGTTCGGCCGCGGCTCCGCTCTGAGCTTGCGTGAGTTTCGCGATAAAAAAGAGTGCCTGCAAAACCCCCGTTCCGGGAAACGCGATGCGCCACTCGAAGACGAGCCCGGCCGGCATGCAGGCGTGCAAAGCCCTCTCAATTTCCGGACTGTCCAAAATACAAAGGCCCGCGGCGCTCACCGCTAGCGAATGCACAAGCCCCTCTCGCAGCTCCGGGCCGGCCGGACCGATTCGCAGGTCCCGCAAGGCAGCGGCAAAAGCCGGAGAAGGGACCGGCATTCTTCCGACCGTCACGAAATTCCCTAAACCTGCTATGTCCGCGGTAAGAACGAAGCCGCCGGGGCGTCTTGCAGTCATAAGCTATCTCACACGGAAGTTATGAAAACGATGTTCCGTGCTCTTTGAGCTTTCGACGCCGGCAATTGAACCGAGCCGCAAAATCCCGCCCCGCACGCCTACCTCATCGATGTAAGTGTTATCTAAGTCTCATTTTCCAGGCTGACAATCCTGTCTCAGCGCCGTTTTGGCGGCTTAATCCACCCGACGATGTGGGCGGGAAAACGGTGCTGAGGCACTTTTCTCTCGCCAATCGCAGCCCCCCGGATCGAAACGCCCGCTTCATGGACCGATTGCGCCGTTCCCGAGACGAGAGGATGCCACCAGCGGAGGTCCCGGCCCTCGCCGATGAGGCGGTAGGCGCAAGTTTCCGGTAACCAGCTCAGTCCGCGCACGCCCTCCGGCGTAAGCTTGACGCAATCTTCGACATGCTCCCGCCGGTTGTTGTAATCGGAGCAGCGGCACGATCCCAGATCGAGAAGTTTGCAGGCAAGACGGGTGACCGCAATATCGCCCGTATCTTCGTCTTCAAGCTTAATGAGGCAGCATTGGCCGCAGCCATCGCACAACGATTCCCATTCGGCCGCCGTCATTTCGTCGAGGCTCTTCGCCTTCCAGAACGGCGTTGAAGCGCCCGGCACCGGCATATTTTCCGGAACCGTTTCGAGGCCGCGCCATTTTAACTGTTTCGCGAGATCGTTTCTTGGCATAGTACCGGCAATTGGGTTCAACAGAGGCGGCGAACACTCGTGCGGGACTGGATCTTCAAGCCGAACCGGCGCAACCGTTATGTCAATTGGCTCGCGCTCGACTCCTGGATCGATTCCACTCTTTACAGCCTGTATGCCAGATTTAAAGACTGGTGGGCAAACTACAACAATTTGTTTGCCCGTTTCCGGATCACGGGCTTTCATCGTCTCGCCGTCGAGCTTCTATCCGAGGCTGCGACCATCGGGACGGGCGGGCTTGCCATCGTTCTGATGTTCGAGATCCCGGCGATCGAGCTTACCAAAAACCCGAATTGGCGCACGGGTAGCGAATTCAGCGTAACCTTCCTCGACCGCTATGGGAACGAGATCGGAAAGCGCGGCATCCAGTTTTCCGATGCCGTGCCGCTTGAGGAAATTCCCGATACCATGGTCAAGGCGGCGCTCGCGACCGAAGACCGCCGCTTTTTCGATCATTTCGGCATCGACATCCTCGGCACAATGCGGGCATTGATCCAGAATGCGCGGGCGAACGAGGTTGTCCAAGGCGGCAGCTCGATCACCCAGCAGCTCGCGAAAAACCTTTTCCTATCGTCGGAGCGCTCCATGCAGCGCAAGATTCGCGAGGTTTACCTCGCGCTTTGGCTGGAGGCGCATCTCACGAAGAAGGAAATCTTGAAGCTCTATCTCGACCGCGCCTATCTCGGCGGGGGAACCTTCGGTGTTGAAGCGGCGTCGCAATTCTATTTCGGCAAGTCCGTGCGGGATATCAATCTTGCTGAGTCCGCGGTGCTCGCCGGGTTGTTCAAGGCTCCAACGAAATACGCTCCGCATTCCAATCCGGTGGAATCGCGCGCCCGCACGAACCAGGTGCTCACAAACCTCGTCGAGGCGGGGTTCATGACCGAGGGACAGGTGCATGGTGCGCGTCTCAATCCTGCAACTGTGGTGGACCGCCAAGAAAACTATGTGCCGAACTATTTCTTAGACTGGGCCTACGAGGAGGTGCAGCGCCTCATGAGAGGCAAGGGCGAGTTCGTACTGACGGCACGGACCACCGTGGACGTTGGGCTGCAAAAGCTTGCCGAGGACGCCGTCGGCACCGCGCTCGATACGCAAGGACGAGGAGCGAGGATTAGCCAGGGGGTGCTGGTCTCGATGGATACCGATGGCGCGGTTCGCGCGATGGTGGGCGGGCGCGATTATGGCGATAGCCAATTCAACCGCGCTGTGCATGGCGCGCGTCAGCCGGGCTCGTCGTTCAAACCCTACGTCTACTTGACCGCCATCGAGAACGGTATCAAGCCGACAAAGGTCTATTCCGATACCTCCCCGACCTGCGGAAACTGGTCGCCGACAAATTACGGCGGCGGGGTGAGCGGCCGGTCGATGACCCTCTACGAGGCGCTCATGAGATCGGTCAATACCATCGCGGTCAGGCTTTCGCTGGACGTCGGACGTGAAAAGGTGCTCGAAACCGCCCATAAGATCGGTCTTACCGCGGTCAGAAAAACCTGCTCCATGGCGCTTGGCGACACCGGCATAGCGCCGCTGGACCACGTGGCGGGGTACGCGGTTTTCGCCAATGGAGGCCTCGCCGTTAAGCCCTATGCAGTTCTGGAGCTGAGAAACACACGCGACGAGCTGGTTTATTCCCGCGAGCGCGATGAGCCTGCGCCGGCACGGCTGTTCAAGCGCGAAGATATCGAAACCCTTAACACTATGCTCTTCAAAGTCGTGGACGAGGGAACGGGCCAAGCCGCCAAGCTCGATTTCACCAACGCTTGCGGCAAGACCGGCACGACTTCAGGCCCGAAAGATGTTTGGTTCATGGGCTTCACCGGACAATACGTTACCGGCGTTTGGTTCGGGAATGACGATTACACCGATATTGCGAGCGGGACCACGGGAGGCCACATGGCTGCGCCAGTTTGGCATACTTACATGGTGGGCGCCCATACGAGTATGGACATTCCGCAAATTCCGGGGCTTCCTTTGCACCCGCGTCAAGTGGAGGAACGCCAGCGGCTCGCGGAAATGCGGCGCGACGATCCGACGCTCGGCACGGGCGGATCGGATCCGGCCAAACGGATGCCGGCTCGCACGCGCAAGACGCTGACATCGCTATCCAAGCTTTTGAAGGAGGCGCCCAAGCTGCAGAGCGGGGGCGTCCCGGAAAAGGGAGCATCCCTGGACAAATCGCCCGTCCGGACGCAATAACGAGGCTGCTGCTAAGGCCCGTGCGGGCCGACACTCTCTCGCTGTGAAATTTTAGGTTTCCGAACGCATGCCCTTCCTCGGCCGCTATTTCATTTTCGTGGCGATCGCGCTCACTCTGGGCCTCGGCTCGGCCTGGCGCGCTGTCAATCACGGTTTCTTCGCCGCGGCGAACCGTTACGGACCCTGGGTATTCTGGTTCCGGGAAGGGACCGCCGACGCAGACCCTTACACAATTGCCCATGTTGCAAGGCAGGGCGTGTTGCCGGTGACCGCGGCGAGCTCTATGGTGTTCACCGCAACCCGCGATAGCGCGGGCTCACGGCTTTCGGGCAATTGCACTTACGAAATCCGGGGCTATTCCGTGCCGGCGTTGTGGTGGGAACTTGCAGCTTTCAAAAGCGACGGCGAGGTCATGGCGAACAAGACCGGCAGATCGGGCTTTACAAGCGCGAATATCCTCGCGGCTCCCGACGGCACATTCACCGTGCGCTTGTCTCCCGGCGTGCAGCCTGGGAACTGGATTCCAGCAACGCGCGGAAACCGTGTCGTTCTACAGTTGAGCATTCTGAGACCCTTCAGCCCAGACAATCTTTTGAAATCCGGCGGCGATATCCTGCCCGAGATAACGCTGGTGGAGTGTTCGTGATGGAAAGCGTTCCGTGGATCTTGGCCGGGCTTGCCGCAGCGGGCATCGTGCATATTCTGACAGTATTTAGCATGCCGATGCTCGCCGAACGCGATGCGTGGACGCGGCTTTCGGCTTCCATCAAGCCGAACGTACTCGTTATCGCGGACGCGAAAAATGGCATCCACCTTCCCTTCACTTCCCCCGATGTGATGACAGCCTACTGCCTGTTCGATCTTTCCGATAACAACGTTATCGTTAAATCTCCCCTGCCCGAAGCGCCCTGGTCGCTGACACTCTCAACGGCCGATGGTGAAAACTTCTACGTTGTAACCGGCGCCGACGCGAAAAAGCCGGAGGTGCGCTTGCTCATTCTGCGCAAGGATCGCTTGCCGGAAGAAGCGAGCACCGAGAAATCGGAGGAAGGCGACGATCAAAACATCGTTGTGTCGCCTAGCCAGACGGGGATCGTTGCGATCCGTGCGCCGCTGCGCGGGGAAGTTTTCCGGCCGCTGGCTCTGGAGCGGCTAAAAAAGGCACGATGCGAGATTCAAAAGCCTCTGGAGCCTGTGATAGCGGCGGCCGAGCCGGCGCCCGCCGCCGGACTGGCGCCTGAGGGCAGCATGAGGCGGCGGCCCCAAAGGCGCCGGCGGCGCTGAGGCGCCCAGCTTAACGCGCCGGCCGGCAATGCCGTGGGCTCGAACTCGATCCCCTTTAAGCCGGCGCGATCGTGTGCGGCTGGCAAACCTGCACTCGCGCGGCTTACGTTCACGATCGATCTGGAACCGTAAAATTGGCCGATAAAACCTACCGGCAGCACCGGGCCATTGGAACAGACGTCGCTTGAAGGCAAAAAAACCCGCCGGCTTCTCGCTCCCGGGTGCCTAGAGTGCTTCCGGAAAAAGCATGCCCCCGGGCTCTTTAGCGGCGCGCTACCGCACGACGCGCTGCTCGAGCGCACAACCCGTGGGTGCGAAGTTTTCCGATAAGAGGCACGGAAAAGCGAAAACTTAGAGCCCGCTTTCGATACCAACGAAAGCGGGCTCTAAGCGAAGCCGATCCTGAGAGCTAGCTCGATGCGGGACTATCTCTCTCCTGAGAGTTGCTAACGTGCAGGTGCCCAGCCATGCTTTTTCTGAGCCGTTCCAGGTATCCGGAACGCTTCCGGCCATACTGCAGGACGCG
>JBKQIH010000149.1:0-6514 GCA_052148445.1 Rhodomicrobium sp.
CGATCTTTGCCGTATATTGCTGGCGACAGAATCGCGCTCCAAAAAATCACATTGCCGAATCGTTTAAGCTTCCGCCCGACGTCCTTCGATGCCGCCGGAGGTCTTGAATCTGCCGCGACCCGGTAGGAGCACAATAGGTTTCAGCAATTCCCCATCCAACGCGGCCCCGGCAGAAATCTTATCTTGGCCGGCCGCCTATGCCATCATCGCGGCGAGCTGTCCGGTGGAGAATATCACCGAAACAAATCGGAAACGAACATCGTGCCCCCTTATGGAACTCGCGGCTTATGTCCACTTAATATCACTTTCCTGGCGTCGCTTCTCATCCGCAACCGGACGGGGCTCATGGATATCGGCCGGCAAAAAGATCGCGTTTGTGCGAAGATTCGCTGGACCGTGGCCAATTTTCAAAGCACGCCTTCTCTGTGCAAAATAGCTTCAAGCTTGATTTATTGCGTTTCCGCGAGCATTACAGGATTAATGCGGAGCCCGCGCGAGGTGTTGACCAACTTGGAATGGCCCGCGCGAAATTTGCAATATTCGACGGGTTTCCGGCTTTATCGGGGGGGATCGCGGCTGCTCTGCCAAGTTAAACCAGTGACGTATCAGAGGCTTAAGCCAAGAGCTAAGCATCGGAGCGCCAGCCGGTAAGGAATCGGTGAAGCGCTTTTGAATAGAGTCGCCGCCGTCTAGCGGACTTGAAGGATCGATGAACCCGGCCGAAGTGTACCCTCTCGGCTCCGGGCCCAGAAAGCAGAACATCACTCTCAATGAACATCGTCATCGTCGAAAGCGCCGCCAAGGCGAAAACTATCAACAAATATCTGGGCGCGGGCTACAAGGTCATCGCATCCTACGGCCATGTGCGCGATCTGCCGGCGAAGGACGGATCGGTTCTGCCCGACAGCGATTTCGAGATGACTTGGGCTGTCGAGGCCGATTCCCAAAAGGTCGTCAACGAGATCGCCAAGGCGGTGAAGGGCGCGAGCCGGCTGATCCTCGCGACCGACCCGGATCGCGAAGGCGAGGCGATCTCCTGGCATCTTCTAAAAATTCTGGAGCAAAAGCGCGCTCTGAGCGGCGTCGCGGTTGAGCGGGTAGCGTTCAACGCCGTCACCAAGGACGCGATCCTCACCGCGATGGCGCATCCGCGCCAAATCGACGGGCCGCTGGTCGATGCTTATCTGGCCCGGCGCGCGCTCGATTATCTCGTGGGCTTCACGCTCTCGCCAGTGCTTTGGCGCAAGCTGCCCGGCGCGCGCTCCGCGGGGCGCGTTCAGTCCGTGGCGCTGCGGCTTGTCTGCGACCGCGAAGCCGAGATCGAGGCGTTCAAGACGCGCGAATATTGGACCGTCGAAGCGAGCCTGAAAACAGCCGCCGGCGAGGCCTTCCAGGCGCGGCTTGCTGCACGCGACGGCAAGAAGCTCGACAAGTTCGACATTAACAACGAAGCCACTGCGCATGCTTATCGCGACGCGCTTCGCGGACAGCTTTTCCGTGTCGAGAGCATCGAAGCCAAAGAGCATAAGCGCAATCCGGCTCCGCCGTTCACGACGTCCTCGCTTCAGCAGGAAGCCTCGCGCAAGCTGGGCTTATCCCCCCGCCAGACCATGCAGATCGCCCAGCGGCTTTACGAGGGCATCGACATCGGCGGCGAGACGGTGGGCCTCATTACTTATATGCGAACCGACGGCGTGCAGATTGTCCCCGAGGCAATCGCGCAAGCCCGGGGCCAGATCGAGACGCAATTCGGCAAGCGCTACGTTCCAAACGCACCGCGCATCTACAAGACCAAGGCGAAGAACGCGCAAGAGGCGCACGAGGCGATCCGTCCGACCGATTTCCGCCGCCAGCCGGAAAAGCTGAAGGGGCTCAGTGCCGAAGAGGCGCGGCTTTATAAGCTAATCTGGCAGCGCACGGTCGCAAGCCAGATGGCGAGCGCCGATTTCGAGCGCACCACGGTTGAAATCGCAGCCGAAGGCCGCGACGGTCATCCTTACGGCCTCCGCGCGACGGGCTCGGTTGTGCTGTTCGATGGTTTCCTTAAGCTTTACGAGGAGGGCCGCGACGACGCCGGGGACGAGGAAGACAGCCGCTTGCCCAAGCTGGAGCGGGGGCAGCAGCTTCACGATGCGGGCGTCGAGGCCACGCAGCACTTCACCGAACCGCCGCCGCGCTTCTCCGAGGCGACGCTCATCCGCGAGATGGAACGCCTTGGTATCGGCCGGCCGTCGACCTATGCCAGCACGGTCGGCATTCTTCGCGAGCGCGACTATGTGAAGCTCGAAAAGAAGCGCCTTGAGCCAGAGGACAAGGGCCGGCTCGTCACTTCCTTCCTCGAAGCGTTTTTCAAACGCTATGTGGAATACGATTTCACGGCCTATCTGGAAGACCGGCTCGACCAGGTCTCGGACGGCAAGCTCGATTGGAAAGACCTGCTTCGCGAGTTCTGGCGCGACTTTCTTGCGGCTGTGAACGACATCAAAGACTTGCGCGTCGCGCAGGTACTCGACGCGCTGAACGAGATGCTTGGGCCCCATATCTTCCCTCCGAAGGAGGATGGCGGCGATCCGAGGCTGTGCCCGCTTTGCGGCAAGGGTCAGCTCTCGCTGAAGACGGGCAAATTCGGCGCGTTCATCGGCTGCTCGAACTATCCCGAATGCCGGTTCACGCGCCAGCTGAAGACCGGCGGCGGCGAGGACGCGAATGGCGAGACGGCCGCCGCGCCGGCCGATACGGTGCTCGGCAACGATCCTGAAACGGGCTCGGCCGTTGCCCTCAAGAGCGGACGCTTCGGTCCTTATATTCAGCTTGGCGAAGGCGGAAACGGCGATAAGCCGAAGCGTGCCTCCATTCCAGGCGGCATGGACGCCGCGTCGATAAGCTTGGAGTATGCGCTCAAGCTTCTGGCGCTCCCGCGCGAGGTTGGCATTCATCCCGAAAGCGGCAAGGCGATCATGGCCGGGTTCGGGCGCTACGGCCCTTATATCGAGCATCAGGGCAAATACATTAAAATCGACGCCAGCGAAGTTCTAACCGTCGGCCTGAATCGTGCCGTAGCGCTGATCGCCGATGCCGCGGCGAATGGAAAGGGCAAAGCTGCCGGCGCCTCGGCTCCGATCAAAGTCCTTGGCGAGCACCCCGAGCATGGCGGCAAGGTCGAGGTTCTTGCCGGCAAGTACGGTCCCTATATCAAGTTCGGCAAAGTAAACGCGACCGTCCCGAAGGAGATGGCCCCGGAGGCCGTCACCATGGAGGACGCAGTCAAACTGATCGCCGCGCGCATGGAAAGCGGCGGTGGCAAAAAGAAGCCGGCCGGCAAGGCGAAGACCGCCAAACCGAAAGCGGCTGCCGCAAATGGCAAGGCCAAGCCCGCGAAGGGCGCCAAGAAGCCAAAAGCGGCGGCCAAGAAGACAGCAACGAAAGCGGCAAGCGAGACAACCTAGAACCGCTGTCAGCGAAAGAGCCTCTGTGTCAAACCGCGCTACCCCTCACCCTAGCCCTCTCCCATTGGGAGAGGGAACTCGCTTGCAGCCGTTGAGCGAGCGTCCCTTCTCCCAGCAACCTCGCCTTGGCGAGCTTGCAACGCAAGAGTGCCAGCGTCCGCGAGCGGATGCGGGACGGGAGGAGGACAGGATAAGGGGTAGTGCGCGCTGTACGGACAGGCAGTATTAGGGACAAGCCCGTGCCGCGCAAGAAAGACAAAATGGAAACGGACGAACAGGGCGCGCGGGACGCGCGCTCCAAGAAATTAGCCAAAGAAGACGTACTTCAATTTATTAAATCCAGCCCCGGCAATATTGGCCGCCGCGAGATCGCCCGCGCTTTTGGCATCAAGGGCGCCGATAGGATCGACCTCAAGCGCATCTTGAAAGAGCTTGCCGCCGATGGGCTTATCGCGGACTCGAGGCACCGCGTGCGCAAGGAGGCGATTCCGCAGGTTGGGGTGATCGTGATCCGCAGCCAGGACCGCAACGGCGATCTCATCGGCACGCCTTTGCATTGGGATGAGGAAGACGGCGCACCGCCGCGCATCCTTCTCGACATTACGCGGCAATATTCCGGGCCCGCCATCGGCATCGGCGATCACGTGCTGGCGCGCCTTCGCGAAGCGATCGAAGAAAGCGGCGATGGCGAAAGGTTCGGCTTCGTTGCATCGCCCATCAAGCGGCTGCCTCGCGATAAACCGCGCCAGCTTGGAATTCTGCGCAAAGCCGGCCGTGGCTTCAGCGTCGAATCCATCGACAAAAAAGACCTCAAGGAATGGGCCGTTCAGGACGGCGATATGGACGGCGCCGAGGATGGCGAACTCGTCCGCTTCGAGATTATACGCGACGCAAAGCTTGCCCGGCCTGGCGCCCGTGTCACGGAGCGGATCGGGCATCCCCAGGCCGAAAAATCGGTGAGCCTGATCGCCATCCATAATCACGGCTTGCGCGACCGCTTCGGAGACGATGTGCTCGAAGAGCTGAACGCGCTGCCCGCGTTGACCATGGCGCATCGCGAGGATCTTACCCGCCTGCCTCTCGTCACCATCGACCCCGAGGACGCCAAGGATCACGACGACGCGGTATGGGCCGCGCCGGATCCCGATCCGGGCAATGAAGGCGGCGCGACCGCGATTGTCGCCATCGCCGATGTCTCGTTCTATGTGAGGCCCGGCACCGCGCTCGATCACGAAGCGAGCCTTCGCGGCAATTCGGTCTACTTCCCGGACCGGGTCGTGCCGATGCTGCCGGAGAAGCTGTCGAACGAGCTGTGCTCGCTAAAGGGCGGCGAGCTGCGCCCCTGCCTTGCCGTGCGGATGATCTTCGACCGCAACGGCAAGAAACTCTCGCACCGCTTCATGCGCGCCACCATGCGCTCGGCGGAGAAGCTTTCCTATCAAGAGGCGCAAGCGGCCATCGACGGCAAGCCCAACGCAAAGTGCGCAGTCCTGCTCGATACTGTGCTCAAGCCGCTTTGGCAGGTCTATGCGCTGTTGAAGGATGCGCGCGATAAGCGCGGGCCGCTGGACCTCGATTTGCCCGAGCGCAAAATTGTCCTCGACGAGCGCGGGCTGGTCTTGCGCGTTATCGTACCGCAGCGCCTGGAGGCGCATCGCCTGATCGAGGAGTTCATGATCCAGGCGAACGTCGCCGCGGCCGAAGCGCTTGAGGCGCAAAAGTCGCCGCTGATTTATCGCGTGCACGATGCGCCGTCGTCCGAGAAATTGGTGGCGCTGAGCGAATTTTTGGCGAGCATCGGCATCAATGCGCCCAAAACGGGCTTCAACCGGCCGGGCCAGTTCAACCGTATCCTCGAAAAAGCCATCGGTACCGAGCACGAGGAGCTTCTGAACGAGGTGGTGCTGCGCTCACAGGCGCAAGCCGAGTACCGGCCCGGCAATCTTGGGCATTTCGGCCTCAACTTGCGCCGCTATGCGCACTTCACCTCGCCCATCCGCCGCTATGCAGACCTCATCGTGCACCGGGCGCTGGTGAGCGCGTTCAAGCTGGGCGAAGGCGGGCTCTCGGACGCCGAGAAGTCGAAACTCGACCGGATCGCGGAAACCATCTCTCATAGCGAGCGCAAGGCGATGTCGGCCGAGCGCGAGACGGTGGAGAGGCTGATTGCCATGCATTTGGCGGAGCGGGTCGGGGAAGCTTTCCAAGGCCGCATCTCGGGCGTGACGCGCTTCGGCCTCTTCGTAAAGCTGAACGATACCGGCGCGGATGGGTTCGTGCCCGCAGCGAAGCTCGGACGCGACTATTACCGGCATGTCGAGAACATGCACGCGCTCGTCGGCGAGCGCACGGGCGAAAGCTTCAGGCTTGGCGACAAGGTCGATGTGCGGCTGGCGGAGGCCAATCCCGCGGCGGGTGCCCTGAGGTTCGACATGCTGAGCGATGGCCGCTTCTCCTCCGTGCTAGCCAAAGCCGGCCGGAAGAAGAGCGCCAAGCCAAGAAGCAAAGCCTCCAAGGCTACGCCGAAGCGCGTGAAGAAATCTGCAAAGAAGACACGGCAGGATACCGAAGCGGGCCGCGGCGGCGAGGCATAAAGTGCTTCCGGAAAAGTGTGAAGCGGTTTTCCGGACAGAAGCACGGGAAAACAAAAAATCTAGACCCTAGAAACTGGCGCCGGTTAAGGATGGTAGAATTGGACAGCATTTCTCAAGAACCGGAAGGCCAGGAACCGCTGGGGCCGAGCGTTTGGACAAATCGCGAGGCTCCGGCGCTTTTCGATCGCAGGCCCCTGCTCCCGGCAATATGGCGTGGCCTTAGACAACGATGCCCGCAATGCGGATCGAAAACGCTGTATTCTTCCTATTTGCGAGTGTCGGATAGCTGCTCTGCTTGCGGCGAGGAACTGATGCATCATAGGGCGGATGACGCGCCGCCCTATTTTACCATCGTCATTGTCGGCCACATTGTGGTGCCCTCGCTGATGGCAGTGGAGCTTATTTATCGGCCACCCCTGTGGGTGCACCTTCTCATCTGGCTACCGCTCACGGCCTTCTTAAGCCTCGCGCTCT
>JBKQIH010000150.1:0-2771 GCA_052148445.1 Rhodomicrobium sp.
TCACGATGACGCGAAGGGACGCCTGCATTTTGTTGAGCTGCCCGATCAGCTCGAGCCCCCCTATGCCGGGCATTCGCGCATCCGTAACCAAACACCCTCTTCGCCCGGGCGAGTAAGCGTTCAAGAAGGAGGCGCCGCTGGCGAAAATCTCAGTGCGGTAGTGATGCCTTTCCAACATATCCCGCATCGCCTCGCGGATTTCCCGGTTATCGTCGACGACAAAGACTGTTGGCGCATCGGCCTCCCGGCGGCTCGTGGGGAGCATTTCGTTGATATGGCGGATCAAGGTCCGCGCGTCTGCCGGCTTATAGAGGTGGACATGGCCTTTACTTGCTATCTCAAGCAGCGTGGCCGCCGAGATGTCGCCAGTCAGCATAATCACGGGTATCTTCCGCGCGGAGGTTTCCTCAATCTTGCCGGCAATTTCTAACCCGTTTGGCCCGGGCAAATTATAATCGGCGATCATCAAATCCAGGCTCACGCCGTGTTCCGCGGCAATGGCGAGAGCTTGGGCGCCATCGCGAGCTGCGAACGCACGATAGCCGCGGCGAACCAAAAGCAATTTGAGCGTCTCGCGGACTTCCGCATCGTCTTCCACGATCAAAATGGTCTGCGCGCGCGACGGCGGCTCCTCGCGGATCGCCTCAGCAGGCGAGGAGATTGGAAGTTCAATGAGCGCAGGCGTATGCACCAGCGGAACCTCCACGGCAAAGACCGAACCCCGGCCGAGGCGCGAGCGGACTTTGATAGGCACTTCGAGCAGGTCCGAGATGCGCTGCACAATCGCAAGACCGAGGCCGAGACCCTTGGCACGTTTCCCGCCGGGATTATCGAGCTGATGAAACTCCTTGAAGATCGCGCTCAGTTCGGTTTGCGGTATGCCGGTTCCAGTATCCCAGACTTCAATGCTTAAGCGCTCGCCTCGCCGCCGGCAGCCGAGCAGAACTTTGCCTTGGCTCGTGTATTTGGTGGCGTTGGAGAGCAAGTTGCGAAGGATCTGCTCCAACAGCCGCGGATCGGTGCGCACCGTGATTTGGCAGGGAACCACGCGCAAGCTCAAACTGGCGTCGGCGGCATGAATTTCGAATTCAGTCCGCATCTGCTGGAGCACATCGCCGATTACGAACTCGCAGGGCTTTGGCTGCACAACGCCCGCTTCGAGCTGGTTGATGTCGAGAAGCTTGTCCAGCAAGCCCGACATGGCAAGGATTGTCTTATCGAGGCGTTCGATCAGCTGTGAGGCGCCGGGATCCGAAATGCTATCGGCCAGCATGCCTTGCAGCAAGCTGAGGGTCTGAAGCGGCTGACGCAAATCGTGGCTCGCTGCCGCAAGAAAACGGGACTTTCCGAGGTTCGCCCGCTCAGCCTCTCGCTTGGTGGCCGCAAGCGCCTCGGACTTAGTCTTCGCATCTGTTATGTCATCGATGGAAATGAGTATTTTGGGACGCTCGGATGGCCCGGCAACGATCCGGCGGGCACTGAGGAGGAATATGCGCGGCCCAAGCTCCGGCAGATCGACAGCAACTTCATAATCCTCGATCGGGCTGTCACCATTGGCAGCTTCTAGGAACTCCGCCAGAACCTCCGCCTGCTGCTTCGTCCCAAGCGTGAACGGCTTACCGATGCTGTCTTCCGGCTTCCCATCGAAAACTTTGAAGAAGGACGCGCTAGCCGACACCATACACAAATTCTCATCGAGTACGGCGAGCGGCTGCTTGACGGTCGCGATGATGCTTTCGGCATACGCCTTGGCAGCTTCGATCTTCCGCTCGGCTGCCTTCATTTCCGATATGCGTGCGAAGGTTATGACGACGCCTTCGATAGCGCCTTCTGCGGCCCGGTAAGGCAGGATGCTGCGGATATACCAGTTGCTGTCATGGCTTTCGATCTCACGCCGGATCGGAGCGAAATTGGAGAGCACCGCGCGGGCCTCCTTGAGGAGCCCTTCGTCATGGAAGCGTTGCGCCAGATCGGCGACCGGGCGTCCGATGTCGATCGCGGAAACGCCGAAGAAGGCCTTCGCTGCGGGTGTAAAGAACCGGATCTTCAACGCGGAATCGAGAAACAGTGTAGCGACGTCCGAGCTGTTCAGAATGTTTTCTAAGTCGGCTGACGTGGTGCGCTGCTGCTCCAAGGTTTCTTGGAGCTGGGCGTTAAGGGCCGTCAATTCCTCGTTGAGAGCCTGAAGTTCCTCCTTGGAGGTCTCCAGCTCCTCATTCGTCGACTGGAACTCCTCATTGATGGAAAGGGCTTCGTCGTTGACGGCCCGCAGGTCTTCATTCGAAAGTTCGAGATCGCGGATAACCGCGTTCAGCTCTTTGCGCGTCGCATCGAGTTCTTGCTCCAGTTGGATAATGCGCGAGCTGTCCTCGGCAGGCGCATCTGCTTCAGGAGCGCCCGCCGCTGGCTCGCCCTCCTCGATAAAACTGACAAGGAACATATCGTTCGCCGAAGCCGGCCGGACACCGATTTTCACGCCAAAGGTTTTGCCCTCCCGGCGGACTTGACCCCCCGTCTTCCAGCAGGCTTCACCAGTCTCGCGCGCGCCTTCAAGCGCTGCCCGGAGTTTTGGCCGAAGCCCCTCCCGCGCCATGACAAGGATATTCCGGTTGGCTTCGCCTGGGGCAACCTGCAAATAGCGGTCGACGGCCCCACAATAAAACAAGGCTTCATAATTTTTATCGGCTAGAACCGAAGGCGGCGCGAAAGCTTGAAGCAGGAGCTTGGAGGCAAGATCCTCTAAATTGACTTGCGGGACCTTTCTTTTGAGC
>JBKQIH010000151.1:0-26613 GCA_052148445.1 Rhodomicrobium sp.
CGCAAGATGCGCATGCCGATGGAGTGGAACGTGCCGAGCCAGGGCATGCCCTCGATGGTGCCGCCGACGAGCTGGCCCACGCGTTCCTTCATCTCGCGCGCCGCCTTGTTGGTGAAGGTCACGGCGAGGATTTCGTTCGGCCGCGCGCGCTTGGTCCACAGCAGGTGCGCGATGCGCGTGGTGAGGACGCGCGTCTTGCCCGTGCCGGCGCCCGCGAGCACCAGCACCGGCCCGTCCGCGCGCTCGACGGCCTCGCGCTGCTCGGCGTTGAGCCCCTTCAGATAAGGCGGCTCGGCTGCAAGCGCGTTCGGCGCGGCGGCGATTTTTTCTAAGATAGAGCGACTCGTTCCCATGCCGTAGATATAGCACGGCCCGCGCCGGCACAAAGAAAGCCGCGCCCGCTTTTCACAGCGAAGACGCTAGCGCGCGAAACATTGCGGGGTGTCCGGTTTGGACGGCTGCAGAGAGCCCGCATCGCAGGCGCGCCCGCGAGCGGGGGAGAACCGTTGGAACATGCGCCTGGCACAGCGCAGCTTGACGGGCGCCGGCTTGGGGGGAGGCGGCGTTCCCAAGTCAGGCCCGGTCCATGCCCCCCATGATCGCGGCGGCAAGCGGTGCCGCACGTAAGGCTCGCGGTCCCGGCCGTGCCCACCGTGCCGTTCGCACGGGTGAAGGTGGTCTCGCCGTCGATGGACGAGCCGTCCGTGAAAACCTGCTTGTAAGAGTTCGCTTGCAGGTTGATCGAGGTCACGCCCGCCTGCGCCATGGTCTCCAGCGTGGTGGTACCGTTGGCGTTGGTGACCATGACATAGAAATCGCTCCAATCGGCATCGCTCGCATTCAAGACGCCGTCATGGTTCGTGTCGAACACATCCTCGAGCGCCTGCATGTCGGTCTTGGCCGCTGGGTCCCAAAGCGTGAACTCGACCTGATTCGCCTGCGTGACGGCACCGCCGCCCGGATCGTAAACAAGCACGCCGTCGCCAGCCGCGGCCCAGGCGGTGTGCTGCTGATAGCCGTCATTGGCCATGTCGAAGTACATATTCGAGGACGAGAGCGGATCGATCTTGATGCCGTTGCCCGAGAGGTCGAGCTCTACGGGGCCACCGTCGCCGCTGCCATCTCCGCTGCCATCTCCGCTACCGGAACCGCCGCCGCCACCACCGCCGTCTCCTCCGCCGCCGTCTCCGCCTACATAGCCCGGTTCGAGCGGATCGGGAGCGCCCGTGCCCATGAGGTTGTAGGTTCCCATTATAGAAAATCTCGCCCCCGAAACGTCGGCGGTCAGCTCCGCGGTTGGCGTAACATCGCCTGGCGCGCCCGGAAGCGCGCCTAGCAAGGGTGTTGCCGAAGGATTTGACGCTGGCTGTAAAATAAGGGGGGTGTAATAGCTTACCGTTTGCGACGCTCCCGGCACGAAAGGATCGCTGCTCGAGGCGTCCGTGAGCTGCCCGCCTGGATTAAAGGGATTGGCGTTAGTTCCCGAGCCGGACAGATCGCTCGAGTTGGCCGTCGCATAGCCGTACTCGCCGTAGGAACTCATGCCCGTGGATAAGATCTGGGCATTCGCGAAGGGATCGGTGACGGCGAGCTGCCAGCCTGGATTGAAGGGATTAGGGCCAGCACCAAAGCCCTCCGGCACCGTCACGCTCACGTAATTGTAGTCGTTTGACGCTTGATTGACAGACCCGCCTTGCAACTGGGCATATGCAGTCAGAAAATTAGAGAGCACTGGCGTCTGAGATAGAATGCCGTCAAACAACTCTTGGCCGCATCCACGGCAGCTTGGTCTGGCAGCGCAATGAGCTTCGCAGCATTACCGTCGCAGGCGCGGCAAACGCGAGGGTTTTTGGAACGTCCACAATAGAGGGCGGCACAGAAGTCATAGGAGGCAACATTGCCGCCGTTCTAGATTACGCAGCCCAAAACGCGGACCAAATCGCAAAGTTGAATGCGCTTCAGGCCGCACTCGACGTCGGAAGTAATCCCTGCCACTGGATTTTGGTTGGTAAAAACCTCTCCATTAACAAGACCAACCTTCAACGCATCGCGCAAGCCATTGACCTGATCGAGCAACACACTTTTTGCGGCATTAATCTCTTCTGGGGTCCCCTGCCCGAGTAACACGCGCTGTCCCTCGGTCGTCTTCTGCAATTGTTCGAGAGTGAGATTTATGGCTTCCTGATAAGAGCCGAGCGGGCCACCAGGATGGAGCGAAATTCCGAGTTGTTCCGCAAGATATTGATCGGCAGGCAAATATATCCGGTTTGCCGTACCTTGAACCTCAAATTCTATTGCTTTCAAGAGGTCATTATACTTGTTATTTTGAGGAATAATGTGGTGATCCTGCAAAATTGCCGTTGCCATTTACTTTTTCTCCACACTCTTAAGGAACTCAAATTGAAAGTTTGTTAGTTCGGCGGCGTGAACCGCATCGCGAAGGACATCGTCGCAATAGAGGGTAAAGGGCGAATGCTTCAGCCTAAACACATGGTGCTTTGGAAGCACGTCTTCGAAAAACGTTGGCAGAAGCAATTCGCTTAGATTGTCTGAGATGCTGACTGAAGTTTTTTCCGGATCTTTGAGTGCAATTAGGACTGTTTTGACATGACATAGCCAGTAATCAGGCGGCTCGCTTCCATTCTTCATTTGAACAACGCATTTTTCGAAAACAAAGGCCTCAGGTTCCACGGCAAGAAAGACATCTCTGCTGCTACTAGAAACAAGATACACTCCAGCCCAGAACTTCTCAAAATCGCGTACAGGTCTTTTGCCAGCACATTTGGGCCCAAATTCAAAGATTGCTGGCTCAGGATTGACGTTTAGCTCGCCGCGGCCTAGTAAGTGGACGTCGTACCGGTCCTCATTTACCAAACGATAGTTCGGCACGGCAGACCGCCAGCTCGCGCTAAATTTGAAGAAATTGCGCTTCTTCGGATTCGGCCGAGGCTTGCGCGTCTTTTTTATGACGGGATTGCCGCCGCCATCGGGCTGAGAAGTGTTTTGTTGGATCATTGCCGTTAAACCGCTTCAATCGCTAAAACCGGCAGGCCATTGAAGGCCTTGGAATTTAGATGCCTCACGCGCATCTTGGCGGGGCCAATATCCATTGTATTGCCATCGTTCAAGACAGGTCCGTTGACGAGTAAATACCGACTGATATCGAGCGCGTTTGACACCACCTGTCCAATCTGAGCAGCCCCGCCCACCATCTCGATCTCACGCTCGACGAAATTCGCAAGACCAAGCGTCAGCACGCCCGGTTTTCCATCCCTTTGAAAAGGGTTAAACCCGATCCAAAGCACAAGCGGAAGGTTGTCGGAAAAGGCATCGGGGGAGAGCGAAAGCACACTATCGCGCGTCGTTGTCACATTCTCGCTCCAGATCAATGCCGTCGCGCCTTGGTGCATTTGGATCAACGCCCCAGCGACGGCGGTGACGGCCCGCGCAGCTTTCAGTGGTACGTTGTCCTGCCCCATCGCCGCGATCACAATGTGAGATTTGTGCCGCTTCAATACGGCCTCGACGTCAGGGAAATACCGGATAGCGCGCGCGGTTAAAACCTGTGTGTTCAATGGCGCCGGCGCACCCATATTCATGATTACCACGTGAACACCGTCAGCAACGATCATAGTGTTTTCATTGCCAATTGGCACGAATGCGCGGCCCGGATACTTAGCTGACAGCGTTTGACAAAGGGCTGCGCCTGAGACGGTGATGGGCGTATCCAAGACAACAATTGCGATTGAGGATTTCACTTCTTCTTGCGCCTTTTTTGAGTTCCCAAGTATCTGCTACGCTAACGAGGGATTATCCTTTCCCAGTTTTCTCAAAAAAGCATCATCAATCTTAAAGACATAACAACTAACTGGGTTTCGCGCTCTGCACGGCTTCTACTCCACTCGCGGCTGACAGCATCTTGAACTGCTTGCCTTGAAAGGTCGTCTTCGTCAGCGCCTCAATGCCTTGCTGCACGGCCTTAGGGTCGCCTATCGCATCGATGATCCAGATCACATCGCCGCTCTGCCATTCATTCGGATGCAGCCGGATCGGGTAGCGCGGCGCGGCCGAAAGCCGGGCATCGATCTCCGCCGACACCCGCGCCCAAAGCACCAGGGCCACCGGCACAGCTTGTCCATTTGGCAGTTTTGCCTCGGCCATCATGAACTGGTTGAGAGCAAGGGGCGGTATTAGGCTCCATTCGAGGTCGGAGAGCGTGTAATGCCGGTGCGCGGGCGAGCGCATAAAGAGCGAGATGGCGCCGCCGAAGCTGGCCGTCGCTAGCTTGCCGCGCCAGAAGGCTTGCGTCTTTTCGTCGTATGCGCCGCCGCGATCAGTAGTGGAAATTGAAAGCGATCGAGGTCGTGACATCGAGCTGGCTGGTCTTGGCTTCGTCCGTTGGCACCCAATTGGCTGGCCCAATGGAGTGCACGGCCGAAGTCTGAAGAATGACGCCGTTCAGGAGCGACTGAGACGAACGGAATGGTTGAAAGATCACCGCGCCGCCGGCCGAGTAATATGTGGACTGGCTGCTCACAGCTTGGCTGCTGCTCACCCATTGGGCAGTGTCGAATACCGGCCCAATCGCAATGCCAAGCTTATCGTAGGAAAGAAGCAGACGGGCGTCAGGGTAAACAACAACGTTGGCGTTCGGCGAAATGCCGGCAACTTCTAGTTGTCCAAGCGCGTCAATCGAGAATCCCGACTGGCCGAGCCGCCATTGGTAGTTGGCCGTTAAGCCGCCATAGATCGCCGGCTCGGTGTCGTAGCCGTCGTGCGCGGGCACGATATAGCCGCCCAAAAATGTATTAAGCACGAAGCGCTGGGCGCCCGGCCCCGTATCCATCAAGTTGACGTTCGCAACCAGGGTCTGCCGGTAGGCATAGCCGTCACTCGATTTGGCGGGAAAATACCCGGCCGGGTTAGTGTAGCTCCAATTTTGGGTGTGGGAACCGTATTGCGAGTTGAAACTAAGCGTCAGCCAGTTCGCCGGCGTCCAGGAAACCGCGGCGCTCGTATAATACTGCTCGTCGACGCTCTTATAAGACTGGAAGAGATTTGGGTTATCGTACCAGGCCCACGCGTAATCGTAATTTTCGTAACTCAGTCCCACGCTGACCGACGCGCTTTGTGCGCATCGCGTGCCGATTGTGGCATTTTGAAACCAGTCGCAGGGCTGAGACCAATCTCCGGCGCTTGCTTGTCCAGCCAATCCGAGAGACAAAGCAAAGAGCACTATCCCACCAAACCGCATATTTACCCCCTTGCACGCCGCTGGCTGCTAACGCGCACTTAACAAATTGATCGAGCATGGCGGCAGCGCTCAGGCTGCGTAACCATAGCCATATTTTATAGAGTGAGCTGCCGTAAAGGAATGAATGGGTTCCCTGCCGGCCGGGCTGCGGTTTTCGAAAGCGTGTTGCCTCGCTGCAACCTTGGAATGTGCGCGCATGAACCTTTGCGGCATTGCCGGCGGTTAAGAGGTTGTGTACAGACGGGAAAGCTAAAGAGGGACAAGCACGATGAAAAACACAGTCTATGCGGCGCTCCGGGCTGGAACGTTTGCGCTTTCCATCGCAATCGCAACGCAAGCTTTAGGGCAAACGCCAATGTCCGTTTCGCTGTTCAAAGTCGTCACCGTAAAAGACGAGGTGTTTATCGGCCTCAACGCTCAAGAGATCGAGGCGCTTGGCGGACCGGATAAATCCCCGGCCGGCAGAATTGCGGGCGCGCTCGCGGATCGCAAGGAACTGACGGTGTGGCAATATGTGCATCGCAAAACCGCCAGTGGCGATATTGAAGTTGTCCCCCTGCATCAAATCGGCATTCTGGCGCACGATTCGCTCCGGGTTGCGCCTTATTCCAGCCCGCTCGCCGTTCTTCCGCACGAATAAAAGTCCGGCCGCGCCGCGAGGACAAAACTCGCATCCGTCTTCGCGGTGTACCCAGTTTTGTAGGGTACAGCCTGGGGCGCCGCGGCTCACACATATTTTAATTTTGCGATGTGTGTAAACCTGGCATGGTCCGCCGCGCTACGCAAATACCCGCGCTCAAGCCGCAGGCGGCGCCTTAAAACTCACAAGGAACTTGGCTATGCCCATAAAACGCGCCGCATTGGCATTTCTCCTCCTCGCCTCCGCTCATTGTGCGCCAATCTGGGCCGCGGAACAGGAGCAAGATGCGGGGCTTCGCATCGATATCCCGGTGCCGCTGAAAGACTCGAAAATCGTCTTCAATATGGACCATCTAGCGTTTTCCGGCGACCAGCCGGCCGGTCTGGCCCAAATGAAAACAATTGTGCAAAGCTACAAAACCAGCCGCACACCCGTTCACATCGTTGCGGTGTTTCATGGGCCCGCGGGCTACATGCTGTTGAACGATGCAACCTACAACAAGCACCGGAAAATTGAAAAAGGCAATCCCTTCAAAGAGCAAGTCGCTGCACTACAGAGCGAAGGCGTGCAGTTCGAACTATGCGTCAATACGGCCAAGAGAAACGGCTGGATCAACGCCGATCTGCTACCGGGCATTAAGATGAACGGGGGCGCCAATCTGCGGATTATCCAGCTTGTGCAAGATGGCTACGTTCAGATGCAGCCGTAATGTGAAGGCCACTGGCCCCCAACGAAGCAAAAAGGGCGGCTCTCAGCCGCCCTATCGCAAACCCTGTGCTGCGGCTCAGCTCTTCTTGTGCGAGACGTGGTGCTTGGCCGCCTCGGCCGCATGATGCGCGGCGTGGAGAGAATGGGCGTGCGCGGAGTGAGCGTGATGCGCGGCCTTCTCATGGTCGCCCGCCTCGTAGTGCTTGGCGGCTTCCTTATGATGCTTGCCCGCATGTTCGTGGTGCTCGGCCGCCTTTGTGTGATGCTCGTGCGCCGGGTGAGCGGCGGCGGCAGCGGGGGCGGCTTTCGGGGCTTCTTTTTCTTTGTGCTGTTCTTTTGCCGGTTGCTTTGCCATTACGTATCCTCCAGAATCGAAATGAGTAATTCACGGTGTCTCATACAACCAGGCCGCTGTCTATGTGGATAGAAGCCTTGTGCCAGCAGCAGCCTGTTCAAAACTAGCTTTTCTGCAGCGATTGAGAGCAGGACGCGACGGTCCCCGGCAGCATTTCTCCGCAGGCGCTTTCGAGCCGCGCGGATGTGCCAGGCTCAGGCGGGGCCAAGAAAACTTCCCATATCCCCAAAGCGGCACTGGCATCGAAGCGATCTGCGCGATAAAACAGGCGCAGGATTCCTAGTGCATCCCTAATTCAGGCAAGATCGTTTAGTCTATCGGAGGCGGCGCGGCATCCGCCAACACAACGCCGCCGCACAAACCAAGGGGACCGATTTGGGCCGGCTACTCGCCACACTCGCCACGATTCTGATCCTGTTGCTGCTCGCGGCCATCGCCGTGCCCGCCTTCGTCGATTGGAACGATTATCGATCCAGCATCGAGAATACGGCGTCGGCGATGCTTGGCCGCAGAGTGGATATTCTTGGCGATATCGACATCGTGCTGCTTCCCGAGCCGCATGTTCGCGCGCGCAACGTCGCGGCCGGCGCCGCAAGGGACGGCTTGAGCTTCACCGCCGAAGCGGTCGACATCTCCTTGTCCCTCCCAGGGCTGCTCGGCGGGCGTGCCGAAGCGAACAGGCTTAAGCTCGTGCGCCCGATCCTGACTTTGGACTTCTCCAAGCCCTCCGATGAGCCGGATATCGCTGGCAAAGACGGCCCGCTTCGCTTTACCGCCGGGGTTAAGAACGCCGACATCGAAAACGGCCGCATTTCGGTTTATTCGAAAAGTGGCGGCGCAACCGAAGCTTTGGCGCTGACCGGGATCGGCGGCACCGTTTCTGCCCAGCCTCCGGGGAACGGCTTTCGCTTCACCGGGCATTTCCTGCACAACGGCCGCCAATACGATGCAAAGCTTCTGGGCGCACCGGCGGACGGCAATGCCATAAAGCTCGCCGGAAGCGCATCGGACACGGTCTCGAAAATCTCTCTCCAGGCGGACGGGTTGCTGAACGCGGGCGAGGAACCGGGCTTCGAGGGAGCGTTGACGCTCAACGTGCCGCAAGGGGCTGGCTCGGCGAACCGGCTCCCCTTCGATATTCAACTGAAGTCGGCCGCCGCCAAGATCGGGTTTTCGGACGCGGCGCTCCAGGATCTGGTCCTCACCCTCGATCCGCAAAACCGCGCGCAGATTTTGACTGGCACAGCAGACCTCGATATTGGCGCCAAGAGCGCTGCTATCGCCCTGCAAGCCCGCTCGCTCGATGCGGACGCCTTGCTCGCTGCTTCCGCTGGGCAGGGAATAGGGGCCTCAGCGCCAGCGGATTGGAGCGGTCTGAAGACCGCCGCCAACACTCTGCTCTGGCTCTATCCAGATTTTGCCCTGAACCTGACCCTTGAAGGAGGGATGGTTCAGCTCAAGGGCGAGCCTATCGAAAACGTCAAGGTTCACGGCTCGCGCGCAGGCCGCCGCTGGGCGTTCGAGGAGGCGCTGGCCAAGCTGCCAGGCGACACCGCCGTGAGGCTGGCGGGCGTCCTGAGCGGGGCAGAAGGCGCCTCGCAGCTTACGTCCACCGTAGCGCTCGAGGGCAAGAACCTCGGCCGGCTCGCCAGATGGCTCATTCCCCCCGGTCCGGGCCGGAAACGCGTGCCCGGGGGCGCGTTCTCCGTTCAAGCCTCTCTGGTGCTCTCGGGCGAAGCCACCGCTTTCGAAGGGGTCAAGGGAAGTTTGGATGGAACGCCCTTCACCGCAAGCCTGCGTTTGGACAAGGTGCCGGAGCGCAAGCTGCAGCTCGCGCTTGCCGGCGAGAATTTCGATCTCACCGCATTCGAAACCGGCGAGGAGCACGCTGACGCCTTGTCGCCGGACAGTCTCAAGACCGCTTGGCAAGGAGGCTTGGCACAAATTGCCGCGATGCTTGGCGGCGATCCGAAAGGCTTCGACACGGCCGATGTCGATATCTCCGCGGGAAGCATCAAGACAGGCGCTGCCGAGGCAAAAAAAGTCGCGGTTCATGTGAAATTCGACCGCGACGTGATCGCGGTCTCCAAATTGAACGCGGAAACCCCGGCAGGCCTTGTCTTGCAGGGAGAAGGTTCCGTCCCCCTGCGGGGCACGGGCCAAGGCCGGTTCGACGGACGGCTGGAAGCTCGCTTGCCGCAAGCCATCGTCCAACTCGCCGCTCTCGCCGGCTACGATCGCGCCAGCGCTGAGCGCCGGGCCGCCGCCCTGTCCCCCGCTGTTCTCTCGGTAAAGGCCGAAACCGGTGCCGGTACCGCGCGCGCGGAATTAGAAGGCAATCTCGGATCCGCCCGCGTCAAGGGCGATGCCCAGCTCGCAGGTTCGCTATCGGAATGGAGAAAGGGCCAGCTTTCGGCAAGCCTGAAGATTTCCGAGACCGACGGCAACAAGCTCCTCATGCTGCTTTTCCCCAGCGCTGTCTTGGACCCGGGCGCCTCGATATCTCCAGGCGCTCTCTCGAGTTCGGTCAACGGCGTTGCAGAGAAGCTCGAAGCCGCGGTCAATTTGACGACGGGGCCGTTGCGAGTTCGCTTCGACGGACAGGCGGGCTTAATGGACCGGTCGCTCAGCTTCGAGGGGAGGACGGACGCATCGAGCCAGACCCCCGGGCAGTTCATACCGGGCGCGCTGCTGACGCTTTTGGGCGGAGAGCCCAAAGCGAATTTGCACGTTAGTGCCAATGTTGCGATGGCTCGGGACCGCTTCGAGGCCCAAAACTTGCTTGCCGAAACGCCAAGAAATCTCGTGTCCGGCAATTTGGCCATCGATGCTCCCGGCGGGGTGACACGCATCGGCGCGAACCTCACGGCCGAACACGCTTCCTTGCCCTCGCTGCTCGGCTTTTTTCTGTCTGGAAAGCCCGGGGGCGCACCGGTGCTGAAGGTGCCGGCCACACTCAATGCCACGCCGCCGCCTGCCGATCTCTGGAGCGGCCAGCCTTTCTCGCTCACCGCATTCCAGGAGACCGAAGGCAAGCTCTCGCTGAGCGCGAAAGCGCTAGATACCGGCGGCACGCTCGTTGTCTCGGAGGCGCAGCTTACCGCCAAATTGGAGAAGGGCGCGCTGACAATCGAGTCTCTCAGCGGAAAAACTTTGGGCGGTGCCTTGACCGCCTCGCTGAGTTTGGCCGCGAACCGGGGGCTCGTTGCGGCCAACGCTCATATCGCGCTCTACGGCGCTAACTTGTCCCTCGTGAGCAATCCCGGCACACCGCCCATCGCCACCGGCGGCGCTTCGCTAACGCTAGAGGCCTTTGGGCAGGGGCTAAGTCCTCTGGGTCTCATTTCGGAACTCACGGGCAAGGGGAAGATCCAACTTTCCGCGGGCCGGCTTGCAAAGCTGTCGCCCGAGGAGGTGCGGGCCACGGCCGAAGAACTGCTTGGCAGCCAGCAAGGGGTCACCGAGGACGTCATCCGCGCCAAAGTGCTGGACGCGGCTCAGTCGAAGGATTTTGAGTTCCGCGGAACCGCCGTGCCGCTGACGATCCAGAACGGCATTCTCGAAATTCCAAAGACAACCTTGTTTGGCAACGGCGCCGCGGTACACCTTGAGGGCTTGCTCGATCTCTCCAAGATGCAAGCCGATACCTCATGGGAATTGGAGCAGACCGCAGGCGGCCGCTCAATGCCCGTCAAGATCAACGTCTCCGGTCCGTTGCGCGAGCTTGGGGCCATGCAGAGAAGCCTTGCCGCCGAGGACTTCGTCCGCGCCATTCAATTCCATAAGCTTGCCGGCGAAGTCAGCCGGCTGGAGAGCCTGGATAAACCTGCCTCCGCCTGGCCGCCGGCCCGGATCGAACCTGCCCCTATGCCGGCGCCACAAAAGACCCGGCGCCGCAGACGCGATCGAGACAAAGTGGACGCGCCCACGGCCGTGCCTCCAGCGCCCGCTCCGGAGCGCAGCTTCGAGCAGCGCATCCACGACGCCGTCGATAATGCCGGTGGCGGGGCAGCCGCCCGCTGACGCACCACCACGGCGTCCCGCCGCGCGGCGCGGAGACGGCGCCGGAGCCGGTCGAGACTTCTGGCGCCTGGCATTCGTTACGAAATCATGAGTTCTTGGGGCCGGACATCTTGCGGTTTGTTCTCGTTCTTTTGTTACTTATTGGCGTGGGAGGCTCCGATGCTTCGGCCACGGGAGCCTTCGGTTCCGAATATGCCGCCGATGGACGTTGCGGGCCGTTCCCCCGCGCCCGGGTGACGACGCCGCCATGGCTCTGTCTTGGCATCGTCGCGGGTCCCGCTCACGGACTCGTCTGGCCCAGGTCGATCGTGCAAGTTGAGGACAATCGCTTCATCTTGACCGATATGATTGCCTGGGACGCGCGCGGCCAAGGGCGGGTCTTCTCGCTGAGTATCGGGCCGGATGGCAAGGCGGCGGTCTCGGCGCTGTATTCGGACCGCAATCTGCCTCACGGTTTGGTGCGGGGACCAGACGGCAAGGTCTATGCCGGGGACGATGACCGCATTTGGCGCTTCGATCCGGCCGATCCCAGCTCCCCGCCCGAAACGCTCTTGGCGGGCCTGCCAGACAAGCTTTCCCGCGGTGGCGACCACCTGCACCCGCTCAAGCACATGATCTTCGACACACACGGAGATTTGATCGTCAATATGGGCGCGCCGGGCGACGGGTGCCGCTCGGTTGAGGGCTCGCGCGTGCAATGGCCTTACCCGTGCCCCTATGCCGAGGCCCCTGCTCCCGACGCGGCGCTGTGGAAATTGAAGTTCGAATGGCCCGCGGGAAAGCCTGGCGAATTCGCTCCCATTGCCAGGGGCCTGCGGAATTCGGTCGCGCTCGCCGTGCATCCAAAGAGCGGGCTGCTGCTGCAGGCGGAGAACGGTATCGACCTCTGGAACGGCAGGGCCGAAGCGGAGCAGCCTCCCGACGAGCTGAATGTTATTCTTCCCGGCCGCCATTACGGATGGCCCTATTGCGCGGGATTTTCAACGCTTGTGCCGGAATACCGCCGCAAACTGAAAGACTGCGGCGCCTACGAGCCGCCCTATATGCTGCTGCCCGCCCACTCCGCGCCGCTCAGCATGATGTATTATGGCGGGCGCATGTTTCCCGAGCTTCGGGGCAAGCTGCTGATCGCGTTTCATGGGTTCCGGGAGCACGGCCATCGCATCCTCGCCTACGATGTGGACGCGGAAGGAAAGCCGCTTCTCACCGACGGCAAGGAACCTGCAGCGATGACAACGCTCGTCTCCGGCTGGTCACACTTGCGCGGCGTGCGCCCCACGGGCAGCCCGCTGAGCCTTATCGAGGCGAAAGATGGCTCCGTTTGGTTCGTCGACGACAGGGCCCGCACCGTGATGGTGCTATTGCGCGACAGCGGGCGCCCTTCTGCGCCGGGCGAAGACCGTCGCACGTCTCAAACCCGCGAGATTGCCGCCCCGCCCGGCTGGCCCGCTCTCTACCGCAGCGTGTTGCACCCGCGCTGCCAAACCTGTCACGAGGAGATGCGCCGCAACGATCCGGGGCAAGCCTGGCAGGACCTCGCCGCGCGAGGCTGGGCCGATCCGCAAGATCCCAGAAATTCGCCAATTGTGCACCGCATGCTAGGCGAAGGCCCCGGCACACCGATGCCGAAGCCGGCCGGGCTCAAGAGCTTCCCGCGGGATTTCGCCCGCTTGCAGAAATTTATCGGCGGCTTGCCTCCGCGTTGAGCCAATCTACGATAGAGCGGCGAGCCGCGCCTTCAGCTCGGCGAGTTCGCCGTCGCGGCGGTGGTAGCCGGTCTCGGCGATGAGGGCTGCGGCCTTGGCGATCTGGGCCTCGGCCTCCGCGCGGGCAGCTTGCGCGCTGGCGAAGGCGGCCGGCACATCGAGGGCGACGCGGGCGCGCTCAAGCGCGAGATCGGTGAGGAAGAGCCGCATCCCCTCGCCGGCGATATCCTCCACCTCGGCGAGGTCGGCGTGGATGCCGTCGATCAGGTCCGTCTCGCCGGCAGCGGCGCGGCGGCGCCGGTGCGCCGCGCGGGCCAGGAGGGCTTGGGGGATGCGGTTGGCGCGGCCCGCCTTGCGGAAGCCGGCGACAGCGGCGTCGAGCGAGCTGGCGGCCTCCGGCATCGCCAAGTGCGTCCTGCGCGCGGCCGATCAGCAGGTGGCCCAAGCCGAGATCCGCGCTTGGCGGAAGCAGCTAGTTTTGCCCCTCTGCCAGGACCGCCTATTTCTCGTCGTCGCCATCGCCGGGGCGCAGCATCATCACGGCGGCGCCCATGGCCGCGCTGCCGAAGGTGATGGCGAAGCCCGCCGCCAGCAATAGAATGGGCTCTTCGGGCGAGGACGAGTTCCAGATCAAGGTGCGCAGATGCGCGGTATCGGTCGCCAGGATAGCGGCGAGCAGAACCCAGCCGGCGATGACACCGATCGCGCAGTTGACGAGGAGGAAGCGCACGAGGCGCGGCACCGTCTGCCACCAGAGCTGGATGGGCTTCGTTGAAATCCGCATGCCCTCGCCCTTCCGCCGTTGAACCGATGTGCGCCGCTCCGTTATCGCGGTAACGATCCCTCGGCATTATGAGCAGCTTGAGTTTACACCCGCCTGCGAGCCGGGGCTCACGATAATGGCACACGCACCGCCCGAGCGTTCTCAAATGATGGTGCGAAGGCGCGCAAAGGGGAATATGGTTTTCCGCCGCACACCGCTCCGTCCGCGGCTAGAACCCGCTTCCAATGGGATCGAAAGCGAATTTTAGGCTTTTGTTTTGACATGCGTCTTGCCGGAAAAAGCCGCTCACACTTTTTCCGGACGCGCTCTAGGAGAACTGCCGTCTTGATCCGCCTTCACCCCGGGCACCAGCCGCCGTTCGTGCAATGGCTGGCCCTCGCCAGCCTTTCGGTGCTTTTTGCCGGGCTTTTGCATCGGGCGGGCCTGCCCGCCGCCTTCTTTCTCGGTCCGATGGCGGCCGGCGTCGTTGTGGGCGCTAATGGCGGCAGCGTGCGCGTTCCGCGCCTTCCTTACATCGCCGCGCAGGCGATCATGGGATGCTTCATCGCCAGCGCGATCACGCCCGGGATCCTGCACTCTTTCCTGCACGATTGGCCGGTGTTTCTTAGCGTTGTCCTCGCCATTCTTAGCGCCGCGAGCCTGCTTGGCTGGACCATGGCCCGCTCGGGCGCGATGCCGGCAACCACAAGCATCTGGGGCTCTTGGCCGGGAGGCGCCTCGGCGATGGTCGTGATGGCGGCCGAATTCGGCGCGGACGCGCGTCTTGTGGCGTTCATGCAATATTTCCGCGTGGCTTGCGTCGCGGGCCTCGCCTCGGTGATCGCCGCACTCGTTGCGAGGGACGGCGGCGGCGCGGCGCCCGCAATGGGCTGGTTCGCGCCCGTCAATCACGTGGCGTTTGCACAGACGCTGCTCCTGGCCGCGGCGGGCGCCGTTGCCGGGGAGCTTTTCCGCATCCCATCGGGGCCGATGCTCCTGCCGCTGGCGGCCGGAGCGATCCTCCATGTTACCGGTGCCATGGATATCGAATTGCCCCGGCCGCTGCTGACGGCTACTTACGCGCTTCTCGGCTGGAGCGTCGGTCTGCATTTCACGCCCGCCATCCTCGCGCACGCGCTGCGCGCCTTTCCGAAGGTCCTGCTCAACGTTTCGCTGTTGATCGCCATCTGCGCGGGCGCCGGCTTTCTCCTGACGAAGACGCTCGGCATCGGCGCCTTGACCGCTTACCTCGCCACGAGCCCTGGCGGCATGGACTCGGTTGCCATCATCGCGGCATCGAGCGATGTCGATGTACCGTTCGTGATGACGCTGCAAATGATCCGCTTTTTGATGATCGTCACCATAGGGCCGCCGGCCGCCCGGTTTATCGCGCGGCAAATCACGGATCGCGCTTCAGACATACCGGCGCCTGGGCCCTCAGGCTAAAAACGGCAGCAGCAGCCTCAGATCCGAAACAAACCGCGCATATTCCGCCTTCGCGTCCGCCGGTTCCTCGATGCGCAAGAGATATGACGGATGGATGGTGATAAGCCCTTGCGATGCGCCGAGATCGAAGAGGCGGCCCCGGTTCTTGTTGATGGGCATCGCCTTGCCGAAGAGCGATTGTGCGGCGGTCGCGCCCAAGGCGGCGGCGGCCTTCGGCCGGACGAACTCCAGCTCGCGCTCAAGCCAGGGCCGGCAGGCTTTGATCTCAACCGTCACGGGCTTTTGGTGCAGCCGGATGCGGCCGCGCGGCACATATTTGAAATGTTTGACGGCGTTGGTGACGTAGACCGCCTCGCGCGGGATGCCGGCCTCTTCCAGCGCTTCGTTCAATTTTAGTCCGGCCGGGCCGACGAAGGGGCGGCCGGCGAGATCCTCCTTATCGCCCGGCTGCTCGCCGATCAGCATCACCGGCGCCGGCACCGGGCCTTCGCCGAACACGGTTTGCGTCGCAGGTTCCCAAAGGTGGCACGCGCGGCAGGCGCGCGCTGCGTTCCGTGCCTCCTCGAAGGCAGCCGTTGGCGCGGCGCTACCGGCAGGAAAATCGAAGGTCATTTGGTTGTGGCTTGCTGGCATGGCGTGTCCTGCAAAAGTTCTCTTATACAACCACGGGCTCGAACAAATGGATTGACGACAATCAATTTTTGGACCAGAACTAGAACAAAACGAGATCAAAATGTGTCATGAATGAGAATTCCAAGCTTCAAGCCCTGCGGTTGCAAATCCGTGCCCTCGAAGGTTCCCGTTTGGAGACGGCTGGGGACAGACGCCTTTTGCCTTTTGCCGGAGGGGAGCTGAACGCTCCTTTGCCGCAAGGCGGCTTGCAGCTTGGCGCGCTCCACGAATTTTGCGCGGGCGGCCTGGAGAGCGAATTGGCGCCCGCCGTGACAGCATTCGCGGCAACGATCGCGGCTCAAATTTTGCGCCGCCAGGATGGATTTCTGCTCTGGGCGGCAAGCCTGACCGATTGCTATGCACCGGGCTTGGCCCGCCTCGGCCTAGAGCCCTCGCGCATCGTCTGGGTCGATTGCGCGAAGGAGACCGATGTTCTGAGCGTCATGGAAGAAGCCTTGCATTCCCGAGCGCTGGCCGCGGTTTTGGGCGAGGCGGGCGCGCTGAGCCTCAAGACGGCGCGAAGGCTCGACGCCGCCGCCCGGCAATCCGGTGTCACGGCGCTGCTCTTGCGGCGGCATCGCTCCAGGCCTTCGAAAGCGGCCGCAAGCCCAAGCGGCGCGGCGGCAACGCGCTGGCGCGTCAGTGCCGTGCCGGGCGTGGCATCGAGACCCCCTCAGCCTGTCCTTCGCCCCCCAAGCTCGCCTTGGCGAGCTTGCAACTCAGCGTGGCCGCATCCGCAAGCGGATGCGGCTGGGAGAAGGACCGCTGTTTCACCCTCTCGTCCAGGGCAGAACGGCCCTCCCTCTCCCCACGGGGAGAGGGGCGGGGTGAGGGGGGACTTTGAACCCGGCGTTGGCCTCCCGCGCTGGCGGCTCGACCTGGAATATTGCCGGAATGGCAGAACGGCATCGTGGATTGTGGAGGTGTCCGATGGCGCAAATGGCGATGACGCAAAAGCGGGCGATGTTCGTGTGGCTGCCGAACTTTGCGATGACGCTCGCACGCCTGAAGCAGCCCCCGCTCGCAAAGCCGGAAGCGCCGCTCGCTCTTCTTGAGAAGCACGGCAATATCCGCCGGATAGCCGCTCTCGACGGGCCCGCCATCCGGGCTGGGCTTTACCGGCATCAGCCTCTTGCCGATGCGCTCGCCGTTTACCCGAAGCTCGTCACCGCCGATGCCGAACCGGAGGCTTGCGGAAAGGCGCTGACGGCGCTGGCCATCTGGGCGCAGCGTTATAGCCCATGCACCGCGCCCGCGCCGTCCGGACTGTGGCTCGATATCGCCGGATGCGCCCATCTCTGGGGCGGCGAGGCCGGGCTTGCCAAAGATCTGCTCGGCCGGCTCGAAGCGCGCGGCATCCCCGCTCGCGCCGCCATCGCTCCAACCTTCGGCGCGGCTTATGCGCTCGCCCATCATGCGGAGCGCTACGTCATCGCGGCGGATGAAAGTTCCCCCTCACCCCAGCCCTCTCCCGCAAGGGGAGAGGGGGCGTTGTTGAGCGCTCCGCATTCGTATTTCGAGGCTATACGGTGCAGCCCCGTTCCCTCTCCCCTCGCGGGTGTGGGACAGGGTGAGGGGGAAAAACGCCCCCGGGACGGCGATCTTAAGAAACTATCGGCCCTGCTTGCGCCCTTGCCCGTTGAGCGGTTGCGCATTGGCGGGGAAACGGCGAGCCTCTTACACAAGCTTGGGCTTTTCACCATCGGCGACGTGCAAAAACTGCCGCGCGCGGGTCTTTCGCGCCGCTTCCCCAAGCTTCTGCCGCAGCTCGACAAGGCGATGGGGCTCGCCCAAGAAGCCATCGAGTTTTTGCGCCCGCCAACACCTTGGATCGAGCGCTTGCGCTTCGCCGAGCCGATTTCCGCACCCGAGGATCTGGAGCGGGTTACGGCCAAGCTTTTGGAGAGGCTTTGCGCGCGCCTCGAAGCCGGGCGCCAAGGCGGTCTCAAATTCGAGATGAGCTTTTTCCGGTCCGATGGCGGCGTGCAAACGCAAGCCGTTTCGGCAGCGCTTGCCACCCGCGATGCCGCGCGGATCATGCGGCTGTTCCGCGAAAAGCTGGGCTTCATCGATCCGGGCTTCGGAGTGGATCTGGCGATGCTGGCCGTGCCCCATACCGAACCTTTGGATGAGCGGCAATCGAGCATTTTGAAGAGCGGCGGGCAAAGCGCCCAATGCGTGGAGGAGCTGGCTGCGCTGATCGACGCGCTCGAAAACCGGCTCGGGAAAGGCCGGGTGTACAGGCTGGCGCCGCAGGAGAGCTACATCCCCGAACGCGCGGTGAAACGGCAGACCGTCATCCCGGAAACGCCGAAGGGGATATCCGGGATCGTCAAAGACGCCCAGCGCCGTGCCCGCAAAGATCCCGGATACCGGCAAGCCGGTTCCGGGATGACATCGAAGGGAGCCCATCGTCCCGGAAACAGCACGGGCCAGCCCCTTCGTCATCCCGGAAGCGCCACGGGCGTTATCCGGGATCTTAAAAGACGCAAGCTTGGCGATACCGCTTCGACAGAAGTCTGGCCAAGCATGGGCGAGCGGCCAATCCGGCTGTTCGCGCGGCCTCAGCCCATAGATGTGACGGCCGCGCTACCCGATCAGCCGCCGGTGCTGTTCCGCTGGGGCAAAATTTTGCACCGCATCGCCCGCGCCGAAGGGCCCGAGCGCATTGCGCCGGAATGGTGGCGCGGCGGGGACGCCGATGAGGGCACCCTGACCCGCGATTATTACCGCGTCGAAAGCACGTCGGGCCTTCGTTTCTGGGTTTTCCGCGAGGGCATTTACGGCGGCGCCCGGCTGCCCCGCTGGTATTTGCACGGGCTGTTCCCATGAGCCGGATGGACGGGCGCAAAGCCAGCCATGCCGAGCTGCAGGTGACGACGAATTTCTCCTTCCTGGAAGGAGGCTCCCACCCGCACGAGCTGATCGTCCGCGCGGCCGAGCTTGGGCTCTCCGCCATCGCCATCACCGACCGCAACTCGCTCGCCGGCGTGGTGCGCGCGCATTTGGCCGCGCGCGAATTGGATGTAAAGCTGATCGTAGGCTGCCGGCTGGTATTTCAGGACGGCGCGCCGGATTTACTGTGCTATCCGCAAGATCGCGCTGCCTATGGGCGGCTTTGCCGGCTGCTGACGGTTGGGAAGTCGGATAGGGTTTTTAAGCAGCAAGGGGAAGTCCCCCCTCACTCTGTCTCTCTCCCCGGGGGGAGAGAGGACGCCCGAACTGTCCGCCACCTTATTGAGAGGGCCGCGGCTCCTTCCCCCTCTCCCCTTGGGGAGAGGGTTGGGGTGAGGGGGCCTTCGCCCAAGGAGGAAATCCCAAAAGGCGAGTGCCATCTTTCCTTCGAAGACTTCCTCGGCTTTTCAGAGGGGCAAATCGTGGCCCTCGTCCCGCCGGACGATGCGTTTGAAAGCGCGGATAACACGCAAGCGTTTCAATCCCGGCTGCACGGCTTGGCCGCGCGGCTGAAAGACAAGGTGTATCTTGCCGCCTCCTGGCGCTTTCATGGAGACGACGCCAGGCGGCTTCACCGGCTGGCGGCCCTTGCCCGCGCGGCGCGCGTGCCGCTCCTCGCCACGGGCGATGTGCTCTATCACGATCCCGCCCGCCGCCGCCTGCAAGACGTGCTCACCTGCATCCGCGACACCTGCACCATAGACGAAGCGGGCTTTAGGCTCGCGCGCAACGCCGAGCGCCATCTCAAAAGCGCAAGTGAGATGGCGCGCCTGTTTTCGGATTATCCGGAGGCGATTGCGAATACCGCCGGGCTTGCCAGCCGCTGCAGCTTCAACCTGAAAGAGCTGACTTACGAATATCCCGATGAGATCGCCCCTAACGGCGAAGACCCGCAAGCACGCCTCGAACGGCTGACCTGGGAAGGCCTCAAGCGGCGCTATCCGCCGCACCGATGGCCCGATGGGCCGCCGGCTCCTGTGATCGAACAAATAAAGCATGAATTCGAGCTGATCGCCCGGCTGAAATACGCGCCATTTTTCCTCACGGTGGAGGATATCGTGCGTTTTGCGCGGGAGCAGAATATTCTCCATCAAGGACGCGGCTCGGCCGCCAACTCCGCGGTCTGCTACGCGCTTGGCATCACCGAGGTCGATCCGGCACGCTCGAACCTGCTTTTTGAGCGCTTCATCTCGGACGCGCGCGATGAGCCGCCCGATATCGACGTCGATTTCGAGCACGAGCGCCGCGAGGAGGTCATTCAATATGTCTACGATCGCTTCGGCCGTCATCGCGCAGGGCTGTGCGCCACCGTCATTTGCTACCGCACGCGGGGCGCTGTGCGCGAGGCGGGCAAGGCGCTCGGCCTTTCGCCCGATGTAACGGCGGCGCTTTCCGGAGCGGTCTCAAGCTGGAGCGAGGACGGCATCGATGCAAAGGAGCTGCAAGATCTCGGCCTCGATGCGGGCGAGCCCCGGCTGGCGCTCTGCATCGAGCTGACCCGCCAGCTCATCGGCTTCCCGCGCCATCTTTCGCAGCATCCCGGCGGCTTTCTGATCGCGCGCGGCCGCCTCGACGAGCTTGTGCCCATCGAGAACGCCTCGATGGAGGATCGCACCGTCATCTCATGGGACAAGGACGATATCGAAGCGCTCGGCATGCTCAAGGTCGATGTGCTGGCGCTCGGCATGCTCACTTGCCTCGGCAAGGGCTTCGAGCTGCTCAGCAAGCATTACCGCTTCGATCTGACACCGGCAACCGTGCCGGCCGAGGATGCCGCCGTCTACGAGATGCTGTCCCGCGCCGATTCCATTGGCGTGTTTCAAGTCGAAAGCCGCGCCCAGCAAACCATGCTGCCGAGGCTCAAGCCGCGCTGCTTTTACGATCTCGTCATCGAGGTCGCCATCGTGCGGCCAGGCCCAATCCAGGGCGATATGGTTCATCCCTATCTGCGCCGCCGCCAAGGCTTGGAAAAGACCACTTATCCAAGCGAAGAGTTGAAAAAAATTCTCGAAAAAACGCTCGGAGTGCCGCTGTTCCAGGAACAATGCATGAGGATTGCGATTGTAGCTGCAGGGTTTCAACCTGGTAGGGCCGACGAGTTGCGCCGCGCCATGGCCACGTTCAAGAAGGTTGGCACCATCCACAGTTTCAAGGACGAGTTCATCGCCGGCATGCTCGCCAAAAATTACGAACGCGATTTCGCGGAGCGCTGTTTCAGCCAGATCCAGGGCTTCGGTACCTATGGCTTTCCCGAAAGCCATGCGGCATCTTTCGCGCTGCTCGTCTATTGCTCGGCCTGGATGAAATGCTATTACCCCGATGTATTCGCGGCCGCGATTCTGAATAGCCAGCCCATGGGCTTTTACGCGCCCGCCCAGCTTGTGCGCGATGCGCGCGAGCATGGAGTGGAGGTGCGCCCCATCGATGTGAATGCGAGCGATTGGGATCACACGCTTGAGGCTCCGGCTAAGCCCCCCTCACCCCAGCCCTCTCCCAGCAAGCTCGTCTTGGCGAGCTTGCCACTTCCGAAGCCGCATCCGCTTGCGGATGCGGTTGGGGAGAGGGAGAAAAAGCCGTGTCTCCCTCCCCAAGGGGAGAATGAACGCTGTGGTTCCTTCTCCGCGAGGCAAAAGGGCAGTTCGGGCGTCCCCTCGCCCCAGCAGGGAGAGGGACAGGATGAGGGGGGACTACCTCCCAAAAGCCGCCATGCGCTGCGCCTTGGGCTGCGGCTGATCGCGGGCATGCGCGAGGACGATGCCAAGAGATTAGTTGAAGCGCGCCAGCAAGGCGGCTCATTCCGTACCCCCGAAGACCTCATGCGCCGGGCGAAGCTCGGCCCCGCCGCCATGCGCACGCTCGCGCGCGCCGATGCGTTCGGCTCGCGCGATCTTGGCCGGCGCGAAACGCTGTGGGAGGTTTCGGGGCTCGAAGCCGATGTCCTGCCGCTTCTCCCCTCACCCTGTCCCTCTCCCCGGGGTGATATCCAGCTTCCGCCGCTGCGCGACGAAGAGGCGGTCACGGAAGATTACTCGGCGTTCGGGCTTTCGCTCAGAAACCATCCGATGGCCTTCATGCGCGCGGGGCTTCAGGCCAAGGGCATGGTCACGGCCGCGGATTTGAAAAAGCTGCCCAATGGCAGATATGTCAAAATCGCAGGCCTCGTCCTGTTCCGCCAGCGGCCGGGAACCGCGAAGGGCACGATCTTCGTCACCATCGAGGACGAGACGGGCGCCGCCAATCTGATCGTTTGGCCGAAGATCGCCGAAAAATACCGGCGGGCGGTGTTTGGCGCGAAGGTTCTTCTGTGCGAGGGAATTTTGCAAAAGGAAAGCAATGTCATCCATGTGGTCAGCCGCCGTCTCACCGATTGGACCGTCATGCTGCAAAAACTGGAACCTGGCGGAACGGACGCGTTTGCCTTGCGTTTGGGCCAGAACGGCGGAGTTGAGCACGCCGCAAACGTCACCCCCCGGATCGGAAAAAATCTTAATCCGATTTGGACCGACACCTTAAAAAGCCGCGATTTCCGGTAAGAGAACTTTGCGTTCTTTCGAGGTAGCTGTGGCGTGAGCCATTCTCCCGGAAAGCGCAGGTCATAGACGGCCATAGCGAAGGCTTAACGCTGGCGGGCGCGCCGCTTTCGCGCAATTAAGAGGGAACGCATGCGCCTTAAATCGCACATCTGGGTGAGCGCATACTTGCGGCGGCTCAACGGTGCCTTCATCTCGGCAGCCCTCGTCCACCGGGGCGATTCCGATGCGGGTGCCATCTATATCAAAGTGGCGCGCCTCGACGGGTCGTGCCAAGTCTACGCACCGCTTTCGTCGGATCTCGCGGGCGCGGTGCCAGGGAACACGCTCCTGCTCGACGAAGGGCGTGCGTGGGAGCCTATCTATTCTCCCGATGCCCCCGAAGCCGAAGCGGACGCCTATCTTTCGCGCCAGACCGGCCGGGATCCCGACATCTGGGTCCTGGAGGTCGAGATGCCCGAGGGTAAGCTTCTACCCGGGCAGAACGCCCTTGCGCTTTCCTAGCGTTTCGCCCCCTGGGTGGTCATCCCGTGCGCGGTGCAGCGCGAAGCGGTGCTCTGCCCCTGTTGCCGTCCCGGAACGGCGCCACTCGCAACCCCCTCGTCATCCCGGAACCGGCATAGCCGGTATCAGGGATCGTCACGGGCGCCGGCGCCCTATAAGATCCCGTGTCTGCGCAGCGGTACTACGCACCGCAGCGCGCACGGGATGATGGCCGGAAACTATTCAACCGGATCCCGTGTAACGCGCCGTTGATCCATTGACCTTCAAACCAACTCCGTGTGACGGCGTTTCGTGCGCCGGCCATGCGGGTTGCACATAATCGCTGTACTTTGCTGCTGTCGTAGCTTCGTCATAACAATCGAACATCATCCGATACATGAAAATCTTGAAGTTCACAGCCTGGTTCATAATTCTCTTCGCGGCCGCTGCCATGCAGCAGCCTTCGCAATCGGCTCCCCGCAAGGCGCCGTTCGAGAAGCCGAAGCTCGTTCTTGTCATCGTTGTGGATCAATTCCGCTACGATTACCTGATCCGTTTCCGCGGGTCCTATCACGGCGGCATTGCCCGCCTTTTGACGGAAGGCGCCGTGTTCACCGATGCGCGCTATCCGCATTATCCCACCGTGACAGCGACCGGGCATGCGACGGTGCTCACAGGTGCAACGCCATCGATCAGCGGGATCATTGGCAACGAGTGGTTCGAGCGCGATCCCTTCATTGAGAGCAAGACGGGCTGCCCGGTCTCAACGCCGCCAGTGTTCGAAAAAGCGGAAGGGAATAAAGTCATCGAAAGCGTAACGGACCGCTCTACCTGCCTGGTTGGCGGTGATACAACCCGCAACGGCGCTTCGCCCCGCCGCCTCTTGGTCAGCAGCCTGGGCGACGAGCTAAAAATGGCCGGCCGGAAGTCGAAAGTGATCGGAATCTCGATGAAGGACCGGGGCGCCATTCTCCCGGCTGGCCGTATGGCGGACGCGGCTTACTGGTTCACCGGCTCCAAATTCACGACGAGTTCTTATTATATGCCGGAGCTCCCAAGCTGGGTGGCAGCCTTCAACGAAGCGATGCCCGCCGATAGGTTCAAGGATGCCGATTGGGTTCCCGTGGATGCTGGACTGAGCGCCGCTCCCTTCTGTTCGATGGCAAGCGATCGCGCCGTTGACGGCCAGCGGATCCGCCCCTGCATGAACATCACTGCCACGCCCTTCGCAAATACGATACTCGAGGAGTTCGCAGAAAAGGTCATCGAGAACGAAGGGCTGGGCAGCTCCGCTGACACCGATCTCCTCACGGTCAGCTTTTCGGCAAACGACATTTTGGGTCACATCGTGGGTCCGGATGCCCCGGAGGTGCGGGATATTTCGGTCCGCACGGATGCCACAATCGGCAAACTCCTGAATTTTCTCGATGCCCATCTTGGCCAAGGCTCTACCCTCGTTGTTTTTACAGCGGATCACGGAGTTTCGCCGTCACACAAGGTCAACAATGCGCGCAAGATGCCCGGGGGCTGGATCGGCATCGAAGAGGTGAGGCAGGCCGTGAATGCAGCCCTTTCGGCAAAATTTGGGGCGAGCGAATGGCTTCTTGAGCGCGCGCCGGAGGGTGGCCTCTATCTGAAGGCGGAGGCCATGGCTGCCCAGAAGGACGCTTCCGATGTTCTGCGGGCGGCAGCGGAAGCAGCGCGCAAGCTACCCCACATCGCCCGTGTTTTCACGAGCGGCGATCTAAGGCCAGGATACGCCGAAGCGGACCTCGTGGGACGGGCCGTTGCCTTGGGCTTTTACAGTCAGCGCTCAGCCGATATCATTCTCGTACCGGAGCCCTATTACATGTTCGGCGGTAAATCGCTTGCAAACTACCAGGGCGGAACGACGCATCTGAGCCCTTATAGTTACGACGCGCATGTTCCGCTCATTTTTATGGGGGGCGGAATCAAGCCTGGATATTACGATGCGCCCGTTTTGGTGAACGATGTGGCCCCGACGCTTGCTACCGTCCTCGATGTTGAGACACCGGGCGGATCTGTTGGGCGAATGCTGAGCGAGATGTTCGAGTAGCCGGTCAAAGCCGGCTGGTGAGGTCAGAAACCTAATCGGTTAATCGTGCCACCCCTGTACGATGCCAGATCCGTAGTTGAGGCCTAAGCCATGATTCCCGCCGGCTGCTAAGACCTTCGTGGCCAGAAGAAAATCGCCGTGACAAGGCATTGGTGGGCGCGGCAGGACTCGAACCTGCAACCAGACGGTTATGAGCCGCCGGCTCTAACCATTGAGCTACGCGCCCTGGAGTTGCTAACCTTACGCCGCACGAGTAGGCTCACAACGGAGCGCAGATTGCAATATTTAGCGGGAAACTGACAATGGGAAAAGACGCCGTTGCGATAGCCTTGGCCATTCTGTTTATTGTGCAGGGCCAGGCGGCTGCGCAAACCCAAGCGATAAGCGGTTCCGATGTCAAAACCGCGACCATTCAAGTGGCCGGAAGGGGCAGCGTCCAAGCCGAGGCCGACGTGGCCACAATCCGGATAGGCGTGACCACCGAGAATGCCAAGGCGCAAGAGGCCGTCTCGGCGAATACGGCGGCGACGGCGAAGGTCATTTCCGAGCTTCAGTCCGCGTCCATCGACAAGAAGGATCTTAAGACATCGAATTTTTCGGTCTATCCCCAGTACCGGACCGAGGGGGAGAACAAGCACCAAGTCCTGATCTACCGGGTTTCGAACACGGTCACGGTCACGATCCGCGATATAGCCAAGGTGGGAGACATCTTATCGAAGGCAGTGGCAGCCGGCTCGAACCAAATCAATGGACCGAGTTTTTCCGTCTCCGACCCAGAAAAGTATCTGAACGAGGCCCGGAAAAAAGCGGTTGAAAATGCCATGGCGAAGGCTCGCGCCTATGCGGGCGCAGCCGGGATGAAACTTGGAGCAGTCTTGGAAATGAGCGAGCCCGGTGTTCCCGCTCCGTCCTTCGCCAAGGGGCTGGTGAGATCGGCGGTTGCCGCGCCCGTGCCAATAGAGGCCGGTGAGGAAAGGCTGGAGGCCGAGATTTTCCTCGTGATCGAGCTCAACCAATGAGCAAGGCCGCGCGTTTTTCACAGGGCCTGCGCGAAAATCTTCAGGAATTTGCCGGGCCCCGCTGGCCTTTCCCAACAGCCCCAATGTCGCCCTTGTCACAGTCTTGTGTTTGACTGAAACAGTGCGGGGGCGGGAAAAGAGGGACGGATGCTGCATGAACGAGCATGAGACGCGCGCGCTCCTCGATATGGGCCGCGAGGCTTGGAATGAATGGGCCGTGCAGGTCACAAGGTCGAAAGCGAATTTCGAGCAGGCCGGTATTTTTTCGCTCAATTGGTTTGGGGAAGCGGGCAATGAAGAAACACGGCTTTGGCTGAGAACCGCAAGCGCGGAGTTCTCCAACGCGCTTTTCGAGGAGGGAACCGGTTTCGAGGGTTTCGTATTTCCGGGTCCCGTAATTCTAACGGGCGCGGTTTTCCAACTCCCGGTCTCGTTCGCGGGTGCCGAGTTCAAGCTCAACACAAACTTTTCCCGCGCCCATTTCCAGGGCGATGCAAGCTTCAAAGGGGCGAAATTTGCCGGACAGGCGGTTTTTGACGACGCGCTCTTCGATGGCGCAGCCGATTTCGAACGTGCCGAATTCCTCAAGGAGAAGTATGGGCCGCTCAGCCATGGCGTAAAGTTTCAGCGGACCCGGTTTATGGGAAGGGCCGATTTCCGCGCCTCGGTTTATGCCGGAAGTGCCGATTTCTCGAAGGCGCAGTTCGCAGGGACTGCCCGTTTCGACGAAGCTCGCTTCATTGACACAGCCCTGTTCGAGGGCGCCGTTTTCTCGGCACCCGCCGGCTTCAACGCCTGCAAATTCCTTGAGAAAGCTGCGTTCAAAGAGGCGCAGTTCACCGGGGAAGCCCGGTTCGCCGAAGCGCTGTTTAATAGCGAGTGCGATCTTGAGCGCAGCCAATTCTGGGGCGATGTCTCTTTCCGGGATGCGCGGTTCGAGAAGAATGCCACTTTCGCCGAAATGCGCGTTGAAGGAGCCTCC
>JBKQIH010000152.1:0-2898 GCA_052148445.1 Rhodomicrobium sp.
GAACGGACGGTGAAGACAAAGCAACAGAAAGGGCCGGCAGCATGAAGGTCGCTTTTGCCACCCAGGACTTGAAGCGCGTGGACGCGCATTTCGGCTGGGCTAAGAATATCGCGGTTTATGAGATCGCACCGGAAGGCCACCGCTTTGTGGAGGTCTTTCAATTCGAGGGCGATCTCAAAGAGGACGGCAACGAGGATAAGCTTGCGCCGAAGATCGAGGCGATCAGGGACGTGGCCATTCTTTATATCGCGGCCATCGGCGGCTCCGGCGCGGCGCGTGTCGTCGCCACCGGCATTCACCCGATCAAAGTCAACCAGCCCGAAGAGATCGCGGAGCTGCTCGAAAAACTCGTGGCTGTTTTAAAAGGCACCCCGCCGCCATGGCTGCGCAAGGCCATGCTCAAGGGACAGGAACGCGAACTCGATTTGGAGGATGAGGTCATCAATGGCTGAAGCAGCGGTAATCGAGGCAGGCGCGGTAACGGACTCCGTGTTCCTGAAGGAACTGATCAAGCAGTGGCGCGCGCAAGATGCCCACGGCGCCTGGGACAAGAAGACCGATCTCGAACTCCTGGCGCCTTACGTCATCACCAAGGAGCAGCGCCGCGAAATGCCGATCATCGGCGACCCGGACCCGGAAACGATCTGGCGGCTGGAGCTGTTCTATAACGCCGTGGGGCTGTCGGTCGAGCGCGCGACCGGCATCATGGTCTCGCCGATGATGAAGATGCATCACGAGGGCTTCGGCAAGATGGTGCTCACCGCGGGCCGGCTCGTCGTCATCAATAAGCATTTGCGCGATGTGCACCGCTTCGGATTCGAAAGCTTCGAGAAGCTGGTTGCGGAAGGCGAAAAGCTGGTCGCCGCCGCCGTCGAGATGATCGAGAAATTCCCCGAAGTGGCGAAGTACTAATCTCTGCTGTCATGGCCGCACTCGATGCGGCCATCCAAAATAACACCGAAGCTTGAGCGGTCTGCTGGATGGCCGGGTCAAGCCCGGCCATGACATCGAGTGGAAGACAGAACGATGAGCGACATTGAAACCATGAAAGCCGAGATCAAAAAGCTCTCGGCGCGGGCCATGCAGGCCAAGATGGATTTGCACGATTTGTCCGAGGAACTGCCAATCAATTGGCAGAGCGTCCTCGAAGTCGCGCAGCGCACCCACGACGCTTTCGCGATTCTGGAAAAGAAGCGCGCCGAGCTGAAACAACTCGAAACCGCCTAAGCGCGAAACCAAAGGAGAGGGCCATGTCCATGATCACGCGCGACGGGCGCGTCTGGGAACCAGAATTTTTGGTCGCAATCGATTCCAAAACTTGTATTGGCTGCGGCCGCTGCTTCAAGGTTTGCGGCCGCAATGTCATGACCTTGAAAGGCGTGACTGAGGATGACGAACTTGTCGCGCTCGACGCCAGCGCCGATGAGGACGACGACGACGACAGCGAATTCGTCCGCAAGATCATGACCATGGCCGACGCCGGGGCTTGTATCGGCTGCGGAGCCTGCGCGAGGGTATGCCCCAGGGCCTGCCAGAGCCATTCCGCCACCCCCCCGTCTTTGGCAGCATAATTGCATGTAAGCCGGCCATGATGCTGGAAAAAACCCCCTCACCCCAGCCCTCTCCCCAAGGGGAGAGGGAATTTAGGCGTTCTCTCTCCCCTTGGGGAGAGAGACTGAGTGAGGGGGTCTTGGCGGCTCTCCTATCGCCGGAAGACGTTTACCGCAACCTGATGGAAGCGCGCGCCATAGGCTGCGACGCGTTCGACGCGCATGCGGTGGCGTCCATCCTTGCGATCTCGTCGGGCGAGGCTGGCGCCGGCGCTCAGCCTCAAACCGACGCCTGCGGACTCTCGGCCGCACAATTCGGCGCCCTCATCGCGGAGTTCTTTCCCAAGGCCGCCGCCTGGCGTTTGTTCGGCTTAAGCGAAATCGTCGAACGAAGCGCCGACGAAGCCTGCCTTCTCGATCTCATTGAACGCTGCACCACCGCGCGCGAGCCGTTCGAAGCGCTGCTCGCCGCGATGATCGCGCGGCGCGCGCAGCGGCCCAATCACCTCTGGCAGGATCTGGGCCTCAACAACCGCGGCGAGCTCTCCCAGCTTATGACGCGCCACTTCAAGCCGCTCGCCATGCGCAACACCGGCGACATGAAGTGGAAGAAATTCCTCTACCGGCTGATTTGCGCCGATGCGAGCTACACGCTCTGCACCGCGCCGAGCTGTGCCGAATGCGACGATTTCGAGCAATGCTTCGGCGAGGAGACGGGGGTGTCGCTGCTTGCCCGCGCCCGGCGCGCGGCGGAGGCGGGCGGCTGAGCTTTCAAGTAAGCTCGAACGTTTGCGCAGGCAGCTCGCGCTCTCACACTTTACGCCTTGTGAATGGGGTCGACCCAGCGAACCTCTTCGGGCCTTTCCGCAGGCTCGATATCGAGGTTGACGACGACCGCTTCATTATCGCTGCGCACAAGCACGCATTCGAGCGGCTCATCGACGCTCGCGTTAATCTCCTGATGCGGCACATAAGGCGGTACGTAAATGAAGTCGCCCGCGCCGGCCTCCGCTACAAATTCCAGATGCTCACCCCAGCGCATCCGTGCCTTCCCGCGTAAGACATAGATCACGCTTTCAAGCGCACCATGGTGGTGAGCGCCCGTTTTAGCGTTTGCCTGAATGCTTACCGTGCCGGCCCAGATTTTCTGTGCGCCCACCCGCGCGAAATTGATTGCAGCCTCGCGGTGCATGCCGGGCGTTTGCGGGGTGTTCGAGTCGAGCGAGTTGCCGGGAATAACGCGGACTCCATCATGCTTCCAAGCCGGCTCATGCTCCAAGCGATCGTGAGAGGGGTCGTGCTCCATAGAGGCCTCCTGTGCTCCCTGACATCTAAGCAGTGTTGCGGC
>JBKQIH010000153.1:0-3572 GCA_052148445.1 Rhodomicrobium sp.
GCGTATCGGGAGCTTCATCAGCGATCGCCCGCCGCACCTGTTCGTATGGTTTCGGCAAAGCATTCTGCCACTAGCCGAACCCTTTCGACCTTGGCTAGATCCTCGTGGATCACAAGCCAAAACGAGCGCGTCAACATGACACTCTCTTTCAGCACCGGTTGCAAACAGGCGTATTTGCAGGCGACAAAATCCGGAAGAATACAAATGCCCCCGCCCTCCAGGGTGCATTGCAGTTGCACGATGAGGTTCGAGCTTGTCAGCCGGGGATGTAGCTTAGGGACCACGCTTGGAACATAATCGAGTTCCTTATCGAAGATGAGATCGGATATGTAACCAATACCGTGGCACCTCCTAAGGTCAGCGAGGCTCTCTATGGGCGGACGAGATTGTAAATAATCTTGCTGAGCATAAAGCCTAAGCGTGTAGTCGGTGATTTTCCGGGAAACTACGCGCCCGCGGTTTGGACGCGACACCGAAACGGCGAAATCCGCCTCGCGAACCGACAAATTGAAAACACGCGGAACGGCCATGATTTGAATCTCAAGTTTTGGGTGCTTTTTGATGAGCTCGGCAGCGGCAGCCGCGAGGAGATAGGAACTTGCGCCAACGGGTGCTCCCACGCGCACCGTCCCTGACACGGTGGCGGCCTTCGCCGTACGGGCTTCCCGGGCTGCCAAGGTCTGACTTTCCATTTGTTCAGCAAGCGGCAAGAGGCGGTTGCCGGTTTCGCTTAACTCATACCCTTTTGCAGTTCTCTCAAATAGTCGATCCCCGATCGCACTTTCCAGTGCAGCTATGCGCCGCCCGACGGTCGCTTGATCGACACCTAAATCGCTGCTGGCAAGGTTAAGGCGCCCGCGCCGCGCAACCGCGAGAAAGAATTTAAAGTCGTTCCAATTCAACGGGGATTGCATGTTCAAGGGTCCTTCTGGGATCTCAAATGCAGAAATGCATTCTATAGCTGCAATCATTCCTCTTGAAGGCTGCTTTTCTGCAAGCCCATACTGCGTCAAAATTATCGGTTCCAAGCCCGGAGGCTTGGGAACATTAGGGAGGAACGAAATGGAAATCGGTCATTTTATCGCAGGCAAGCGAGTCGCCGGAACATCGAAGCGCTTTGGCGATGTTTTTAATCCGGCGGCGGGCAAGGTTGAGAAAAAGGTAGCGCTTGCCAGCAAGGCCGAAGTGCGCGCGGCAGTCCTAGTGGCCAAGGCCGCCCAGCCCCAGTGGGCCGCCCAAAACCCGCAAAAGCGCGCGCGTGTTATCATGGAGTTTGTGCGCCTTTTGAACCGCGACATGGATAAGCTCGCCGAGGCGCTTTCGCGCGAGCACGGTAAGACTTTGCCCGATGCTAAGGGGGATGTGATACGTGGTCTTGAAGTAGCCGAGTTTTGCATTGGCGCGCCCCACTTACTCAAGGGGGAGTTCAGCGAGGGGGCAGGTCCCAGCATCGATATTTATTCTATGCGCCAGCCACTCGGCGTAGCCGCGGGCATTACGCCGTTTAACTTCCCGGCAATGATCCCGATGTGGAAATTCTGTCCCGCCATTGTCTGCGGCAATAGCTTCATTTTAAAGCCATCGGAGCGCGCGCCAACCGTTCCGATCATGCTGGCTGAGCTGATGCAAGAGGCCGGCCTGCCAGATGGTGTGTTAAACGTCGTCAACGGCGATAAAGAAGCCGTCGATGCGGTTCTCGACGACCCCGATATCGCCGCTGTGGGCTTTGTCGGCTCAACCTCCATCGCCGAATATATTTACACGCGCGGCTGTGCTGCTGGAAAGCGCGTCCAATGCTTTGGCGGCGCGAAAAATCACATGCTGATTACTCCCGACGCCGACCTCGACCAAGCTGTCGATGCGCTTGTGGGCGCAGGGTATGGCGCCGCGGGCGAGCGCTGCATGGCCATTTCTGTTGCCGTGCCCATCGGCAAGGAGACAGCCGACCGCCTGGTCGACAAGCTCATCTCCAAGGTCGAGCGCTTAAAGATCGGGCCTTACACGAGCGAGAACATCGATTTTGGGCCGCTTGTTACCCGCGAAGCCAAACAACGTGTTTTGGGTCTCATCGAAAAAGGCGTCGCTGAAGGGGCAAAGCTCGCCGTCGACGGACGCAATTTTTCGCTCCAAGGCTACGAAGACGGCTTCTTTGTCGGCGCGAGCCTTTTTGACCATGTCACGCCCGCAATGGAGATCTACAAGACCGAGATTTTTGGCCCGGTTCTGTCGGTTGTGCGCGCCGGGAGTTACGAAGAGGCCCTCGCTCTGACGATGCGCCACGAATATGGCAACGGCGTCGCCATCTTTACCCGTGACGGCGATACGGCCCGCGATTTTGTCAGCCGAATCAACGTCGGCATGGTGGGCGTGAACGTGCCAATCCCGGTCCCGGTGTCTTACTACACTTTCGGTGGCTGGAAGAGGTCCGGCTTTGGCGACTTGAACCAGTTCGGCGCCGACGCCTTCCGTTTCTACACTCGTACAAAAACCGTAACCTCGCGTTGGCCCTCTGGCGTCAAAGAAGGGGCAAGCTTCGTCATCCCAACGATGTCGTGAGGAAGGTCATGGCGTACGCTCGAAGCGTTCACACTCCTTCGAACGCTTCGAACTCCTGTTGGCAAGCAATGAAGCGGATTGTGCAATGTTAAATTTTGAACTCAGTGATGAGCAGTCGGCCATTTTCGACATGGCGAAAACCTTTGGGATCGCGCGACTTGGAGAGGGGGCCGCCCATTGGGATGAAACGAAGACCTTTCCTCTCGATGTGCTGAAAGAGGCGGCAAGCCTCGGTCTTGGCGCCATTTATGCACGCGAAGAGCATGGCGGCGCAGGTCTCACCCGGCTCGATGCAGCGTTGGTGTTCGAAGGGCTTTCCATGGGCTGTCCCTCCATCGCGGCGTTCATCTCCATCCATAACATGTGCACGTGGATGATCGATAAGTTCGCAAGTGATGCCCTTCGAGCTAGCTTCGTGCCGAAGCTAGCGCAGATGGAAGCTATAGCTTCCTATTGCCTCACCGAGCCTGGCTCTGGTTCGGATGCCGCTGCGTTGCGAACAACGGCGGTCCGGCAAGGCGATGCGTTCATCTTGAACGGATCTAAGGCCTTCATCTCTGGAGCCGGCGCATCGGACGTTTACGTTGTCATGTGCCGCACCGGGGGAGCAGGCCCCGCGGGCATATCGACTGTGCTCGTTGAAAAGGGCACGCGAGGCCTAAGCTTCGGCGCTAACGAAAAGAAAATGGGTTGGAACGCACAGCCCACCGCTGTTGTGCAACTAGATGACTGCAAAGTCCCTGTGTCGAACCTCATCGGCACCGAAGGCGACGGCTTCAAATACGCCATGCAGGGGCTTAACGGCGGCCGGCTTAATATTGCGGCGTGCGCTTTGGGCGGCGCGCAGACTGCACTCGATAAAGCGTTAAAATATGCTGGTGAGCGCAAAGCCTTCGGCAAAGCGCTCGATCAATTCCAGGCGCTGCAATTCAAGCTCGCCGACATGGAAATCGCTTTGCAATCCGCGCGAACGTTCTTGCGTCAGGCGGCCTGGAAGCTCGATCAAAACGCCCCCG
>JBKQIH010000154.1:0-18018 GCA_052148445.1 Rhodomicrobium sp.
TTTGATCTTGCCGTTTCACACTGCTTGATGAATGCCCATTAAGCGGACAGGGAGTTTCAGTGCGACCCAACGAGGAAAAAAATTCTATCATTTTTTCGTCCGTACACGTTTTCACACAGCCTCGGCCTTATCAAGACATTTCGAGTGCAACGCCTTCGATAAAAACGCGGTAGCGCTACGCGCCGCGCAAGGGGTGGCCGCGCGCCTTTTATGTTGCAAAAACTCCGGCGCGCCCGCGCAACCGCGAAGAGCGTCCCCGCTTATGTTGTGTTCCCCGGCAAGACGCTGCCGGCATGGTGCACCTCAAGCCGCAAACGCGCGATCAAATGGCCATGGTCCATGGCGTGGGCGCCGCGAAGCTGGAACAGTATGGCGAGGCGTTTCTCGCTGCCGTCCAAAAAAATGTCTCAAGCGATGGCCCGGATACCACGGGATGGCCGCCCCTCTGTTTAGATGGCGAGCCGCAAAACCGTTTTACGGGCCCGCATCGAAATATGCTTCCATCGCCGGAATGGAGCTGTGAGCCATTTGCTGGCACAAAATGCGCCATATGCGGCGGTGCCGAGCAGCAAATACGCGACCGGGGCTACGGCGAAGCCAAGTCCGAACGATGTGATGTCGAATGCGGCTGAAAAGCTCATGGCGGCGGTCTTTCCGCGGTTCATTTTTAACGCTCGCGCGTCAGCCGTGCACTGCTTCTGGTAAAGAATGCGTCAATGAAACCGCGGCCTTGGGCAAAATTGCAGGCGGCCAAGGCCGCCTGGCGATGACGGTGCGTCGAAATCAGCCCGCGATGTTGTAAACTAAGCACGCTGCCGATGCGCTCACGGCTTCGTTGCGGGAATACCTGAAATATTGCATGCGACGTGACTCATGCCCGGCTCGCAGGAGGACTGCTTGTTGCGAGCCTTCGCCCATTCGGTTGAACTGCCTGGGCACTGCGCGGAAACGTTATTCTTCCAATCCGCGATAGCGCCGGCCTTGGCGCGCTCTCCCGCGTCGTAATTTTGCGGGGGCTCCAGGACCGAGCCCACGGCAACCCGTGCCTTTCCGGTGACATCGCCGCACTGCGCCGGCTCAGCTCGCGCACTGCCTGCGGCGGCTATCCACGCTACGCTCAATCCGGCTACGATAAATGTCCTCACGTCCTCGCTCCCCAAACCGAAAGCTAGACTATGCGGATTGGGCGCTCAGCTGCAATCGTTTGTTCGCCGGGCGGCTATAGCACAAAGCACTATGCTCCGTGCACGGTCAGCTCCGGGCGATTGATGCGGGCGAAACGCCGGCTCGGGGCCTTGACGCTGAGTGTGCCGCGCAAACTTGCTCAACCCGCTGCTTCGGCGATGCGCCAGCCTTCCTGCGCGAGAGCGATTGCCGCCTCGCCCGCGAGGTTTGCGCGCTTATCGGCGGCGTTGCCTAGCAGCGAGCGCGCGTAAACGCCTTGCGCGATGGACGCATAACGGAAGAAGGACAACGCGACAAAGAAAGTGAGGTCCCGCACGCCGTCGCGGCCCGCGCGTTTGCAATAGATGGCGACAAGCTCGTCCTCGGTCGGGATGCCGAGCGCCGGCAGGTCTAGCCCGCGCAGCCCGCTCAGCAAGGTCATGCTGGCGGGGATGCGATAGGACATGCAGACATAGCCGAGATCGGCGAGCGGATGTCCCAGCGTCGACAGCTCCCAATCGAGTACCGCGATGATATGCGGCTCCTTGAGTTCGAACATGATGTTGCCGATGCGGTAATCGCCATGGGTGATCGCCGCCTCGTCTTGGGCGGGAACGCTGGCCTTCAGCCAGGCGATCAGCTTGTCCATGGCCTCGATTTGCCCGGTTTTCGCGGCCTCGTATTGCTCGGACCAGCGCTTGAGCTGGCGCGCGGCGTAGCCTTCGGTGCGCCCGTAGTCGCTAAGCCCAATCTCGCGGAAATCGACATCGTGCAAGGCGGCCAGCGTCTCGGCAAAGACCCGGTACGCGGCCTTGCGCTGCAAATTATTGAGTTCGGGCAGCTCGGGCTTAACGAACACCCGGCCGGGGATGTAATCCATCAGATAAAAGGGCGTGCCGACGATCGAGGCGTCCTCGCAGAAGAGCCGCATCGTCACCACAGGAACGGGCGAGCCCTTTAGCGCCGATTGCACCCGGTATTCGCGGTCGATGGCGTGCGCGCTCGGCAACAGCTTGCCCGGCGGCTGCTTGCGCAGCACGTACCGGCCGGCTGGCGTGCTCAAGAGAAAGGTCGGATTCGACTGGCCGCCCTGAAATTGCTGTATCTTCGGCTGCGCGCCGAAATCTTCCAGATGAGCCCGCAAATAGTGCCAGAGCTTCTTCTCGTTGAAGCGATGCTCTGGAACGATGTCGATGAGTTCAGCCATGATGCGTTACCCAATCGGTGAGAAGATGGAAGCGCCGCCATCCACGAGGATCAGCTGGCCGGTTATATAGCGCGCGGCGTCCGAGGCGAGGAACACCGCGACGCCCGCGATATCCTCCGGCTCCCCGAGCCGCTTCAAGCAGGTCATGCCCGCGATGGCGGCCGCAGCTTTCGGATTTTCGTAAAGCGCCTTGGCGAAATCGGTCTTCACGACGCCGGGGCCGATGGCGTTCACGCGGATGTTGCGCGGACCCCATTCCACGGCGAGGTTGCGGGCGAGCTGCACTTCGGCCGCCTTCGAGATGGCGTAGATGCCGAGATTGGCCGAGCCGGCTGTCGCTGCGATGGACGAAAGCAAGATCGCCGATCCGCCGCCGCGCTCCGCCATGCCGGGCAGGACCATCTGGCACAGCCAATGGGTCGCGGTGAGGTTCGAGGCGAGCACCTTGTTCCAAATTTCGTCTGAGACCTGGGACGAGGGACCGTAGGCCGGATTGATGGCCGCGTTCGGGATCAGGATGTCGATGCGGCCGTGCGCGGCCATGGCGTGCGCGACAAGCGCTTCGAGGTCGGATTTCACGCCCACATTGCAGGCAAAAGCCGTGGCCTTGCCGCCCGCCGCCTCGATCTCGGACACGACTGCTTCGCAGGCCTCGATTTTGCGCGAGGATACAACCACGCTCGCGCCCATTTTCGCGCATTCGAGCGCAATCGCGCGTCCGATGCCCCTTGAGGAGCCTGTGATTACTGCAACGCGGCCCGTGAGATCGAATAGGCTCATCGCACAACCTCGAATAAATTTCCGGCGCCAATGCCCGCGCCGGCGCACTTCGTTACGATGACATGTTTCGCGGCCCAGCGCTTCCCCTCAATGAGAATAGGCCCGGTGCGCTGCGCACGGCCAATGGAGATCGCGGTGCGGTTCATTTTAGCAGGATCGATCCCCGTCTTGCCGCGGCAAAATATCGCCTGAAACGCGAAGACTTGGTTAATCCGCATCCCGTCGAAGCGACCGCGATGGGCACCTCCTGCTGGACTGCGCGCCGCCGGGACGATCGGGGCTGCTTTCATGGCATCCTCCCGGAATTCAATGTCCGGTTCGCTTCTTTGTCTTATGATAGATAGAATTCCATGCGGCGCTGCTAGTCAACCGCCATAACGCCTGTGCGCGTTTTCAATGGAAGCGATGGGGTTCCGTCATACCCTTGAATGCGGGTATCCATCCAACAGCCCGCTCCACCCTCAACAAACATGGATTCTCGCCTTCGATGTTTTCCCATGCTCATGCGCGGGAATGACAACCAGCGGCTCAGGCTTGTTTGAAAATGCCCTCTTAATCAGGACGCATATTTTTTCTTGAGCTTAGCGATATCTTCGGGGGAGTCGATCCACTCTTCGCTGAAGCCGCAAGAGGCGCACAGATACCTCGTTACCTTTACAGCGTGATAGACGGTCCATCCGGTCCGGATGTTGTTTCCTGCGCCATAGGCGCCAACCTCACCGGGGATTCGAACGATATCGGCGGAGTTGCATTTTAAGCATTTATGCAAATTCTTCATGACCCTCCCGCCGATTTCTCAAAAACGCCGCCATGAGTCCGGCTATTTCGGCCACTTCCACTTGCGCCCCGTGACCAGCGAGACGAGCAGCGGCGCGGGCTTCCAGCGCTCGCCGAAGCGGGTGTGGAACATGTCGATATCGCCCAGCACGTCGGCGAGGCCGCGCAACTCGGCATATTTCATCGGGCCGCCGCGCCAAGCCGGGAAGCCGTAGCCGTTGATGTAGATGACATCGATGTCGCTGGGCCGGTACACGATGCCTTCATCGAGAAGATTGGCGCCTTCGTTCACCAGCGCATAGATCGTGCGCTTCACGATTTCCTGGTCCGGAACCGGCGCAACTCTGTTGCCAAGCTCTTCCCGGTAGGTTTCGATGATCGCATCGGCCTCCGGATCGGCAAGCGCCAAGCGGCTGCCCGGCTCGTAGCGGTAGAAGCCCTTGGCCGTCTTCTGCCCATACCGGCCGGCCTCGTAAAAACGGTCCATCAGCGGCGAGCCGTAGCTCTTGCCCTCCTTCACCTTGCGCTGCCTGATATGCCAGCTCACGTCGATGCCCGCGAGGTCCATCACGGTAAACGGACCCATCGCCATGCCCCAGTGCGTGAGCGCGCTATCCACATCGGCGGGCGAGGCGCCTTCTTCGACGCAAAGGATCGCCTCGGTGAAGTATTTTTCCAGCATGCGGTTGCCGGCGAAGCCGTCGCAATTGCCCACGGCTACGCAAAGCTTTCCGGCTTTGCGCCCCGCCGCCATGGCGGTGGCGAGCACATCGGGCGCGGTTTCCTTGCCGCGGACGATTTCGATCAGACGCATGACATTCGCAGGCGAGAAGAAATGCATGCCCAGCACATCGGCGGGGCGCGAGGTGAAGCTTGCGATCTTGTCGATATCGAGCGTGGAGGTGTTGGTGGCGAGCACTGCGCCCCGCTTGCACACCTTATCCAGCTCCCGGAAAACCTGTTCCTTCACGCCGAGATCTTCGAAAGCCGCCTCGATGACGAGGTCCACATCGGAAAGCGCGTTGTAATCGATCGAGCTTGCGATCGCGCCCATGCGCTTGTCCATCCCCGCTTTATCCAGCCGCCCGCGCCGCACCATGCTTTCGTAGTTCTTCACGACGGTGGCAAGCCCCCGGCTGAGCGCGGCCTGGTCGCGGTCGAGAAGCATGACGGGGATGCCGGCGTTGGCAAAGGACATGGCGATGCCCCCGCCCATGGTGCCGGAGCCCACGATGCCCACGCTCTCGATCTCGCGCGGCTTCACGCCGGCAGCAAGGCCCGGGATCTTTGCCGCTTCGCGCTCGGCGAAGAACACATGGATGAGCGCCTGGCCTTGCGTGTCGAGCAGCGCTTCGCCAAACAGCTCGCGCTCGAGCTTTAGGCCCTCGTCGAAGGGAAGATTGAAAGCGTTTTCGACCGAATCCACGCAGCGCAGCGGCGCATGCTGGGACGGCTGGCGCTTCTTGATCTCATGGCGCTTCTCGTCGAAGACGAGTGAGCCGCGCCCGGCCTCGATCTGATCGGTGCGTTCGCGCGTCTTGGGAGGAACGCTGCCCAGTTTCGACTTCGCAAGTGCAATAGCGGCGGCAAGAATGTCCCCATCGGCGATTTCGTCGATGAAGCCGGCCTGCTTGGCCGCCGCCGCCGTAACCGGATTACCAGCCGTTATAAAGTCGAGCGCAAATTTCGCGCCCGTGAGCCGGGGCAAGCGCTGCGTGCCGCCTCCGCCCGGCAGCAGCCCGAGCTTTACCTCCGGCAGGCCGAGCCGCGCATCGGCGGTGGCAATGCGATAATGGCAGGCGAGAGCGAGTTCGACGCCGCCGCCGAGCGGCGTGCCATGCAGCGCGGCCACCACGGGCTTGCGCATGTCTTCGAGCGCGGCGCAAATCGCGTTGATGTCGGCGCCCTGGAAAGTGGAGCCGAATTCCTTGATGTCGGCGCCGGCGGTGAAACTCTTGCCCGCGCCTGCGAGGACGACGGCGTTCGCGGATCTGTCGGCTGCGGCTTCGCGCACCGCCAGCAATAGCCCGTCCCGCACGGCGCGCGACAGCACATTCAGCGGAGGATTATCGACCGTAATAATGCCAACGCCCTCTTCGTTCACATATCTGACGGGGCTTGCGGTCATGTACCCTCCCAGCGGGTGCAGGTTGTGGAGGTTCGCGTTCTAAGAACAATACCGTTTGCGGGCGGCAACCGTCAACGATCCGCTGACCGGCAGGCGGCGGCGCCTAACGATAAAGCGCCTATGCGCGTACCTCGATAACTTCCCCTGGCCAAGCCGCCGGCAGTGCAGCAAGCGGCTTGGGCAATAGCGGCCATCGCGCCGGCAACGGCCAATGGGACAAATTTGCTGCATTAGGCCGTGTGTGGACTTCGGGCCGATTTCGGAGAGTGCGGGATGAGCCGCCGTTCCCGCCCGGCGCCGGCCCATCGCTCGAACCGCCAGATTGCTGGAGCTGCGGAGTCCCGCTTGCCAGCGAGGCGCATGTCACTTATCTTGCTTTTGTCTTACTTTGCGTGGATGCGACCGATGGAACTGACCGTAACACTTTCCACCAAGGGGCAGTTGATCTTGCCCAAATCCATCCGGCAGCAGCGGCGCTGGGACGCGGGGACGCGCCTTATCGTGGAAGACACACCCGAGGGTGTGCTGCTCAAGCCTGCGCCTATCTTCGAGCCGTGCAGCCCGGACCAGGTATTCGGCTCCCTTAAGGCGTCCAGCCCGCCCAAAACCCTCGAAGAAATGGACGCCGGCATCCTTGTCGAAGCAAGGCGGCGCCATGCTCGCGATTGATACCAAAATCGTGGTCCGCTATCTCACGGCCGATCACCCCGAACAATCGCCCCAGGCCAAGATGCTGATCGATGGCGAGGGCGTCTTCGTCTGCACCACGGTTCTGCTCGAAACCGAATGGGTGCTGCGCAGCGTCTATGGCTTTGCGCCGGCTGAAATCGTCAAAGCGCTTGCGGCTTTCGCCGGGTTGCCGCGCGTGACACTAGAGGATGCCGCACTGGCCGCCACCGCGTTGGATTGGACGCTCAATGGCATGGATTTCGCCGATGCACTGCATTTGGCGAAGTCGCAAGGGTGCGACGGGTTCGCCAGCTTCGACCGGCGGCTTGCAAAGGCGGCAAAGGAAGTCTGCGGCATCGAAGTTCATACGCCCTGACCATCGGCATGCCTCCGGCGGCTTCTTTTGCCAGCGGCGCCTGCCGGAGCCCATGCGTCTCCCAGGGCAAGCGCCGCTGTGGCCGTGCGCATCGCCGCCTGCATCGTGACGGCCGCATCCGCGCTCATCATGGACGGCCCTGGACGCTTACACGCTACGTCGCCGCCGTCCTCATCGTGCTGGCTGCTGTCACTGGATTCGCTGGCTTATCGCGGGCTATCGCGGAGCGCACGGAGCGGAGACAGTGCTGGTATCTGCCGCTGCTTTTCCTGCGCCGTGCCGCGCTGCGAGGCTTATGCATTGTTGCGTTGGATGCCCGTGCAACCTCGCGAGGGTTGTACCAGGCCGGAAGCGGAAGAGGCGGGTCTCGGAAATTGCTCTGGCGACGATGCCTGCTTCCGGATCTCGTAACGGACAATTTGTGATAGCGCCAGCTTCGAGAAGTTGGCTTACCGGAAACGCATTTGCATAGACAACGATGGCACCCTTATCGCGGCCGATTTCCTACCCGGACAGCTGACGCATGAGCCTCACTCGGAGCCGGCGGTGAAAAAATATTCTCGCAATTATTAATCCGTGAACGTTTCCACATGGCCTGGACCCTAACCGGCCGCCGGGCATTCGTTGGGCGAGCCAGGAACGTTCGCTCAAACCCGCCGAAGCGATCACGTCCATGTGGGCTACGGATAGTTTCGTACATCCAAGGCGTGGTTAATACCGGGAGGGTAAATGCGAGGGGCGAATACGATCTTTGCCGCTATAAAGCCCGCATTTTTCGCGATTTCGCCTACAAAAACACGATTGAAAAAGTCCGTTAAGTATATTTCTATCTCGAAATTAACCCTATACGGGCACAACAGCCCGGCTGGGCCCTGCGCCAGCCGTTCGTTTTACGCAATCAAATCAACAGCTTGACACCCTTAAGACTTCGGCAAGGCGCTTTCCGGCAAGCTTGCGCTTCAAGCAATCGCCATCGAAGCGGGCGGAGTAGCTGTGATCTTGTACGGAAGTCGTAAGCAGCTTAAGGGGCAAAAGCGATGCGCGCCGGCGAGGAACGCGGCGGCCGGAGGCTGTCCGGTCACGCCGTCGCCTGCCCCCGTTTTAATCGGTGATGGTGGGCTGCTGGCCCGTCTCGGCGCGGCGCCGGTAGAGGCCGCCGAAATCGATGGGGTCGAGCAGCAGCGGCGGGAACCCGCCTTCGCGCGTCAGATCGGCGACGAGACGCCGCGCGAACGGAAAGAGCAGCGCCGGGCATTCGACGAACAGCACCGGATGGATCGCTTCCTGCGGCAGGTTCCTCAAAGCGAACGCGCCGGCGTAGATGAGCTCCACATTGTAAAGCACGCCATCGTCGCTGCGGGCCTCGCCTTCAAGGGAGAGCGCAACCTCATAGGCGGGTTCTTGCAGGCGGCGGACCTGCACGTTGAAATTGAGCTGAAGGTTCGGGTTTTTGCCTGGGCCGCGGAAAAAGCGGTCGGTGTCGGGAGATTCGAAGGAAAGGTCTTTGATGTATTGCCCTAGAACATTGACCTGTGGTGCAAGGGAGCTATCTCCCGGATGAGGAATGTTGCCGCCATTCGTTCCGTTGGTTTCGGTCATGGTATCGATCTCCGCTTTTTTGTGATTGAGAATCCGCAGGCGCGAATGCGGGCGGCCGCTCCGGGCACGCGATTTCGATGCGAGCTACCACGGCGGCGCGGGAACTGCAACGTCTTCGGGAGCTTCGATCCGGCCTTGCCCCAAGAAAGCGGCTTCCATCCCCGTCCCGGCAGATCGCCAAACAGAAACGGCGCCCAGAAGGCGCCGCTCCGCGGGCCAGATGGGGACTGGCTATTTCAGAGGCGCATATGCGGTGAATGGGAACCAGTTAATGCCGGCGCGGAAAGTGTGGAAGGCGTCGTCGCGAACCGTCCCGCCCGCCAGGGCATATGGCCCGGCTGGAAGCAGGGTATCGGCCGGGCCGTTCTGCCCGAGGTTGATGTATTGATACTCGCCCTTAACCGACAAGGAGGGGTTGATTTTGTATTCCAGGCCGCCGCCCAGCACATAGCCCGTCGCAGACGGGTTGGTTGCGAAATCGGCGCCATAAAGACCGCTGTTGGCGTTGTTGATGCTCGCCTGGTTGTTGACGCTGCCGTAAGCAAAACCGCCTGTGAAGTAGGCAAGGGTCTGACCGAAAGAGTAGCCAATGCGGCCGCGGACGGTACCGAAATCTTCAAGCCTCGACTTGAAGCTATCGCCTCCGATGTCAGTGGCTCTGCCATCGATTGCCGCAACTTGTATGTCGGCCTCAATGCCAAGTACGAGGTTCGGATGCAATCCGAAGAGCCCCTGCCAATTGTAGCCAAGCTGGATGCCGCCGAATCCGCCCGATGGCGACAATCCGCCAAACGTGACAGGGGGGCTGACAGTAGTGTCGGCATAGGCGAGCTGATCGCTGTTCGCACCCCAGCCGTAGCCCGCGCTCACGCCGGCGTAAAAGCCGGCCCAGGTCACCGGCACATAAGGCACATCTTTGTAGCCGGCGGGGCCGCCATACCAATCGGCGGCATTTGCCGGAAGCGCCAGCGCGCTTGTCAACGCCAAGCCAAGAAGGCCGGCACAACGTTTCTTCATGGGATGTCCCCGTCCAATGCTCGCTGCTTTGCCCCACGTGATCGTAGCAGCTTATGCGTGCCGCGCAATGGAGCCCCGCATCGCTCCGGCCAGCCGGCATTTCCGATCCGCTTAAGGAAAAGACACTATATATCAATACGTTGCGCTTTGTCCGCATGATGCAGGCCCTGTGTTATTTTGAACACAGGAAAATAAAAAAACAACTTGCGCTCGCGAGTCTTTACCCATCACTCCGCAGGCGCTGGCACTGCGTGCAGCCGGCCGCGTGTGAGCGCCCAAACCGCAAGTGCGCTCGCAAAGATCACCGCGCCGATTGCGCCCGAAACGAGCAGAACGGCCTGAAAACCTCCAAGCTCGCGCAACATGCCGATCATGGGGACCGCAAGCCCGCCCGCCGTGAAGCCTATGAAAAAGCGCAAGGAATACACTCGGTTGCGATATTCGTCCGGCACGTAGCGCCCGACCATGGCGTCGTTGATCACGATTTGCCCGTATATCGCCGCGGTTACGAGCGTGAGCCCAGCCGCCATGGGCACGCCAGTCGTATTTGCCGCGAGCAGCAATCCCACCGGCTGCAAAATCGCGAGGCCGGCGAAAAGCGAAGGTAATTCGAAGCGGTCGATGAGACGCCCAACAAGGATTTGAGTGAGCGCACCGCAAAAAAAGATCGCGGTGGTGAGCCCGCCTGTCGCGGCCAATGGAAGCTGGACGCCGAACTGTTCGTCGATGATTTTCGGCATCGAGATGGTGACGATATTGAAGGTGAGGCCGCCCGAGAGAATTGCGGCCATGAAGACCGCGACGAGCGCAATCAAATGCCTGCGGCTCGCGCGGAATGTGTGGCTGACCGCCGGCTTTTTAACGCTGGCGCCCTGGTCTTTGACCAGCAGTACAAAGGCAAGGCCCGAGGCGATGAGCACCGCGCCCGGCACAATAAATGCCGCGCGCCAGCCAAAGAAGGAAGCCAGCAGCCCTGCGGTGCCCGACGCGAGCGCCGCGCCCATGTTGCCCCACACGCCGTTAATACCGAGCGAACGCCCGAGTTTTGTGGCATTCGCCACGATCATCGCGCTGCCGATGGGGTGATAGATCGCGCTGAAAATTCCGAGTAAGAGAAGCGAAGCCGCCATGGTCGGCAGGCTCGCCGACGCCGCGACGAGAAGGCAGGAGGCGCCATAGCCAAAAAAGAACCAGCTCATCAAGACCCGCCGGCCGAAGCGGTCCGCGAGCCAGCCTACGGGCAGCGCGAAGAGGCCGAACGCCACGAACGCGCCGGTCGCAAGCGGGATCAGGTCGCCATAGTCGCGGTGGAGATCCGCCGCGATGGCGATCACCGCGGTCGGGAAGATCAACAACACGAAATGATCGAGCGCATGCGCCCAATTCACGAAAAGTATCGTGCGCCCCGGATTGCCGGCCGCCGTTGTCATGGAACTCGCCTTCTGCCCCTGCCGCTTGGCTTCCCTCTCCGGTCGATCTTAGTCAATGTCGAGGCTTTGCGCCAACTCCTCGTGGAAGGATCGGTCCTCGCTTTCCTGCCGTGCAAGCGACTAGTTCGCCGCCGCAGGCAAGGCCGTCAAAGCCTGCAGCCTTTCGCGCGCTTTTTGCTGAGCCTCCTTTTCTTCGATGTCCCAGGCCTTGATGTTCAGCGCCGATTTGTAATCCCGGACGGCAAGTGTCTTGATCGCTAGCTCCTCGTAGGCCATACCCCGGCCGAAGAAGCTTGCGGCGTATTGTTTTCCGTTCGGGGCTTCCAATACGGCATCGAAGCTGCGGATCGCGTCTCTCGGCCGGCCGAGCGCCAGGAAGATATGCCCCTCGGTATCGAGGATCGCTGGATCGGCAGGCGAGAGGGCCAAGGCCGTTCTTATGTCGGCGAGGGCCTCGGCGGGCCTTCCCATCGCCAAATAAGTAAAGGCACGGGAGTTATAGCTGTCCGCTTCTTTGGGACTGAGTTCCGTGGCCTTGTCGAAATCGGCAATCGCCTCGCCGCTCCGGCCGAGCCGGTGCTTCATGATTCCGCGTAAGATATAAGCAAGGTGGCTATGCGGTTGCAGCCGGATGGCTTCGGCGATGTAGCCGTTCGCTCGCGCTTGATCGCCGAGATCGGAATAAAGCCCGCCCAGAGCGAGATGCATCCGGTAGTCTTCAGGGGTAAGTTCAATCGCCTTCAGGAAATCGGCGATGGCATTTTGCACTTGCCCTTCCTGCTGGAACGACAAGGCGCGGCCAAAATAGGCAGGAGCATTCTGAGAATTGCGCAGTATCGCTACGCTATATTGCCCGGCGGCACGATTATAATCCTTATTTATAAAATAGGCTTCCGCGCTGTACAGGTGCATCTCAGTTCTGTAATGGCCCGCGGTCCAAATCGCCGAGCCGCCAAAAAGCGCAAGGCACGCCACGGCTCCCCAAGCAATTGCCCTTGGCGGCGCGGCACTGTCCTTTGGCCAGATCGCGACAATCCAGATGCCGGCGAGCATCCCCGAAAGTGCGCCGCCCGCATGCGCTCCTAAGTCGACGATGGTGAGCCGGCTGGCGGTGGGGTCAGGAACGAGTGCCAGAACGAGCACCAATACTAGCCAGATCCTGGCGTTTCTGCGGGCCCTTCCCGCCGGCATGCGGCGGGTGCAAATCAGCGCGGCGGCCAACACGCCAAGGATCGCGCCCGAGGCCCCGGCCGCGACCGCGATCTGCCCGTTCCACGCCAGCGATCCTAGCGATCCGCCAAGGCCGCTCAACCCGAAAACAATTAAGAGCGCAGCCCAGCCGGTCATGCGCTCAAGAGCGCGTCCCGCGAAAAAAAATACGACGGCATTTCCGATGAGATGAGCAGGATCGGCGTGAAGAAATATTGCCGATACCAGCCGGAACCATTCGCCGTCGAAAACGAGGTTCTTGTTCAGGCCACCCATTGCGATGAGAGTTTGGATGGCGGGCGTCAGCGTTTTTGCAGGAGGCGCAACGCCAAAAGCCAATTCAAGAGCGAAGACAGCGCTGAGCACCACCAGCAATGAATAAGTAAGGTACGGACGTTGAGCCGATGCCATGAACCACCTTGATTGGACCCGGGCCTGTCCAAACGAAATTAGGCTGCTGGCGCACGGAGTTCAACGAGGTCTCCAGCCCAAGCACGGACCGAATCGGTAAGCCTGGGCGATATCTTTCGAGCGGCGCTTGCTTGTAACGCCGGCACACACGATTACAAGTCATAGCTTTCCGGTCACAGCAGCATAGTTATCCCCTATGCGGCTACCATCTTGCCTTGCAATCGCCGCAAGCCGCTCTTTAAGTGCCGATGTGGGGCACACAAAGAGATGGGAACTTAAGCATGACTATTCGTAAGTCAGTCCCGGGTCTGGCGCTGGTGAGCGCGCTTGCCTTGGCAGCTTTTCCGGCGGGTGCGGCCGATGTCTACTCCGGCCCCATCGGACCCGTAGGCGGATATAAAGACGGACCTTTCGTACCGGTCGCGACCTGGACCGGTTTCTACGCCGGTGTAAACGGCGGCTATGCTTTCGACGGCCACGATAGACACGGCGGCATAGAAGACGATGGCGGTTTTGGAGGCGGCCAGATCGGCTATAATTGGCAGGGCGCCTTCGGATTGAGCCCTCACCTCGTACTGGGCATCGAAACCGATTTCCAAGGTTCGGACATCGACCACTCCCGCAATGGCACCATCACCTGGAGTAACGGGACCGTCGACAACCAAATCCACAGCCGGTCCATCGACGATTTCGGTACGGTCCGCGGCCGTGTTGGCTACGCCTTCGGGCCAACGCTCGCCTATTTCACCGGCGGCTTCGCCTATGGCGACAAGGATAACGAATTCAACGACTCAGGGCCAAACCGTCCTGGCCTTTACAAAGACGACGGCATGAAGACCGGATACGTTCTCGGAGGCGGCGTTGAGTACCAATTTGCCCCCGCGTGGTCCTTCAAGGCCGAATATCAATTCATCGAACTTGGCAATGACAACGCTACCGACGGCACGGGCTATTACGTCCGCACAAAGGATACCGAGCTGAATACGGTTCGAGGCGGTGTAAACTATCATTTCGGTTCGATCTACGAGCCCTTGAAGTAACCGTACACATTTACCGGTGCAAAAGTGGCGCCCTCGGGCGCCCTTTTCGCTGGAGGCTCCGCACGGCGGTGGCGCCGGCTCAGAAATTAAGTCCGCCAATGACCTAGCGCGCGCACGCGGCTGTGATTATTTCAAACGCGACTTTGACCTAAGGCAAAGCAAGCGCTACACGAGCTTTCTAAGACTTTTCTCCTGCTCGCGAACATAGATTCGCCTTGATCAAAAGCCGCCGCTCGATAATGATGGCGGCAGGTGACAGTGCCCGAGGGGCTATCGCATGAGTGACGACACTCTGGCACGGCTGACTGCGACGATTGCCGCGCGCCGCTCCGCCACCGCTAGCGCATCCTATACGAAATCGCTATTGGATAAGGGCGTCGCGGCCTGTGCCAAGAAGCTTGGCGAGGAGGCGGCGGAGACTATCATCGCCGCAGTGAGCGAGAGCGGCGAGAAGCTGCAAAGCGAAGCGGCCGATCTTATCTACCATCTACTTGTGCTGCTGGAAGCGCGCAACCTTTCGTTGGAGTCAGTGTTGGGCGAGCTGGATCGAAGAATGTCGCAATCGGGACATGCTGAAAAGGCATCGCGGCCGCAAAGCGGGGGTGTGTCATGAGCTTGCAAGAGGTCCTGGAGTTCGATCCGCGCCCGGCATTGGAGCCCGCGGCATCGCCCTTCCGTACATTTAGCCGCAGCGAATGGTCCGAGCTCCGGAACGGCGTTCACTTGACGCTCACCGAAGAGGACCTGTCGCGGCTGTCAGGTCTTATCGAGCGCATCAACCAAGACGAAGTTACGGACATCTACCTTCCGGTCTCTAAACTCGTGAACTACTATGTCCGCGCGGCGCAGCTTCTGCATTCCGCCACGACGAAGTTTCTTAATAAGGCCGGAGACAAGGTGCCGTTCATCGTCGGCATCGCAGGCAGTGTCGCCGTGGGCAAGAGCACGTCCGCACGCGTGCTCCGCGAACTTCTCGCGCGCTGGCCCGCCCATCAGCGTGTGGATTTGGTCCCAACCGACGGCTTCTTGCTTCCGAACGCCGAGCTAGAACGGCGCGGGCTGATGGCCCGGAAGGGTTTTCCCGAAAGCTTCGACCAGGCGCGCTTGCTGCATTTTGTTGCCGATGTCAAAGCGGGCCGCTCAAATGTGGAGGCCCCGGTCTACTCTCACTTTTCCTACGACATCGTCCCCGGGGAAAAGATCGTCGTCGACCGGCCCGATGTGTTGATCGTAGAGGGATTGAATGTCTTGCAACCCGCCAAGCTGCCGAGACACGGCGAGGCGGTCCCGTTCGTTTCGGATTTCTTCGATTTTTCCATCTATATCGACGCCGCCCCCCATCTCATCGAGCAATGGTACGTGACGCGCTTCCTGCGCCTCTGGCAGACGGCCTTCCGTGACAAGGACGCCTATTTCTACCGCTATTCGAAGCTCACGCGCGAGCAGGCGATTGCGCAGGCACTCAAGCTGTGGCGGTCGATCAACCTCGTCAACTTGAGAAAGAACATCCTGCCCACACGTCAGCGAGCCAACCTCATATTGAGCAAGGGCGAGAACCATCGCGTTGAAACTGTATCTTTACGGAAACTTTAACGCTAAGGTACGCGCTTTCTAACCCCTACCTTCCCGGCGTCTGCATGCGCACTCCAATCACACCGCCTAAACTCTCCGCGGAAACCGGCCTGAAGCGCTTCAGCGAAAAGCGCGCCGACGCCAATTACATCGGCGTGGCCCGTGCTGACCCGCGAGCGAAAGTGCTGCCGCTTTTCGACCTCAGAGTTCCAATTATCTCCCAGGCTGACCGCTCCGGCGCGCAGCTTCGCTGGATGACCCAGCACGATGTGCAGGCGATCGCTAAACCCGCCGAGTATGTGTTCCTCGGCGAGGAAGAGTCTGGCGCGCCCGTCTTCACATGCAATTTCCAGCCGCTGCAATTGGTGCAGGCCACGGCCGCGCTCGAAGAGTTGAAGCCGCTTGTCGACTTGCGCTCGCTTGCGATGCAAGGTGTGCTGAGCGAGGCTGAGTTGCTGGTTGCCTCGCAGGCGCGCGCGATCATGGCCTGGCATGCGGTCAATCGCTGCTGCGCCCGTTGCGGGGGCCACATCCGTTCCCACGATGGAGGCTGGCGCCGCCATTGCGGCGCTTGCGGCCTCGACACCTATCCCCGCATGGACCCGGCCGTTATCATGCTCGTCACGCGCGGCGGGCGTTGCCTTCTGGGACGCGAGCATCGCTTCCCGGAGAAGCTTTACTCCACGCTTGCAGGCTATGTGGAGCCGGGCGACGACATCGAGCACGCCGTGCGCCGCGAGATCAAGGAGGAGACCGGGATCGAAGTCGGCGAGGTGCGCTATATAGCGAGCCAGCCCTGGCCGTTTCCGCACTCGCTCATGATCGGCTGCTGGGGCGAGGCGATGAACGAGGAGCTAGCGGTTAACGCATCCGAGCTTGCTGACGCACGCTGGTTCAGCCGCGAGGAGGCGGCGAGCATGCTCGCGGGCCAGCACCCAGAAGGGCTGGAAGTGCCACCGGCGATCTCGATTGCGTATTCGCTCATACGGAGTTTCGCGAACGGCGTCCTCGGCACCCGTTAACTGTCATCCCTCGTGCGCTGCGGTGCGCAATGCAGCTGCGCCCCCCCATTACCGTCATCCCGTGCGCAGTGCAGCGCGTGGCGGTGCTCTGCAGACACGGGATCGTAAAGGGCGGAGGCGTTCGTAACGATCCCGGATAGCCGCGAGCGGCTTCCGGGATAACGGCAATCGGGGGCGCAACGAGTTTGCAAGCAAAGCATATTAAATTGTGCTTCTGCCTTAACCCTAATACCAAGCAAAGCACGGCGACCCTTTGCAGCACCCCGCCGTTGTGGCATTAAAGGGGAATAGAGAACAAAGGGTAAGAACCATGGATCCACTCATTCCAGAAGCATTGGGGCTTGCACTTCTACTTGGCGGCGTTGTCTTTGGCTTGATTATTCTTAAGACATACTACCTCCGGCGATAGCGCGAAGCTACTGCTGCGCGGTTGACGTGGCGATGGTTCAGGACGCGGTGCGGGCGCGCGGCGCCTCTGCCTCATCTCCGTTTTGCCGCTTGAGCGTCTGCCGGAAAGGGCTCGCCGGATAGGTGCCGAGCAGAATCAGCTCCGCAGTATGAAATTCCAGTTCCTCAAGCGCGAGCTGTAACGGCCTTTCCTGCGGATGACCCTCTACATCGGCATAGAACATGGTTGCATTGAAGCTGCCTTCGAGCTGATAGGACTCGAGCTTCGTCATATTCACGCCGTTGGTGGCGAAGCCGCCGAGCGCCTTATAAAGGGCGGCGGGAACGTTGCGCACGCGGAAAACGAACGTGGTCAGCACCGGGCCGTTGCCGGCAGGCGGCACCTCCGGCTCATTGGCGAGGAGCAAAAAGCGCGTGGTGTTGTGCTGGGCGTCTTCGATATCGCTTTGCAAAATGCGAAGCCCGTATATCTCGGCAGCAAGCTTCGATGCGATGGCCGCCTTGCTGAGATCGCCGTCCTCCGCAACCATGCGCGCCGCGCCCGCGGTGTCGGCTTCGACCACCGGCCTTAGGCCGAGCGCGTGGATCGCCGTCCGGCATTGGCCGAGCGCGTGCGTGTGGCTGTGCACGGTCTTAACGGTTTTGAGCGTCGCGTCCGGCAGCGCCATGAGCTGATGGTAAATCCGCTCGAAATGCTCGCCAACGATATGCAGGCCGGAATTTGGCAGGAGATGGTGTACATCGGCGACGCGGCCCGCGACCGAATTCTCCACCGGGATCATCGCATAACGCGCGGCACCGCTGCGCACGGCGGCGATGGTATCCTCAAAGGTTGCGCAGGCGAGAGGGTCCAGCGGGATGCCAAGATTGCTGCAAGCGATATGCGAATTGGCTCCGGGTTCGCCTTGATATGAAATAATCGCCTTCTTCGGCTTCGATTTCGTCTTCGTTGCGGATGTCATGAAAAAACCTGCTTGCGCCGCGAGCGCGGGGTGTCCGCACACCTTGCAAGCTTCGCGCAATTTTTCAAGGGGCCTGCCGGCGGATTGCCCCGCCATTGGCCTATTAGAGTGCTTCCGGAAAAGCATGCCCTCGGGCCCGGCCCGTGGGTGTGAAGCGGTTTTCCGGTAAGAAGCACGGAAAAACAAAGACGTAGAGACCGCTTTCGATACCATCGAAAGCGGATAGGCTCTAGCGTTCGACGAAGGC
>JBKQIH010000155.1:0-11526 GCA_052148445.1 Rhodomicrobium sp.
CGCGGCTATATCGCGGCGATCCCCGATTACAGCAAATATCCGGCCGTGCGCTTTCCGGCCTTCGTCGAGGACGGCGCGAAGGCGCTCGCCTGGGTCTCTAATCGCATCGGAGATTACGGCGGCGACCGGGATCGCATCTTCGTTGCGGGCCATTCGGCGGGCGCGCATATCGGGGCGCTTCTCGCAGCCGATCCGTCTTACCTCGCGCGCGAGGGCAAGGACAGGAGCGCCGTCGTGCGCGGCTTCGCAGGCCTCGCCGGCCCTTACGCCTTCACGCCCGAGGATCCCGATCTGATCGATATGTTCGGGCCGCCCGAACATTACCCCGCCATGCAGGTCACCACGTTCATCGACGGGACGCAGCCGCCCATGCTGCTGCTTTACGGCGATGCGGACACCGCAGTGAAACGCTATAACCTCGACCGGCTGGAGGCGCGCATCCGGGAAAAGGGCGGCGCGGTCAAGAGCATCGTCTACCCCGGCGTGGATCACCTCTGGATCGCGGGCGCGCTGAGCTGGATCAACTTTCGCGGCCCGCCGGTGCTGAACGATATGGTGGCGTTTTTCGCCTCGGTGAAATAGCGGGGTTTTTGCCTTTAAGCATTGGAGAACGCTTGGCGCCGATTACCAATTCTCCGTTGATCTCATTATTATTGCCTAATTGAATTTGATTCGAGAGGGACACACATGACCGCATTTGACAGGACTAGCCGCGCGTCACCTGATCCAGCGAGCCACATCGTCCCCGCCTTTGAATATCTAAACACCTCGTCTCGGCCCGCAGCGGCTGCAGTCCGTCAGTTGGTGGAAGACATGCTATCTCGGTATCCGGTCGAACATCGGGATCAGCTGGTAGCTCGATTTCGCTTGTCCAATGACGTTGCTCATCTCGGTGCGTTTTTCGAACTGTTTCTCCATGAGCTTCTCATTAGATCGGGTTGCACGATAATCGCGGTGGAGCCTCCGATCGAGGGTAGCAATCATTCCCAGGACTTTCTTGTGCAAGCACCTTGTGGAACGCGATTTTATCTAGAGGCTGCCACCGCGAGCGGACGTTCCAGCGCCTCTTCCGCCGAAGAAAAGAGGCTAAACGCGGCGATAGAAGCAATAGATTGCGTCGAGTCACCAGACTTCCTTCTCGGAGTGAGATATTATGGACGACCAACTCAACCACTGTCCCTAAGGAGACTGCGGCAATCGCTGGCTCGTTGGCTCTCTGGGCTAAGTGAGATCGAAAAAGGGCAGGCTTCGCTTTGGGAATATTCTGAAAGCGGCCTACTCTTCGAGATTGAGCCATTCCGGCGAAGCCAACCTGGAACAGGATTAGGCGCACGATCCATAGGCACACTTGCCCCTGAAGGTGGCTGGGTGAAAGTCCACAATTCGATAAAAAGGGCAATCGAGAAAAAGGCGAATGAATATAGTAGCCTAGATGTTCCCTTCGTTGTCGCGATCAACACGTTGGAGTTCTCAAGCTACGATAACTTCATTGACGCTCTTTTTGGCACCGAAGTTGTGAGGTCTTTCAGGATTAACGGCCACAACTATTATGAAGACGGAAGGCAACCGAACGGTCTTTGGCACAGTTTAAGGGGAGCAAGCAATACTCGGGTGAGCGCGGTGATCGGAGTGAGCCGAATGTGTCCATGGAGTTTCGCCCGGTGTCAGGGTCTTTTTGTTTCTAACCCTTGGGCGAGACAACCAATACAGCTTTCAGCTCTGGAAATCGACCGAACGACGGTGAATGACAGCACTCTCCTGATCTCGAAAGGGAGGTCGATTTTCGAAATCTTTGCCCTGTCTTCCACATGGCCAGAAGACGCGGAAAGTAACGAACGAGGCTAAGCCCCCGAAAACGCCCGGCGCAGCATGGACAGCCGCATTGCGCCCGTGATCTGCGCCGCCGCCGCATAGGCGACCGCGCCGGCGCCCACCAGCGCGGCGAGCGCCGCCGCATGCATCAGCCCGCCCTTCCCATCCTCGAAAAAGCTCGCGAGGCCGAGATTGGCGCCATAAAGCGCCGCGCCCATCAGGATACTCGCGAGCACGAGTAGCGGCGCGCGGCGGCGGAGCGAGGCATCGAAGCGGAAATGCCCGCGGCGTATCAACGTGGTCGAAAGCAGGATCGCGTTCGTCCAGCCGGAAAGCGAAGTCGCAATCGCGATGCCGACATGGCCGAACATCGGAAACATGATGAGCGAGCCGGCGATATTCACCGCAACCGAGGCGCCCGCGAACCACATCGGCGTGGCGGTGTCCTCGCGGGCGAAGAAGCCCGGCAGGAACACCTTGTTCATGACATAGGCCGGCAGGCCGCAGGCATAAGCGGCGAGGGCGGCGGAGACTTGAACCGTGTCGTTTGCCGTGAACGTGCCGTGCTGGAACAGCACGAGGATGATTTGCTTGGGGATGATGACAAGCGCGACGGCGGCGGGCAGCGTTAGCATCAGCGCAAATTCGAGGCTGCGGTTCTGGCTCGCCATGGCGCCCGCCTCGTCGTGATCGGCGAGATGGCGCGACAGCGTGGGCAGCAGCACGACACCGATGGCGATGCCGACCATGCCGAGCGGAAGCTGGGTGATGCGGTCGGCATAATAGAGAAAGGACACCGCGCTCGCCTGCAGCGAGGCGATCATGGTGCCGATAAAGATATTCACCTGGTTTATGCCGCCGGTGATGAGGCCGGGCACCGCAAGAATGAGCAGCCGGCGCATGTCGGGCGTAAGGCGCGGCCGGCGGAAGCCGGGGTCCATGCCGAGCCCGCGCGCGGCATAGGCCACGTAGAAAAGTTGCGCGAAGCCGGCAATCGCCACGCCCCAGGCCTGGATGATGCCGGCCTCCGGCTGATCCCAGAAGCCGCTCGCCGCCGCGAATAGCGTTACCGCGATGAGGACAAGGTTGAGCAGCACGGGCGTCGCGGCCGGGGCGCTAAACTTGCCGAGCGCGTTCAAGATGCCGGCAATCAGCGCCAAAAGCGACATGCAGATGAGATAAGGGAAGGTGATGCGGGTGAGGAGCACAGCGAGCCGGAACTTCTCCGCGTTTGCGCTAAAGCCGGGCGCAATTGCCTTCACGAGATAGGGCATGAAGATTTCGGCCAGGATCACGGTCGCGGTCACGCCTACGAACAAAATCGCCAGCGCCTGCTCGGCAAAACTGCGCGCACTTTCCCTGCCCTCCGCGTGCAGACGCTTCGAGAACAACGGCACGAAGGCCGAATTGAAGGCGCCTTCCGCGAACAGCGCCCGGAACAGGTTGGGGAAACGGAACGATACGAAAAACGCGTCGGCCACCCAGCCCGTGCCCATCACGGCGGCCAGCAGCACGTCGCGCACAAAACCGAAGACCCGGCTCAGCGCCGTCAGCCCGCCGACCGTGAGAAAACCGCGATAAAGGCTCATACATCACCGATTGTAATTGCTTGGCGATCCTATGAGCAACCTTTGCGGCGGTGGCAAGGACGGAGTTTGCCCCGGCCGGGATGGGGCAAGGCGCTTATTGCTTCATGAAAGCGGGCAGATCGCAGCTCTGGCTCGTGGGCGTGCAGGTCAGCCGGGTTTTGCATGTCATGCTTCGTGTGCGGACGCACTCCGCGACCTTGCCATCGATGCACTTCGTAAATCGCGATGTGAGGGGCATGCAAATGCCGGCGAGGACGAACTCGCCCGCCTCAGCGGCCGGAGCCATCGCCGCCGGCAAAAGTATCGCGGCGGCCAAGATTCGCAATTTGCGCTTCATGTGAGGGGCCTCTACTCGCGTTCCAGCTCGTCAGACGTGGCGTGCGGCTTTAAGACAGGACGATTGGCGTATGGCATGTACTTGGGCGTGGACCATCCGCAATCAGCTGCCCGGCAGCGGCCAAGTTATGGTTGAGCCAAGCTCTTTTGCCCTTGCGAAATCGGCGCGAAGCTGCCGCGCCAAAACGATCAAATTGGGGTAATCCAGCGGCAAATGATTGACGATGCAGGCGCCAAGGCAAACTTTTGCCTCCGTCGCCGCTCGCTCCGCCGCCGCCTTATTAGGAAAAGATGCATTGTTATATTTGTCCAAGCAGAGGAACCGGCAGAAGCCATCGACCCGTGGGAAGATGGTTTTCTGCTGTGCTTCGGTCCATGCGCTGTACGGTATTTGCGGCACCCCGGAAATTGGCGTCCTAGCTATGTAAGCGTTGTCATCCTGTGACTGAGCCAAAGCGGAGCCAAAAGCGAGCCCTGCCATAGCCGCACCAGCAAAAAAAGCCGCGCCCGTACGCCTCATTTTAACGATCCCGTCCGTTGTTTCAGCCCGCCTTAGAGCATTGTGCGTTTAATCGGACGCACCGTCATCGCGAGGCGGCGCTTGCCGCTCTAACGGCCAGAGCGCCGGGTTGTCAACAGCGGCGCGTTATCAAACTGAGCCGCCGGATTTACTTTCCGCATACCAACACAGAATCTTCCATCTTTGTCCCCCAAATGGCCATGGTTCGCGGCGTTTGCCGCCTTGCGGCGGCCCCAATTCTGACGCCAATCTAGAAGCTAAATATTCGATGAACCCCTCAAGCCCGAGTTGGTGCTATGCCGTTGATCGCCCGCATTTTCTTTGCACTATTCGTGACAGCCTCCCTCACCGGAGCCGCTCCCGCCCAGCCGCGAAGCGCGCTTATCGACGAATTCGTCGTCAGCGAGGCCCAATCGTTCGAAAATACGCTCAACGCCACTTGGTCCACCAAAGGCAAAGATGCGAAGGGCTGGCTCGCGGACGGCGACAAGGCCATCGTGGCTGAGGATTATCGTGCGGCGACCGGCTATTTTGCCTCGTCCGCGCTTCTCGACAAGAACAATGGGGGAACCTGGCTTAAGCTCGCGCGCGCCTATCTTGCCATAGACACGGAAAAATCGAACGAGAAGTTCGCCTTCGCGAGAAACGCCGGCTCGTCGGCATACCTCGCCTATGCGCGCAGCAAGACGCCTGGGGAGCAGGGGGCAGCGCTTGCCGTCATCGCCGAAAGCCTCGGCATGCGCAATCAATGGCGGCCGGCGCTACGGCTGTATAAGGCAAGCCTCGCCCTTGCGCCCGACCCGGACGTTCAGGAAGCCTACGACCAAGCCTTCAACGAGCACGGCTTCCGCATGCTCGACTATACATCGGACAATGAGTCGAACTCGCCCCGGATTTGCGTACAATTTTCCGACAATCTCGCCAAAGGCCGCGTCGATTTCGCCAATTACGTGACCGTCAACGGTGAGAAGCCGGCCGCTGTCCGCGTAAACGGCGCGCAGCTCTGCGTGACGGACCTCATTCATGGCAAGCGCTACGAAGTGAAGGTCCGCAGCGGCATTCCCTCCACGGAAGACGATCTCCTGCCCAAAGAGGTGGATCTGACCGTCTACATTCGCGACCGCTCGCCGTCCGTGCGCATGTCCGGACGCAATTACGTACTGCCGAGGATCGGCCAGCAGGGCATCCCGGTTATCAGCATCAACACCAAGCTTGTGAAGGCGTCGATCTACCGTATCGGCGACCGGCGGCTGGCGGCCGAGGTGCTCGACGGGAGTTTCGAGCAGCAGCTTCAAACATACGAGCTGAAGCAGATTTCGGACCAGAAGGGCGAGAAGCTTTGGTCGGGCACAATGCCGGTTGCCTCGAAGCTCAACGAAGAGGTCACAACCGCTTTCCCAGTCGACACGCTTTTGCCGAACCTGAAACCAGGCCTTTATATCATTGCCGCGAGCGCAGCCGACGAGAACGCAAAATCTTCGGAAGCAAACGAAAGCAGCGATAACAGCGACAGCGAGGATTACAGTACGAAGGCGACGCAATGGTTTGTCGTCTCCGACCTCGGTCTTACCGCGTTTTCCGGCGCCGATGGCGTTCATGTATACGTGCGCTCGCTGGCCACGGCTGAGCCGGTCGCGAATGCGGAAATCCGCCTCGTAGCCCGCAACAATGAAGTCCTCGGCACAGTGAAGACCAACGACGAAGGCGCGGCCCTTTTCGCAGCGGGCTTGTCGCACGGCACCGGCGGACTAGCGCCGGCAATCGTCGTCGCCCGCGGCGCCGATAACGATTACGGCTTCCTCGACATCACAAAGCAGGCTTTCGACTTGTCGGATCGCGGCGTTGGCGGACGCACGCCTCCAGGGCCGCTCGACGCGATGGTGTTCACCGAGCGGGGCGTTTACCGGCCGGGCGAAAATGTCTATGTCACAGCGCTCCTGCGCGACGCCGCGGCCAATGCGGTTCCCGGAACGCCGCTCATTTTGAAGCTGTACCGTCCCGACGGCGTGGAGGACAAGCGCCAGGCGCTTGCCGATCAGGGCAATGGCGGCCGGAGCTGGCAAATTACTTTGCCGGACACGGCAATGACCGGCTCGTGGCGCCTTGCCGCCTACACCGATCCCAAAGGCGCGTCGCTTTATGAGAAGACGTTCCTGGTCGAGGATTATGTGCCGGAACGGCTTGAAATGAAGCTGGCCGCCACGCAGCCAACGATTTCGGCAAACACGCCCGGAACGATTTCGCTGACGAGCCGCTACCTCTATGGCGCGCCGGCGTCCAATCTCGGCCTTGAGGGCGAGGTGGTCATTTCCGCCACGAACGAGGTCAGCGGTTTCCCAGGCTTCCGCGTCGGACAGGAAAGCGAGAAATTCACAACCGTTCGCAAAGAGCTCGAAGCTTTGCCGAACACCGATGCAACGGGCGCAGCCTCGCTCCCGGTCCCGCTGCCCGATCTGCCTCAAACCTCAAAAGCGCTCAACGCGGACGTAACCATCCGCTTGCGTGAGCCGAGCGGGCGGGCGCTTTCCGATAAAGTCGCGATGAAGGTCGATACCGGTAAGAGCTTTATCGGTGTGAAGCCGCTTTTCGATGGCTCCGTGGACGAGGGCGCGCCGGCCGAGTTCGAGGTGGTTGGCATAGGGCCCGATGGCAAGCAGACCGCATTGACGGGCCTGAAGTGGGAACTGTTGCGGATCGAAAGCCAGTTCCAATGGTATAGCCGCGACAACCGCTGGACCTATGAGAGCGTCACTTACGAAAGCCGCGCCGATGGAGGCACGCTCGACGCCCCAGCTTCTGGCACGGTCCGGATCAAGGCGCCGGTCGAGAGCGGAACGTACCGGCTCGACATCGCCTCGGCCGAAGCCAAAGGCCCGGCGACGAGCCTGAAGTTCGCGGCGGGCTGGTACACCTCGGAAGCCTCCGACACGCCCGAAATTTTGAACGTCGGACTCGACCGCGCCTCGTACCGTCCCGGCGACGAAATCAAGGTGCAGGTTATGCCGCGCATGTCCGGCGAAGCGCTCGTCGCTATCGTGAGCGACCGGGTGCTGGCGACAAAAATGATTAAGGTCACCGCGTCCGGCGGCACGGCAAGCTTCAAGGTCGATCCCGCATGGGGACCTGGCGCCTATGCCACCGCCATCGCTTACCGCCCCATGGATAGCGCGGCCAAGCGCATGCCGAGCCGCGCCGTGGGCACGAAGTGGATCCCGCTCGACACGAAACCGCGAACCCTGTCGGTCGCGCTCGACACGCCGCCCTCCGTGCGCCCGGCAGGCCCGGTTACGGTATCGGCCGCCGTCTCGGGCCTCGATGCGGGCGAGAATGCAACGCTCGTGATATCGGGCGTCGATCTCGGCATCTTGAACATCACACGCTACAAGACGCCCAAGCCCGGCGCCTACTTCTTCGCTCAGCGCCGCCTCGGGCTTGAGATGCGCGACCTCTACGGTAAGCTCATCGACGGCATGCAAGGCGTGCGCGGCGCGGTCCGCTCCGGCGGCGACGAAGGCGGGCTCGAAATGGCGGGCCGGCCGCTCGCGGAAGTGCCGCTGGCCGTCTATTCCGGTCCGTTGCAAACCGATGCCAATGGCAACGCGCGCGTGACATTTACGCTGCCCGCTTTCAATGGCACGATGCGGCTTGCCGCTCAGGTTTGGACGCCGTCAAAACTCGGCCATGGCGAAAAGGACGTAATCGTGCGCGACACCGTGGTCGCGCAGGCAACCACGCCCAAATTCCTGATGCTGGGCGACAGCTCGAACATGCATCTCAGCATCGAGAACGTGGAAGCTCCGGCCGGCACCTATAAGCTGACTGCGAAAGCCGGCGGCGGCATCGAGGTCACCGGCCCGGCCGAGCGCGAGCTGACGCTCGACCTGAATAAGCGTGTCAGCCAGACCATCGGCATCAGGGCCGCCTTCGTTGGCGACGCACATGTAACCTTCGCACTCAACGGCCCTGGCGGCGTCGCCATCGAGCGGACTTATGCGATACCGGTCGAGCCGCCCGCGCCCAATCTGCGCCGCCAGACGAACCTGCTGTTGGCTGCGTCCACGGGCTCGTTGCGGGTTGGCGCCGAGTTGATCCGCGACCTCGTTCCGGCATCGGCGAAAGTGTCCGTGACGGCAAGCCGCACCGCGTCGTTCGACGTACCCGGCCTGCTTCTCGGGCTCGACCGATACCCCTTCGGCTGCGCCGAGCAAACCACAAGCCGCGCATTGCCCCTGCTCTATTACGATGAGGTCGCGTCTCGCGCGCGCCTCAGCAAAGAGCCGAAGGCAAAGCCCGCCATCGAAAAAGCCATTGTGCGCCTCTACGACATGCAATCCTCGACCGGCGGCTTCGGCCTTTGGGGCCCTTCCTACGAGGATATCTGGCTCACGGCTTACGTGAGCGACTTCCTGACCCGCGCCAAGGAGAAGGGCTTCGCCGTTCGCGACACGAACTACGACATCGCCCTCGACCGGCTGAAGAACGCGGTCAACAACGCCCGCGATTTCAAAACCGGCGGCGAAACGCTCGCCTATTCGCTCTATGTGCTGGCACGGTCCGGACGCAGCGTGCTCGGCGATCTGCGCTACTACGCGGACACCAAGATCGACGCGTTCTCGACTCCCATCGCAAAGGCGCAGCTCGCCGCCGGCCTTGCCATGCTTGGCGACAAAGAGCGCGCGGCGCTGACCTTCAACGCGGCGCTCCGCTCGCTTGCGAGCCCGGACGAGCAAGTGCCGCTGGCCAACCGCACCGATTACGGCACAGCGCTTCGCGACGCGGCGGCCGTGCTGGCGCTCATGGGCGAAGGCGGCGCGACAACACCGCAACTCCAAAAGGCGTTCAACATCGTGATGGCGCTTAGGGCACACTACAAGGAGACGACAACGCAGGAAAGCCTCTGGCTCGTACTGGCAGCCCGCACGCTCGACGCTCAGAACAAGGACCTCGCGCTTGAAGTCAACGGAGTGCCGGTCAAGGGTTCGTTCCAGACGGTGCTTTCCGGCAGCGATCTGAGCGCCCCCTCGATCCCGCTGATCAACGTCAGCGCGATGATGCCGAATTCGGCTTCGCAAAAGTTCCAGTCGGCGATGACCCAGGAGCAATTCGCCAAAGACGGGCTGGTCGTGAAAAACGACGGTCACGAAGCGGTGCCGGCCTCCATTCTGGTCACGGGCGACGGCATCGAGCTGGAGCCGTCCGCCGAGAGCGGCTTCAAGATCGAACGCAAGGCGTACGCGCCCGACGGCCGGGAAATTGCCTTCGACAAGCTGAAGCAGAACGATCGCGTGGTCGTGGTGCTGAAGGTGACCGAGGTCGAGCCGAAGCTCGGGCAGATCGTGGTCGAGGATAGGCTTCCCGCCGGCTTCGACATCGAGAACCCGGCCCTGCTCAAGGGCTCGGACCTGAAGAGCTTCTCCTGGCTGAACACGGCAAACAGCCCGGTCTTCACCGCTTTCCGCGACGACCGCTTTGTAGCCGCTTACACGCTGTACGGCGGCCGGAAAGAACCGGCGCAGCTAACGATGGCCTATGTCATGCGCGCCGTGACCCCGGGCACTTACACGCATGCCGGCGCACGCGTCGAGGATATGTACCGGCCGGGCCGCTTCGCCCGGACGTCCGGCTCGAAGGTCGAGATTGCCGCGGCGCAATAGGGTCAAGGGGCGATGAGGCTCTTTTCGTCATTGCGAGCGAAGCGAAGCAATCCAGAGACACCTATGGATTGCTTCGCGGCCGATGCCCCTCGCAAGGGCGTTAAGAAGCGCCGCTGGCTTTTCCGGGCGGGAGCTGCATGTGCGGCGATGGGCCTGGGGCTGCTAGCCGCCCATAGCCTGAAACTCTTCGAGCCGCTTCCGCTCGACGCGGCGGCTTCCTCCTCGCGCCTCGTCCTCGACCGCGAGGGGCATCTGCTCCGCGCCTTCACCACGCCGGACGGACGCTGGCGCCTCGATGCGAAACCGGACGAGGTTAGCGCTCCCTACCTCTCGCTGCTGTTCGCCTTCGAGGACAAGCGCTTCTGGAAACACCCGGGCGTGGACCCGCTCGCGCTCGGCCGGGCGGTGCTGCAAACCTTCCGGCACGGGCGCCCCGTATCCGGCGGCTCGACGCTGACCATGCAAGTCGCGCGGCTTTTGCGCGGATCGCCGACCCATTCCTTCACCGCCAAATTCCAGCAGATCGCGGACGCCGTGCGCCTGGAGGTGACGCTTTCGAAGCGCCAGATTTTATCGCTTTACCTGAAGCTCGCGCCCTACGGCGGAAACCTTGAGGGCGTTCGCGCGGCCTCGCTCGCCTATTTCGGCAAGGAGCCCCAGCGCCTCGGCATCGCCGAAGCGGCGCTCCTCGTTGCGATCCCGCAGTCGCCGGAGACGCGGCGCCTCGACCGTGGCGACAACGGGCCGGCCTACGCTTCGCTCATGGAAGCGCGCAACCGGGTAATCCGCAGAGCGGCTGCCGCGCAAATCATCGCTCAGGCGGATGCCAGGACCGCGATGGCCCAGGCCGCACCGCGCGGCCGGCGCGATTTTCCAACGCTCGCCCCTCACCTTTCCGAGCGGCTGATCGCTGCCGCCCCGGGCGAGCCCGCCATCCAAACCACCATCGACGCGAGGCTTCAGGAGGCCGCGGAGCGAATCACCCGGCGGAATGCGCAAGCCTTCGGCGAGAAGATTTCAATCGCCGCGCTGATCGTGAACAACCGCACCGGCGAGGTGCTCGCCCATGTGGGCTCCGCGGGGTATTTCGACGACACGCGCCTCGGCGCCATCGACATGACGGCCGCAATCCGCTCGCCGGGCTCGGCCTTGAAGCCGTTCATCTATGGGCTCGCGTTCGAAGATGGGCTCGCGCATCCCGAGACCTTGATCGAGGACCGGCCCGTGCGCTTCGATACCTACGCCCCAGTGAATTTCGACAACACGTTTCACGGCACGGTGACGGTGCGGACGGCGCTGCAACTGTCGCTGAACATACCGGCCGTCAAGGTCCTGAACGAAGTGAGCCCGGTGAAGCTCGCTGCGCGCTTCCGGGATGCGGGCATGCCCTTCAAGGTGCCGCGCAATTTGACGGTGGCGCTCGGCGGCGTGGGGCTCAGCCTGGAAAATCTGACGGGGCTTTATGTTGCGCTGGCTCGCGGAGGGAGCACGATCCCGCTGCGCTACCGGATGGCCGGTCCGGCGGCGGGCGGGACTGCCGGAGATGCGCCCGTATTGCTGCAGCCGGCGGCGGCCTGGTATGTCACGGACATCCTGCGGGGCGCGCCGGTGCCAA
>JBKQIH010000156.1:0-14321 GCA_052148445.1 Rhodomicrobium sp.
CTCCCCAAGGGGAGAGGGAGTTTCAAGCGTCCTCTCTCCCCTCGGGGAGAGAGACAGAGTGAGGGGGGACTCGATCCAAACCCGCCTTGGCGGGCTTGAGCGCAGCGAGCCCATCGGCCTGCCGGGACTTTCGGAGCCGGAGGCGATCCGCCATTACGTTCGCTTGAGCCAGAAGAACTATTCTATCGATACCGGCATTTTTCCGCTCGGCTCCTGCACCATGAAACACAATCCGCGCCTCAATGAGAAAATGGCGCGGCTGCCGGGCTTTGCCGATATCCATCCCTTGCAACCCGAAAAAACGGTGCAAGGCGCGCTGGCGCTCATGCAAGAGCTGAGCCGCTGGCTCATCGAGCTGACGGGCATGCACGCGGTTGCGCTTTCGCCGAAAGCAGGCGCGCATGGCGAGCTGTGCGGCATGGTGGCGATCCGCGCTGCCCTCGATGCGCGGGGCGAGGCGGACACGCGCCGTACCGTTCTTGTTCCCGATTCGGCCCATGGAACGAATCCGGCAACCGCCGCTCTTCTCGGTTTTAAAGTTCGTTCGGTCGCGGCGCGCGCGGACGGCACGGTGAGCGCCGAAGCCGTACGCGAAAAGCTCGGCCCGGACACCGCCGCCATGATGCTGACGAACCCGAACACCTGCGGGCTGTTCGAGCCCGAAATCGTGGAAATCGCTGCCGCGCTGCACACAGCGGGCGCTTACCTCTATTGCGACGGCGCAAACTTCAACGCCATCGCGGGCAAAGTGCGGCCCGGCGATCTCGGCGTCGATGCCATGCACCTCAATCTTCACAAGACGTTCTCGACCCCGCATGGCGGCGGCGGCCCTGGCTCGGGCCCGGTGGTGCTGAGTGAGGCGCTGGCGCCGTTCGCACCGCTCCCCTTCGTTGCAAGGGAGGGTGAGGGCTTCCGGCTCGCCGAGCACGCGGACTCTGCAGGCGAAGGAACGCGCCCCTTCGGCCGGCTCGCTGCCTTCCACGGGCAGATGGGCATGTTCGTGCGTGCGCTGGCCTATATGATGAGCCATGGCGCGGACGGTATCCGCCAAGCTTCCGAGGATGCGGTCCTGAATGCGAACTATGTGCGCGCGCGGCTGCGCGACACGCTCTCGCAGCCCTTCGGGGACCGGCCGTGCATGCACGAGGTGTTATTCGACGACGCATTTCTAAAGGGAACCGGCGTTTCTACGCTCGATTTCGCCAAGGCGCTGATCGACGAAGGCTTTCATCCGATGACCGTTTATTTTCCGCTGGTCGCATCGGGCGCCATGCTCGTGGAGCCCACCGAATCGGAATCCAAGCAAAGCCTCGATGCCTTCATCGACGCAATCCGGAACCTTGCCGAAGCCGCTAAGGCAGGCGATGCCGGCCGTTTCGCCGCGGCACCCCGTTTCGCACCCCGCCAGCGTTTGGACGAAACCCGGGCGGCCCGCGATCCTATCCTTGGCGCGCCGTCCGTCAGCCACTCGGGTGCTTATAACGTCAAGCACAAGGATTGACCGCCTAGGCCTCCTCATCTCCCGCAAGGGGAGAGGGGAAGGCCGGGGCCGGTGGCCTATGCCGGCAGAAACAGCGAGGCAAGCGTTTGGGACACCACACCTGGTGAAACCGGCTTTTCGAGGCGGGGAACCGATGCGAAAGCAGCGGGAAATTCGACCGCGTGGCTAAAGCCCGTTAGAAAGATGAATGGCACCGACTGGGCGCTGAGCGTTCCCGCCAGTTCCCAGACATAGGCGCCATCAAGGAACACGTCGAGCACGGCCGCATCGAACCCTTGAGCTTGCGCGAGCGTCATGGCGGTTTCGAGCCTCGACACTGGCCTAACCTCGCTACAGCCAGCGTTTCGAAGCTCGTCCACCGTATCGAGCGCGAATAGCATATCGTCCTCGACGACAAGGACGCGCTTATTGGCGAGATTCATCGCTCACCTCACAAACTAAGACAGAAACCTTGATGCCGCCGCCCCACAATGCGCGCATCCTTTGGCGACGGTGCCAAATAGCTTTCGCTTGTCTATGCCGGGAAGAGCAGCGAAGCAAGCGTGCGCGTCACAGCGCCAGGCCGAATTGGTTTATCGAGCCGGCTTACGGACGCAAAAGCGGGCGGGAACTCAAGGGCATTGCCAAAACCCGTCACGAAAATAAAGGGCACGGCCCGGCCCGCGAGCGCCTCAGCCACTGGCCATACATATTGGCCCGCCAAATTAACGTCGAGCACGGCTGCGTCTATTTGCTCCGTCAGCGCGAGCGGAATCGCAGCCGCGAGCCGCAGCACGGGCCCCAGCACGGTGCAGCCCGCGCTTTTCAGCTCATCCACCGTATCGAGAGCGATGAGCATTTCGTCCTCGACAACGAGCACGCGTTTTCCGGCAAGGCTCATAGCTTACCCATCGGCCTCGTGCCGGTGAAAGATCCACACGCGTCATTCCCCAGAGCCTATCCGCTTTCGATAGAATCGAAAACAGGCTCCAGGTCTTTGTTTTTTTGCTTCTTACCGGAAAACCGCTTCACACTTTTCCGGAAGCATTCCAAGAGCGCCATCATTGGCGCCGCCTTAGCTTAACGTTTTATACTAAGCATCGCGCCGGGCCTGTCAATTCGGTTGCTTCGTTTCGCCGCGAAACACTGCGATGCCGGCAATGTGGGTGACCCGGCCGCCGCCGGCCGAATAGGGTACCAAGAGTCTTTCGAAGCTGACAGCATCGCCCTCGCCGAAATCGAAGCGCAGACTTTCATAGCAAGGCCGGGCGGTGGCTACACAGCGCCGGTAGGTCTCGGCAAGGCTACCGGTCTCCGCGGAGCTTAGCTCGGCTTCTTTCAACGGGCGGCCAAGGCGTTCCATAAGAGCCGCGCCGGCCTCGATATGGCGAACGGCCCCGTCTTCGGCGATCTCAGCCAGAGTGAGGCCTCCGCTTGAAGCGAAACGGTCCCGTTCGAAGCGCAAAAAATCCGGCACGCCGTCATCGCCATCGCGCCCGGCATCCCAGGCATCGTAAAGTTCTGCGAGTGCTTCGCTTTTCAGCTTGCGCCGCACGGGGGATTCCGCGACGGCGGCGCCCATATTGGAAAGAAGTGTGTCGAAGCGGTAGCGGAATCCCTCCGAACCATAGATAAGCTCGGGCGTACATTCGAACTCGGCGCCGGCAACCAGCGAAAGAATGGACGTGCCAAATCCCCCCCGGCTTGGCGGCGATACCGCAGGCCCTCCGCTCTCGGCCCATTCGAATTCAAAGCGCCGCTCCGCCCCTGCCCCGGACGCTTTCCAAGTAACATCCAGCCGGCCGCTGGATAGCGACAACGCACCATATTTGGCGGCGTTCGTCGCAAGCTCATGAATTACAAGCGTAAAACTTTGCGCGACTTTGGCGCTCAGCATGATTTTCGGGCCGCGTAAGCTGGTCCGGCCGCAATAAGGCTGCAGCTCGGTAGACACGATCTCGTCGAGAGCGGCTCCTTCGAACGCTTCGTCCGTTAAACTGCTGTAGGTGCGCGCGAGCGCCTGCAGCCGGCCGGTCAGTGCGGTGCGGGCAACATCCAGCGAGGGAGCGCTCGACAGGCTGCGGCTCGCAATCGATTGGATGACGGCCAGCAAATTTTTGCCCCGGTGCGCCAGCTCACGCATGAGCATGCGCTGGCGCTCGTCGGCGCGCTGGCGCTCGGTCTTGTCCGTTACCAGCATCAGGATATTGGAAGGCTTTCCGCCGGCATCGGTGAGCAACGAAAACGTTTTCTCGGCCCAGAGCCATGAGCCGTCCTTGCGCAGACAGCGGCTAAAGGTCTCGAAGGATGGAATTTCCCTGCGTACCAGCCGGCCTATGCCCGCCAAATTCGCTTCCCTCTCGCTCCGATGAGTAAAATTGCCAAGGGTGAGGCCGCGTAGCTCCTCCTCGCGATAGCCCAGCATGGCGGCGAAGGCGGAATTGCAGCCGGCGAACCGGCCGTCCATGCCGGCAATGGCTATACCGGTCGCCGCGTGCTCGAAAACGCTGCGAAACCGGGCTTCGCTGACGCGGAGCGCTTCCTGGGCTTCTTTGCGCGCGGTGATATCCTCGGTGAAGAGGATGACTCCGCCGATCTCGCCCTTCGCGGAATGCCAAGGCCGTATTTCCCATTTCAGCCAGATGGGCGGGACACCCGCGCGTTCGAAGCAGTCCTCGCCCGCCTCGATCGTCTCGCCCGCGAGCGCGCGGCGGTGAACCTCTTTCCAGCTCACAGGGATATCGGGGAACACATCGTAATGCGACCGGCCTATCACGCTCTCGCTGAGACCGTAGTCTTCCAGCCAGCGGCGGCTCGCCGCGAGATAGCGCATGCCGGGGTCGAACATCGCGACCGCGGCAGGTGCGTCATCGATGAACGAGCGAAGCTGCAGATCCGACTGCACGCGTTCCGAAATGTCGCGAACGATAACCGTGGACACCCGGCCGCCGGCATAGGTCATCCTTGAGATCGACGCCTCGATGGGGAACTCTTCGCCGTTCGCCCGTAGGCCGCAAAGCTCACCCAGCGCACCCATGCGGCGCGCGGTCGCGCCTTCTTTCATGAAGCGCCGCATATGCTCCGCGTGCGCCAGGCGGAAGCGGTGCGGGATCAGGATTTCGAGCGGCTGGCCTATGGCTTGCTGCGCTGAAAGCCCAAACATGGCTTCGGCGGACGGGTTGAACAGGACGATCCGCTGACGCTCATCGGCTGAAATGATCGCATCCATCGCCGCGCCGGCGATATTCGCAAGCTGCTCTTCTAATTCACCCGCCTGGATTCTTCCTGTAGCGCCGCTGCTGCCGGCGGAAGCCAAGCGCCCCCAGTTCCAGGCCGAAACGACAGACACCGCCAGCGCAATTGCGGCCGGTATCGCGATCAGCCAGAAAAGCGGGCGCCCCGATGCGCCTCCGCTTACGAAAACAAAGCCAGCAAACACGGCAAGGCTTGCCGCGGACGCGATCGCAGCCCAGAAACAAACGGCAAGCCTCTCTTGCTTTTTGGCTTCTAAAGTTCTGGTCACTGCGGCGAACGGGCTTTGTTTGCGAGCGTAATCTGTAGCACAATCTTAAGGCACCTTACAAACAATGGCCGCCCACCGTTAACGCCTGCGGCTTAGCTTAAGCGCCATCGAGGCCAGCCTCCCTCGCCGGAAGGGCGCCTATCGCAGACCAATCGAGCTTGTCCCCGCCGCGGGCGAGGAGCGCAAGAAAACGGTCGCGCAGGAGACTCGCAAGCGGCAGGGGGACGCGAAGCTCCTCGGCCGCCGCAAGGGTAAGCCGGATGTCCTTTTGGCCGAGCGGCGCCGCAAAGCCGGCCGGCTCGAACACGCCATCGGCGATCAGCGTGCCGTAGGTTTTGTAAACCGGAGCCGTGAACAAAGTTGAAGTCAGGATTTCGAGATATTGACGCCGGTCGATCCCCGCTTTGCCGACAAGCGCCATGGCCTCGCCGAGCGACTCGATGACGGCCGCGATGAGGAAATTGCCGCTGAGCTTCACGAGATTGGCGTCTTCCGCCGTCTCCGAGATGACGAAGGTTTTCTGCCCCATCGCATCGAGAAGCGGCTGCGCTGCCGCAACCGCGCCTGGCTCGCCGCCCGCGACAATGAAAAGCTTGCCCGCGGCGGCAACCTCCGGCCGGCCGAAAACCGGCGCGGCGACGAAGCCTTGGCCGGCCGCTGCGTGCGCTGCTGCGAGCTTTTGAGACATGGCAACGCCGATGGTGCTGCAGGAGATGTGGATCGCGCCTTTCCGCAAGCTCGCAAGGATGCCCCCATTGCCGGAGAGCGCGCCAAAAACCGCCTCGTCGTTCGCGAGCATGGTGACAACCGCATCGCCCTCGCAGGCCCCGGCAATTTGCGCCGCAATTTTCGCACCGGCCGCGGCCAGCGGCTCGGCCTTCGCGCGCGTGCGGTTGTAAACCGTTACCTCATGGCCGGCCTTCAACAGGTTTGCGGCCATGCCCTCGCCCATGCGGCCAAGTCCGATAAATCCCACCTTCATAGTTCGTCTCCTTCTTGCGCAACCCCGCACCGCATCGCGCGTCCGATTTACGGAACGTGGGTGAAGGGCAATTGTTGCGTAAACCCGCGCGCTGCGATCCCTCCGTTCGTACATATTTGTTGGCCAAGCCGCGCTTCTTTGCTTAGAACCGGTTTCAAACCACCATCGAAGGATAAGCCATGACTCGCCGCGCCGTAAACGACGTCCCCTCCCTTGGAAAAGTGCTCGGCCCCTATTCGCGCGCAGTGTGGGCCGGCGACATTCTTTACCTCGCCGGCCAGCTCGGCATCGATCCCGCCACGGGTAAGCTCGTCGAAGGCGGCGTGGGCGCGGAGACGGAGCAGCTGTTGAAGGGCATTTCGGCGGTGCTCGCCGCGGCTGGGCTTTCCATGGGCGACGTCGTGAAGGCGAATGTGTTCCTGACCGACATGAACGATTTCGCCGCCATGAATAAGGTCTACGAAACCTTCTTCGAAGCCCCCTACCCCGCACGCAGCACCATCGCCGTGGCTGCGTTGCCAGGCGGCGGTCATGTCGAGATCGAGTTCGTCGCCTCCGCCAAATAGCCGCCCGCCCCGATGGAGGCTGCTTGGAGTGCGTGCGGCAACCGGAATCGCGTCATTGCGAGCGAAGCGAAGCGATCCAGAGCCAATTGTCACGGTTGCCGATCTGGATCGTCACGGCGGCAAAGGCCGCCTCGCGATGACGGCGCGTCCGATGAAGCGCACGATGCTCTAGAGTGCTTCCGGAAAAGTATGCCCTCGGGCTTGACCCGTGGGTGTGAAGCGGTTTTCCGATAGGAAGCACGAAAAAACAAAGACCTAGAGCCCGGTTTTGATTCCATCGAAACCGGATAGGCTCTAGGCTGCGCGAAGCGGAAAGGGGTCTAAATCGCTGGCGGCTTTGCGTGCCGCGGCCTGGCTTGGAGGGTTAGGCATCACTCGCGATTTCGGCATGATGAGCGAGGCTTCGGTCCCAACACCCACCTTGCTGCGCAGCTCGAAGCGTCCGCCGTGAAGCTCGGCAAGCCCAGCGACGATCGGCAACCCGAGACCGGTACCGGTGGCGCCTATTTTCGCCGCGAGCGAACCTTGGCCGAATGGGCGCATCACGGCCGGGATCTCCTCCTCTGGAATTCCCGGGCCGTTGTCGCGCACCGTCAAGAACGCCTCGCCGCCGGGCAGCATGCCTGTGCGTAGGGCGACCGTGCCGTCTTCCTGCGTAAACTTGATCGCATTCGCCAGGAGGTTAAGGCAAATCTGCCGGAGCGCGCGCTCGTCCGCCATCACGCACGGCATGTCCGGCTTGAAGGTGGTAATCAGGCGCAATTTCTTGGCTTGTGCATCGAGCCGCATAAGGTGCAGGCAATCGCGCGCCACAGCGCCGAAATCCACCGCGCTCTCTGCCAGCTCGTACTTTCCGGCCTCGATGCGCGACAGATCGAGAATTTCGTTGATGAGTTCCAATAGATGCTCGCCGGACGAGTGGATGTCGGCGGCGTAGGATTTATATTGAGCATTGCCCACGGGACCCAGATACTCGTCCTTCATGATCTCGGCGAAGCCCATGATGGCGTTAAGCGGCGTGCGCAGCTCATGGCTCATTTTGGCAAGGAACTTCGATTTCGCGAGATTGGCGGCCTCGGCCTTGATGCGCGCTTCGTCGGCAGACGCCTTCTCTTGCGTCAGCGCGTCGATGAGCTGGTCTTTCGCGGCCCGGTTTTCCAGCATCGAATGCGCGGTACGCTGCAGGCTTTTCACCAGAAAAACAAAATAAAGGTGGATCCCCGCGGCGACAATCGCCATCAGGCAGTAAAAGGCTTCGCCGGTCATGAGGAAGCGAAGGCAAAGCGCCACCGTCACCGGGATCGTGCCGGCGTGAAGGATCGGCAGGACCGAGGCCGCAAACAGCATCCGGATCGCCGTCACGACCATCAGCGCCGCGAACAAGAAGAAATAAGCCGCCTGGTTCGGCTGCGTAAATTCCGTGAAGGCAACGGCCGCCCAGGAGACGCCGTAAAGAAACTCAGCCGCCGCGAGGTTGCGCCGCCATTGATAAAGGTCGGCCGTCTCGCGCGGCTGCTTGCGGAAGCGCCGGGTCAGCGAGAGCAAAATGCCCTCGGAGATGAAGATGGTGGCGAGCCACAACAGAAGCTGGCGCGGATTGGCCCAATTCAGCATAGTGACCGCGAACACGATCGCAAGGATCGGCACGGTGAGCGCGGCGACCGCCTCATTACGCACGAACATGAGCAGCAGATCGTAATCGAATTCGCGCTCCGGGATGGCGGTTGCGCGGGCAACCCGCCACGCTGCGCCGCCTTCGTGCCGGGAACTGCCATGCCGCGCAAATCCGGCGCTCGAAATCAAAGAGCTAACGGTACCCATCTACCCGATATCCACTATGCAAGGAGGTGGCTTGCGCGCCCATCCTTGCCCTCAGGCGCGCCTACTGTCAGAATTGTCGAAAAATGCTAACAATGCGTTACGGCGCTTTCGCGCAGCTCCGCGCGGACGTGGCAATAAGTTCTTGGGAGGCTTGGCCCGTATGAAAATTCTGGACGATAAGCGAGCGCCGAACCCGCGCAGGGTGCGGGTATTCCTGGCCGAAAAGGGTATCGAGGTTCCCTTCGAGAATGTGGATATCACGACGGGTGCGCATCAGTCGCCGGGGTTCACGGCGCTCAACCCCATTCAGCGCGTGCCGGTGCTAATCCTCGACGATGGCACGGCCATTTCCGAGACGTTGGCGATCTGCCGCTATTTCGAGGCGCTCCATCCCGAGCCCTCGCTCTTCGGCAGAACGCCGCTCGAAATCGCGCGGATCGAGATGTGGAACCGCCGCGCCGAGCTCAATTATTTATTTCCGGCCGCGCAAGTTTTCCGGCATTTACATCCCTCGATGAGGGAATACGAAAAGCCGCAAATCCCCGCCTGGGCCGAGGCGAATAAGCCGCGCGTGGCCGAGATCCTGCACATCTTCGACGAAGCGCTAGGGAAAACGCAATTCCTGGCCGGCGACCGCTTTTCGGTGGCGGACATCACCGCCATGATTACCACCGATTTCCTCAAACCCGCGCGCCTCGTCATTCCCGATGACGCGGCGAACTTCAAACGCTGGTACGCGGAGGTTTGCTCGCGCCCTTCGCACAACGCCTGAGGCTCCATGAAACTGACAATCATCGGCTGCGGCGACGCCTTCGGCTCTGGCGGCCGCTTCCATAGCTCATACATCCTTGAGACGTCCAAGGGCCGTCTGCTCTTGGATTGCGGGGCGAGTTCCCCGCTCGCGCTTAAACGCGCAGGAATCACGATCTCCAGCATTGACGCCATCGTCGTTAGCCATTGCCACGGCGACCATTTCGGCGGCCTGCCCTTCTTGTTCCTCGACAAAATGTTCATGGAGCGCGGTTCGAAGCCGCTTGAGATCCTGGGGCCTCCGGGCATCGGCGCGCGGACCGAAGCGCTGCTTGAATGCCTCTATCCCGCCATTCAGTCCCTGCCGCGCAATTTCGAGCTGATCTATACGGAACTGCCACCCGGCAAAGTAACGGCCTGGAACGGCCTGCCCATCTCCGCCTTCGAGGTGAACCACTCTTCTGGATCGCCCTCGCTCGCGCTATCCATCGCCGATGCGGGCCGCGTCTTCAGCTATTCCGGCGATTCGAGCTGGTGCGAGGGGGCGATCGCGGCCGGACGCGGCGCCGATCTGTATCTGATCGAATGCACCTATTTCAGCACGCAATCGTCGATGCATCTCGACTATTTGACGCTTGCGAAGAAATTCGGGGAGATCGGCGCGAAGCGGTATTTGCTCACACACATGAGCGAAGAGATGCTGTCCTCGCGCCACAAGATCGATACCGCTAGATGTGTCGCCGCCGAGGATGGGCTCTCTATCGTATTCTGAGCCGCCCCTATTGGACCGGCACCGCAGCCGCTTCGTGAGCTGCTTGCCGCCATACGATTACAAATGCATTTAGAGACGGGCCGGAGACGGCACAAGCACTTGGGGAGGAGAACGTGAAATCGCATCTTGACCTTGAGGAAGTTCTTAGTAACACGGGGCCTATTGAAGACTATCTCCATTTGCTGGCGACTGAAAGAGAGCTGCCGAGGGTTGCGATTGCACTTTGCACCGTTAGGATTGGTGAAGCTGGTCCCAAGTTGCGCGCGACCCTCGAGAAGGCAGCAAACGGCGAAGTCTTGTCGGACGCCGAGATGATGTTGGTGTTCCGCGGTCTATATATCTTGGGCGCGGGACGGGATAGTCAGACTTTTCCGCTGTTGCTGGGCTTGCTCCGCCGTCCAAACAAAGAGGTAGAAGACCTGCTCGGCGACGCAATTACCGAAGGGTTAGCCAGGATTGCCGCGGGAGTGTTCGATGGCGATGCCGAGGCACTTTTTGCAGCCATCGCCGACCGTTCCATCGACGAGTTCATCCGCGAAGCGCTTTTAGGCGCTGCGACCTTCCTTTGCTGGGAGGGCCTGATTGAGCGGGATCGCATGTTAGTCTTCCTCGAACGGTTTCATGAGGAAAGATTGGCTGTCGACGAAGATCAGGCATGGATCGGTTGGTTGGAGGCGATTGCGCACCTGGGGCTGCGCACCCTTGCGCCTCGCGTAGACTCAGCCTGGAGCCAAGGCCGCATACCCATGGGCGTGCTCAATCGCAGTCATTTTGAGGAAGATCTCGCCGAGGCAGAGCGGGCGCCCGGAGATATAGATCGCTTCAAACGCGCCAACCTCGGCTACATCGACGACGTTATTGAAGCGATGGAATGGACCGATTGGCGGCCGGCCGGCGATAAGGAGAACTTTGAGCCAGATTGGACTCAGAAGGCATTGCTCGACGAGAACGCGCCGGTCACAAACCCCTGGCGTCACATCGGGCGCAACGATCCTTGCCCGTGTGGAAGCGGAAAGAAGGCCAAGAAATGCTGTTTGCCGCATTGACAACCGCTGTGCGAAACACGCTAATTTTATAGAGTCGCTTCAACCACATAAGTAATCGCAGTTTCATTCCATCCAGCCCGCCAGGCGGGATGGGCGGCACAAGTCCGGTTTGCGCCGGCGCACTTTAGGTGAAATAAAGACACCGGACCAGAAAGCGAACCGCCATGTCCGCACGCGCGATCATGATCATGGGAACCGGCTCCGACGTGGGCAAATCGCTCATCGTCGCGGGGCTGTGCCGGCATTTCGCGAACGCCGGCTATCGCGTGGCGCCCTTCAAGCCGCAGAACATGTCGAACAACGCGGCCGTCACCGGGGATGGCGGCGAGATCGGCCGGGCGCAGGCGCTGCAGGCGCGCGCGGCTCGCTGCCCGATGACGGTGGATTTGAACCCTGTGCTGCTCAAGCCGCAGAGCGAGATTGGCGCGCAGGTCGTGGTACAGGGCAAGGTTGCGGGCACGGCCCGCGCGCGGGAGTTTCAGGACAGGAAGCGCGCGCTCATGCCGGCGGTGCTCGAAAGCTTCGGCCGGCTCAAGGCCGCGCACGATCTTGTTTTCGTGGAAGGCGCGGGCAGCGCGTCCGAGATCAATCTGCGCGCGAACGACATCGCGAATATGGGTTTCGCGGAGGCCGCTGGCGTGCCCGTGATCCTGGTGGGCGACATCGACCGGGGCGGCGTGATCGCGAGCCTCGTTGGCACGAAGCATGTGGTGGCGCCGGCCGATGCCGCGCGGATCGAGGGCTTCATCGTCAACAAAATGCGCGGCGATGCAAGCCTGTTCGCGGACGGCATGGCGGCTATCGCGGAGATGACGGGGTGGCGCGCGTTGGGGCTTGTGCCGCATTTCGCAGCCGCGAACCGGTTGCCGGCGGAGGATGCTCTGGGGTTACGCCCCTCACCCCAACCCTCTCCCAGCAAGCTCGCCTTGGCGAGCTTGCAACTCAACGTGACCGCATCCGCAAGCGGATGCGGTGGGAGAGGGAGTCTCGCAGCGGCAGTTTCATCGTCCCCTCTCCCATTGGGAGAGGGACAGGGTGAGGGGCGTAACCTCAAAATTTGCGTCCCCCTCCTGCCCTTCATCTCGAACTTCGACGACCTAGACCCTTTGCGCCTCGAAACCGGCGTTACAGTCGAGATGGTCCCGCGCGGCAAGCCGCTGCCGGCCGATGCCAATATCATCCTCCTGCCCGGCTCGAAAGCCACCATCGCCGATCTGGGGGTGTTCCGCGCCGAAGGCTGGGACATCGACCTTGCCGCCCATGTGCGGCGCGGCGGGCGCTTGCTCGGCCTCTGCGGCGGCTTTCAAATGCTGGGCCGCGAAATCTCCGACCCCGATGGCATCGAAGGCCCCCCGCGCACGGCGCAAGGCCTCGGCTATCTCGATTTTGCCACTGCACTAACAGGTGAAAAGACGTTGCGCAGCGTGAGCGGCACCGCCTGCGGCACGGTGTTCGAAGGCTATGAGATGCATATTGGCGAAAGCGCCGGCGAAGCGCTCGCGCGACCCTTCCTGCGCTTCGGCGATGGCCGCCCCGAAGGCGCGGTGAGCGCCGATGGCCGTGTCGCGGGATGTTATGTGCACGGGCTTTTCGCCTCCGATACCTTCCGCGCCGCTTGGCTAAGCTCGCTCGGCGCACAGTCAGGCTCTTCGATTGCCTATGAAGCTCTGGTCGAGCAGACGCTGGATGAGCTTGCGGCGCATCTCGCCCAGCACATCGATATGGAGGCCCTGTTCAAGCTTGCGCGGTAAGGTAAGCGCAAACCGCGATTGCGGCGACGAGGATCAGCCAAGCCATCGCGGCCAGGCCGAGCGCGCGGCGGATATCGCTTGGCCCGGCTTCCACGCGGCCGTCGCCCATATACGCATCCAGGACATACACGCCGCCATAACGGCGCGGCCCGGCGAGCTTCAGGCCCAGCGCGCCAGCCATCGCCGCTTCGGGCCAGCCGGCGTTGGGCGAGCGGTGCTTGCGCGCGTCGCGCACAATGGCTCGCAGCGCGGCGAGCGGGTAAGCTTGGGCGAAAAGCGCGGCGAGGATAAAGAGCGCCGCTGTCAGCCGCGAGGCCGGCAGGTTGACGAGATCGTCGAGCCGCGCCGAAGCCCAGCCGAAGGCTTCGTGCCGCGGCGTCCGGTGTCCGATCATGCTGTCGGCGGTATTGATGGCTTTGTAGGCGGCAAGCCCGGGCAGGCCCAGAAGCGCGAACCAGAAAACCGGCGCGACGACGCCGTCGGACGCATTTTCCGCGAGGCTCTCGATGGCGGCGCGAGCCACACCCGCCCGGTCGAGCGTTTCGGGATCGCGCCCCACGATGCGCGAAACCGCTTGGCGGCCGGCTTCGAGCCCGCCCGTTTCAAGCGCCGCCGCGACATCGCGGACGTGCGTATAAAGGCTGCGGCTGGCGATGAGCGTGCTTGCGGCAATCGCGGTCAGCACCCAGCCATAGGGCAATTTGCTCGCCGCCATTTGTATGAGAAGCCCTATTGCAGAGGCCGCGGCCGTCACGCAAATGACGGTCAGCACGCCCGCAAGCTTGCGCGGGCCGCCTTGCTTGTTGAGGTACCGCTCGCCAAGGCTTATCAAGGCGCCAATCCAAGTGACGGGGTGGCCGATTTTGCGGAAGACCCAATCGGGATAACCGGACAGGGCATCGAGCAAAACAGCGAGCAAAAGCATTGGGAAAGTTTCTGGCGGCATGACTGGATCGTTAGCAGACAAAATCGATTCGCGCTTCTTCGAGCATGGCGGCCGCCTCGATCTGGCGCGCGAACTTTACGCCGGCGCGCCCGGGCCATGGATCGACCTCTCGACCGGTATCAGCCCCTGGAGCTATCCCGTTCCGCATCTGGCGGATGAGGATTTCCAGCGCTTGCCGGACGGGACGGCTTTGCGCCGCTTGCTCGAAATTGCAAGAAAGGCCTATCGCATCCCCCCCTTGGCCCAGGCGGTGGCGCTGCCCGGCACCGACGCGGGGCTCAGCATCCTCCCCTGGCTGTTCCGCGAGCCGAAGCGAGTTGCGGTCCTCTCGCCGTGCTATTCCGGCCATGCTGCCGCTTGGACCGCGGCGGGGCATTCGGTATCGGAGATCGCGTCGCTCGATAGGGCCGGCAGCGCGGCCATCGTGATCGCGGTCAATCCCAACAACCCGGACGGGCGCTTCACGGCGCATGCGGAACTTGCCGCCGCGCTGGCGCCGCTGAGGCGCCGCGACGGCCTCTTGGTTGTCGACGAAGCTTTTGCCGATGCCGATGAAAGCCATTCCCTTTTGCCTCACGTCGCGCGGCTCGATCACACGCTGGTTTTGCGGTCGGCGGGCAAGTTTTTCGGAGCGGCCGGGGTGCGGCTCGGTTTCGCGATCACCTCGCATCCCATCGCGGCCCG
>JBKQIH010000157.1:0-22536 GCA_052148445.1 Rhodomicrobium sp.
ATGAAGCGCGCCGATGTCGACGATGCCCTTGCCTCCGGCGTCCGCGCCGTCAACCTTTCGGCTCCGATGTCCCGGCAGCAAATCTCCGCCAAGTTCGGCGGGTCGCTACCGGCCGTTCTGGCTGCCATCGAGGACGTCATGGGTTATGCCCACGCGAAGGGTCTCGAAGTCGCCTTTGGCGGCGAGGACTCCTCGCGGGCCGGCCTCGATACGATGGAACCCATCCTCGAAGCGGCCGCGAAAGCCGGCGCGCTCCGTTACCGCTTTGCCGATACGCTTGGCGTCATGGACCCAGTATCGGTGCGCGAGGCTATCGCGGCCGTGCTGCGCATAACGGATCTGCCGGTCGAGTTTCACGGCCATAACGATTTCGGTCTGGCAACGGCCAATACGCTGGCTGCGATCGAAGCCGGGGCCGCGGCGGCCAGCGTTACGGTGAACGGCCTTGGCGAGCGCGCGGGCAATGCCGCTCTGGAGCAGGTCGCGGTTTCGCTCGATGCGCTCTTCGGCAATGTGCATAACGTTCACCTGCCAGCGCTCAAAAGGTTGAGCGATCTCGTCTCGCGCTGCAGCGGGACCGGGACCGGCCAAGCGCAACCGGTCGTTGGCCGCGATGTCTTCACCCATGAATCCGGCATCCATGTCGCGGGCATCCTCAAGAGCCGCGATTGCTACGAAGCGCTGGCGCCGGAAAGGCTCGGCCGGAAGCATCGCTTTGTGGTCGGCAAGCACTCCGGCCTTTCAGGTCTGCGCCACGAGCTCAATTATCTCGGTCTTGAACTGACGGAGGCGGAGGAACGCCGGCTCCTGCCATCGATCCGCAGCTACGCCGAAACGCATAAAAAACCGATCCCAGCCTTCACGCTCGTGCGGCTCGCCGCGGCGCTCATCGACGAGAGAGAAGAGCTCCCGGGCCATTTTTCGCGCAGTGCGCTAGAGGCCGCGTCATGAGCAACGGGGCGGCAAGTTTGACCGCGGGTGCGGCGATGTCGAAGCGGGAGGGGCTCTTCGCCTCCCTTAAAGAGGATGTCGATTGCGTGCGCATGCGCGACCCGGCTGCGCGCGGCAGGCTTGAGTGCCTTTTGCTCTATCCCGGCGTTCACGCGGTTATCTGGCACCGCATAGCGCACCGGCTTTGGAGTTCCGGCGCAAAATTTCCGGCGCGCTTCGTCTCCTGGTTTGCGCGCTTTTTGACGAACGTCGATATTCACCCCGGTGCCACCATCGGACGGCGCTTCTTCATCGATCATGGGGCGGGCGTTGTTATCGGCGAGACAGCCGAGGTGGGCGACGACGTCACCCTTTATCATGGGGTAACGCTTGGCGGCACAAGCTGGCGCAAAGGAAAGCGGCATCCGACGCTCGGAAATGGAGTGCTCGCCGGTGCCGGAGCGAAGATCCTTGGCCCCGTCATAATAGGTGCAGGCGCGCGCATCGGTGCGAATTCGGTCGTGATCGAGGACGTGCCCGAGGGCGCCACCGTTGTCGGCATTCCTGGCCGCGTCGTGCGCGAAAAGGAAGCGCGCCGGCGCTTGATGGGCGGCCGGATCGATCTTGAGCATCATCTGATGCCCGACCCCGTGGGCGATGCCATCGAGGTGCTTTCCGACCGCATCGAGTTTCTTGAGGCGCGTCTGTCTCATACGCAGGAACGGTTGCGCGTGCTTCAGCAGCCGCAAGACGAACAGGAAAGGAGCGCGTCATGAGCGTTCTCGCCGAACTGGATAAACTGCATTCTGCCGAGGACTTTTTCTCCTACCTCAAAGTGGACTACGACCCTGCCTTGCTGCACGTGGCCCGGCTGCACATCCTGAAGCGCATGGGCAAATATCTCGCCGGCAAAGACTTCAGCGGCGCCAGCGAGGAGACGATCTTCGCCGAAGCGCGCGAAACCCTGGCCCATGCCTATCAAGACTTCGTTGCCTCCAAGCCGATCGACGAACGCGTCTTCAAGGTTCTGCAAGAGCACGATCCGAGCCATCCGGCCGCACCCGCCGAACCGGCGCCGAAACCGTTCGTGCCTCTCGACTCCATAACGATCATCGGCCGCTGACGGCCGCGCGGAAAGGATTAGCCCATGCACATCGTCGTTTGCATCAAGCAGGTCCCGGACAGCGCGCAGATCCGCGTGCATCCGGTCACGAACACTATCATGCGGCAGGGCGTGCCGACCATCATCAACCCCTACGATCTGTTTGCGCTCGAAGCGGCGCTGCGGCTGCGCGATGTCCATGGCGGCAAGATCACGGTTCTCACCATGGGTCCGCCGATGGCCGAGGAAAGCTTGCGCCGGGCGCTGAGCTTCGGGCCGGACCGGGCGGTGCTGCTGACCGACCGCACCTTCGCAGGCTCCGATACGCTGGCGACGAGCTACGCGCTTTCGGAGGCGATCCGCAAGGTTGGCGAGACCTTCGGGGCGGTGGACATCGTCTTCACCGGTAAGCAAACTATCGATGGCGATACCGCTCAAGTTGGCCCCGGCATCGCCAAGCGGCTTAACCTCAATCAGCTCACCTATGTCGCGGCCGTCAGGGAGCTGAACCTCAAGGCTGGATCGATCACGGTCGAGCGGAGGGCCGAGGGCGGCGTTCAAGTCCTCTCCACCAAGCTTCCTTGCCTTATCACCATGCTCGAAGGGACTAACGAGATCCGCCGCGGATCGATCGACGTTGCCCTTAGCGCTGCGCGGGCCGAGGTCGCCGTCTGGAGCGCCGCTTCGGCGGGCATAGCCGACATGACAAAATGCGGGTTGAAGGGCTCGCCGACAGTGGTCAAGCGCGTGTTCGCACCGCCGCCGCGCTCCGACAAAGCCTTCCTGATCGATATGGGCAGCCTTGGACCCGACACGGCCGCCGTGAGCACGATTGAGGAAATCTTTAAGCGCCTGCCTTCGCTGGAAAAAGAATTGACGCATCTGGCCCAGAGCTGAGACGGAAAAAGGAACAACCGGGATGACCACCAAACCCGCTTCGCAAGCCCCCGCCGCCGGCGGCCGCGCCGGAATGAAGAAAGAATTGTCCGAGCACTTCAAGGCCTACAAGCATGTGTGGGTCTTTATAGAGCTGGAGCGCGGGGTGGTGCATCCCGTGTCGTGGGAGTTGATGGGCGAAGGGCGCAAGCTCGCCGATAAGCTTGGCGTTCATCTCGCAGCCGCGGTGCTTGGCGGGCCCGGCGAGGCAACAAAGGCCGCCGTTTCGGAAGCCTTCGCCTATGGCGCCGACGTGGCCTATGTCGCGGCCAGCCCCGTTCTCACCGATTACCGGAACGAATCCTACACGCGGTGCATGACGGAACTCGTCAACACCTATAAGCCCGAGATCCTGCTTCTCGGCGCAACGACGCTCGGACGCGATCTCGCGGGCTCGGTTGCCACGACGCTTCTCACTGGCTTGACCGCCGACTGCACGGAATTGGCGGTGGACGCTGACGGCTCGCTCGCCGCCACGCGCCCGACCTTCGGCGGCAGCCTGCTGTGCACGATCTACACGCTGAACTACCGGCCGCAGATGGCAACCGTGCGCCCGCGCGTGTTCAGTCTGCCGGAGCGCGCGGAGGGCAGGAGCGGCCCTGTGATCGAATACGATTTCCGCCTTCAGGAAGAGGATATCGTCACCAAGATCCTGCAATTCATTCCCGACCGCGACTCGAACAAGTCGAACCTCGCCTATGCCGACATTGTCGTGGCCGGCGGTCTCGGGCTTGGCAGCGCGGAAAACTATCAACTTGTCAAAGACTTGGCGAGTGCGCTCGGCGCCGAATGGGGCGGCTCACGCCCGCTCGTCCAGCGCGGCTGGATCCCCGCTGACCGCCAAATCGGCCAGACCGGCAAGACCATCCGGCCCAAGCTCTATATCGCCGCTGGCATATCGGGCGCCATTCAGCACCGCGTCGGGGTCGAGGGCGCTGACCTGATCCTCGCGATCAACACCGACAAGAATGCACCGATCTTCGATTTCGCCCATGTCGGCATCGTAACCGACGCAGTCCGGTTCCTGCCGGCGCTTGCCAAGGCGTTCCGGCAGCGGATTTCGCCCCACACCCGCGCGCGGCTGGTCGGTTGAGGCGCCAAGCAGAGTTTCCCAAAAGTGGCCACCGGTTTTGGGATAAAAACTCTGCGAAAACAAAAGGTCTGAGCCGGCGTTCGTTGGGCTGCCAACGAATGCAGGCTTAGAAACGGCTCTATGAAGGAGAATGAGTCATGCCCGCAGAAAAGTTTGACGTCATCGTCGTGGGAGCCGGCCCTGCCGGGAACGCTTGCGCTTACACGCTCGCCACGCGCGGCCTAAAAGTTCTCCAAATCGAGCGCGGCGAATATGCGGGCTCGAAGAACGTTCAAGGCGCGATCATGTACGCGAACATGCTCGAAAAGATCATTCCGGATTTTAGGAACGATGCGCCCTTGGAGCGCCATGTCATCGAGCAGCGCATGTGGTACATGGACGATACGTCCTATACCGGCATGCATTACCGCTCCGACGATTTCAACGAGGAACGGCCCAACCGCTACACGATTATCCGCGCGCAGTTCGACAAGTGGTTCTCGCGCAAAGTGCGCGAAGCGGGTGCTCTTGTGATCCTTGAGACCACCGTCACCGATCTCTGCTTTAGCGGCGGCAAGGTGATCGGGGTCAAGACCGACCGGGCGGGCGGCACCGTTCTTGCCGACGTCGTTGTCATGGCCGAAGGCGTCAACGGCCTGCTTGGCAGCAAAGCGGGGCTACGCGCAACGCCAACGCCCGACACAGTCGCGCTCGCGGTCAAGGAAATGCACTTCCTGCCGAGCGAAGTTATCGAGTCGCGCTTCAACCTCAAAGGCGACGAAGGCGTCGTCATAGAGGCCGCCGGCACCATCACCAAGGGCATGGCCGGCACCGCGTTCCTTTATACCAACAAGGAAAGCATCTCGATCGGCATCGGCTGCATGGTCTCGGAATTCGCTAAGACCGGCATGACCCCATACGGCCTCTTGGAGGAATTCAAGCGCCACCCCGCCGTCGCACCGCTGATCGCGGGCTCGGAGGTCAAGGAATATGCCGCGCACCTCATTCCCGAGGGCGGATATAAGGCTGTCCCGCAACTTTTCGGCGACGGATGGATGATCGTCGGCGACGCCGGGCAGTTTGTGAACGCCGTCCATCGCGAAGGATCGAACCTCGCCATGACGACCGGCCGCATGGCCGCGGAAACGATCTTTCAGCTCAAGTCCCGCCGGGAGCCCATGACGGCGGAAAACCTCTCGCTCTATCAGAAGATGATCGAGAGCTCCTTCGTGATGAAGGACCTAAAGAAATACAAGAGGCTGCCAAACTTTCTCCATAGCTCCGGCGAGCATTTGTTCGGCACCTATCCGCAGCTGATCTCGAAAGCCGCGCAAACTTTCCTGCGGGTCGATGGAAAAGACAAGAAGAGCAAGGAACACGACATCGTGCGTTCTTTCATCAAGACGCGCGGCGTCTTGGGGCTCGCAAACGACGCATGGAAACTGGCACGGTCTTGGCGCTAAGCGCGGAAGAGGAAGACAGACATGGCAATGGCAATGCAAGAGGCGGCTCCCACGCGCGTCGAGGAGAAGCTCTATCAGAACCGGTATCTCGTCGATGCCGGCCGGCCGCACATCGTTGTAACGCCGCATGAAGTTCCGTCACAGGTGCTTCTTACGCTGCTCAAGCTTTGCCCCGCCGGCTGCTATACTGAGAACAGCAAGGGGCAAGTGGAAATAACCCCCGATGGCTGCCTCGAATGCGGGACCTGCCGCGTGCTGGGCGAGGCCTCCGGAGAAATCACCTGGTCCTATCCTCGCGGCGGTTACGGCGTGCTTTTCAAATTCGGCTAGCATTGCTAAGAATGAGGCTATTCTGGCCTTGGCCCGAATGGCTGTGCCGCGCGCGGATCGAAGAAGGACATCATTATGCAAACTGTCGAGGAATTTCTCGCTTATTCCATAAGGCTTGAACAGGAAGCCGCGCTCCGGTTCGGCCAGTTGGCCGATGCGATGGAATCATCGGGCAATCGCGAGGTAGGAAAGCTCTTCCGGCAGCTTTCGGAGTATTCCAAGCTGCACCTCGCAGACGCGACGGCGCGGGCGGGCTATCGCGTGCTTCCCGCGATTCAGTCGGACGACTTCGCTTGGCCCGATCTGGAAAGCCCGGAAGCTGCTGCGATCTGGGCCGCCGATCCGTTGATCGGCCGCGAGCAAGCACTCGATATCGCACTTGAAGCCGAGATGGCGGGGCTCCGCTATTATCAGAGCGTCCTCGATGCCACCACCGACCCAGAGATCAAAATGCTCGCCAAGGAATTCGTGCTTGAGGAGAGCGAGCACGTCGCCGAGCTTAACAAATGGATCGCCGCGCATAAGGCTGGAAAGCCTCTGCCTGCCGGCCGGTGAGCGCTATGCGGTAAGTGCATAGGTGCCTTGCGCCAGCCGGATTGTGCAAAAAATAGGTTGTGCCTACCCAATGAGCATTCAGTGCTAAGTTGCTGATCCTTGTCCCGTTTCCCTTAATGTGGGCTATTTTCTGAGCAGCGTTAAGTCGTTGAAATGACTAATCTATAGACACGACAGTCAAGCTCTTCTCATGCTACATTCGTCGCAGAATGTGAAGCTAACCCGCCGCAGATATTGACCTTTGCGCCGGAGTTGAGCGGAGTCGAAACCGATGACAAACTCTGCGCCGGCGAAGAACGGTGTGTTGCAGGCAGGCTGCAGATACAGCGAAACTGCGCTAAGCGGCATCTATGAGATCTCCAAAATCGTAACGTCGCCCTCAAGCCTCAAGGTGATGTTGAACAACGTCGTTTCCGTCATGAGCTCGTTTTTGGACATGCGGCTCGCGACGCTTACGCTTATCGACAAGGAGGGCGATCCGGAAATCAAAGTCTCCGCCTCGACCGAGACCGCGATGACTGCCGATGAGGACACCGATATTCCCATCGCCGTCATCGACCAGATCGTGGCCACAGCAACGCCGCTCGTTGTGCAAAATTGCGCCCTTCATCCGCTCTTTGCCGGGTGGAAGCGGCTTGGAAAAGCGGCGCCAGGCTCGATTCAAACCTTTATCGGCGTTCCGATCCGGGTCGACTCCCAAATCGCGGGCACGCTCGCGATCGAGCGCGTCTGGAAAGGCAGCATGGAGGTACGCATCGATCACGATGTGCGATTCCTGACCATGGTTGCCAATCTTGTGGGCCAAGCCCTCAAGCTCCATCGCGTCGTGGCGGAGGATCGCGAGCGCTTGATCTTCGAGCAGCACCGGCTCGCCAAGGAACTCTCCACGCTCAAAGCGCCAAGAACCGCGGCGCCAAAGCTCTCCGGCATTCTCGGCAAGAGCCGCGCAATGCGTGCCGTGACGGAGCGGATCGAGCAGGTCGCAAAATCGAACGCGCCCGTGCTCATCCGCGGTGAAACCGGCACCGGCAAGGAGCTTTTCGCCCGCGCGATTCATGAGCTTTCGGCGCGCAAGGGCAAGCCGTTCATCAAGGTCAACTGCGCCGCGCTGCCGGAAGGCGTAATAGAATCGGAGCTGTTCGGCCATGAGAAGGGCGCGTTCACCGGCGCCATCGCAACGCGCAAGGGCCGCTTCGAACTGGCCCATGGCGGCACGATTTTCCTCGACGAAATCGGCGAGATTTCACACGCGTTCCAGGCCAAGCTCCTGCGCGTTTTACAGGAGGGCGAGTTCGAGCGCGTCGGCGGCCAGCAAACCCTGAAGGTCAATTTCCGGCTGGTCTGCGCCACCAACAGGAACCTCGAAGAGTTTGTTACTCAAGAGAAATTCCGCGCGGACCTGTACTATCGCATCAATGTCGTGCCGCTGATGCTGCCGCCGCTGCGCGACCGGCCCGGCGACATCCCCGAGCTTGCCGCCCACTTCCTGCAGGCATTCAGTGAGGAGAACGGACACGATTTGCGTTTTGGGCCCGACGCGATGGAGGTGCTGTGCAAGTGCTATTTTCCGGGCAATGTCCGCGAGCTGGAAAACTGCGTACGACGCACGGCGGCCATGACGCCGTCAGATGAGCTCCACGCTAAAGACTTCGCCTGCCAACAGGGCCATTGCCTGTCCGCCATGCTTTGGAAGGGCCCGGCGGGCGGTTCACATGAACGTCATGTGCCGACGGTAAAATCGCCAAGGCCCGAGGCTGCTCCCTCGGTGCCACCTCTTTCGCCGCAGCCGGAGCGCATCGAGCGCAACGGCTACGATGCCCTCGGCCCGGACGACGCCAGCGGCGCGCTTTCGCAGCTCAGCAAGGATACGCTCGTGCAAGCCATGGAAAAGACCGGCTGGGTGCAGGCCAAGGCGGCCCGCATCCTCGGTCTGACGCCGCGCCAAATCGGTTACGCGCTCAAAAAACACGGCATCGAAATGAAGCGCTTTTGAGCACTGTCGTCATGGCCGGACTCGATGCGGCCATCCAGGAAAAAGGCTTGATCTTTCAAATACGGTCTGAATGGCCGGGTCAAGCCCGGCCATGACAGTGGGAACGGAACGCGCCGGAACTGAACCATGAGCAACATCTACGCCATCTGCGGCGCCAACGAAATCCCCAACCGGCGCGGCAAAGCCTTCAACCTCATCCGCATCGTGGACGGCAAGGCCGAGCCCTGGCACATCTTCGCCATCCGCTGGGACAAGCGCTTCTTCGGCTACGTCAATCGCTGCCCGCATGAGGGCGTGAACCTCGATTGGGAGCGGGGCCAGTTTCTCGATCCCGGCACCCAGCGCATCGTATGCGGCAAGCACGGCTCGCTGTTCGAACTGGCCACCGGCAAATGCTTCGAAGGCCGCTGCGTGGGCGAAAGCCTCGAACCCGTGGCGCTGTGCGTCGCCGATGGCGATCTCTGCGTGACGGGCGTCACCCTCGCCGAGGAGGACGAATAAGCATATTGGCCGGCCTCGATCGTCATTGCGAGGGGCATCGCCCCGAAGCAAACCAGCGGCCACAGACGCGGGCGCCGCGTGGATTTCATGGATCGCCATGGCGGCCAAGGCCGCCTCGCAATCACGTTTTCCGCCGTTACCCTGTTTACGATTGCCGTACAAAACCATGGCTGCCCCGCTTGGCTCAATGGCGCTTTGTCATAGGGACAGTATAGAGAAAGCGCTTTGCTAGAGGCTTAAAGCGCAGCGGACGCGGACTAACAAGTTGATACGTCACTGAAGAGGGCGAGCCGGCTTATGTGCTCTTGCGCCAAGAAGCCTATCGCCGCTTGCCTGCGCGCGGCCCCAGCATCCGGGACCTGGCTGCCGAGCCGGGCGCGGAGGATATCGAATTCGATCCGCCGAGGCTGGGAAGCCTTACCGATCCGCCCCCGGCCTAACCGGCTCGCACTCCCCGGCCTTTGCCTCCCCGCCCGCCTCGCGCGGGCAAGCATCCGTGACCGGAACCCGCGGCTCCGCCAGACCGATCCAGGCCCGCACCCGCTCCGGCTCGAAGCCCGCCTCACACCGGCCGCCTGCCTCCATCAGCGGGCGCCGGATCAACAGCGGGTCGGCCAGCATTAGCGCAAGCGCCGCCGCCTCGTCCAATTCCCCGGGCCGCACCTCGCCCGATTTCACGCGCGGGCTCGATTGGTTGAACCACTCGGCGGCCGGGCGCGCGCCGAAAAAGCCGCGCAGCCGCTCCGGTTCCCACGGCTCGTTCAGAAGGTTGCGCACATCGAGCGTGTGGCCGCTGGCGGCGAGCAATGCCTTTTGCCGGGCATTGCCCGCGCAGCCGGGCTTCTCCCAAAAGATTACATGAGCCATGCGGGGATCTTTCCGGCCGCCGCGGGCATCGCCGCCAAGACCGGCTCGCCGAGCTTTCTGGCGATTGCCGTCATCGCCGCCCGGGCGATGGTTGCGCCGCGCTCGTCGATCCCGGTCCAACTGGCGCGCCGGCCGCGCGGGTCGATCTCCAGGAGCTTGACGCCCGCAAGTACTTCGGTGCCATCGCGGACAACGCCGCGCAAAACGCCGTCCAAGGGTGCTGCGAAGGCCTTGCCGTTGAGAATGCCGATTGGGAAGTTCTTATAGACGCGCGTGCCGATGTCGACAGCGCTATGCCAGCGCCCCGGCGCATCGGAATACATGAAGCGCTCGGCTCCGGCGCCGCCCAAAAGCCTCGGCCTGCCGTCGGCCGCCTCGGTGCTGCCCTTGCAAACGACGGCGCCGTTTTTGGCCGGCAAGGTTTCGACCGCGATGTCGCAATTCCGGCCGACAGCAAACCCCGGCCCGATCCCGACGGTCAAATGCGCGAGGTGGCGCAGATCGGGGTGATTATCGCGCTTTTGCATGCGCGCGTCGGCGAGCACATGCAGCGCCGAGATGGGGATAAGGTCGAGGAGGCCGAGCGGTGTCACCGCGATCTTACCCTTGGCGATCAGGCGTGCAACCGCGATGCTCGTTTCTGCGCCCGCCGCCCATACGCCGCCGACTTCGGCCGGATCCCCGAACAGCGCGTCGTGAAAGGCCATGCGGCGCCGGATGACCGGCGGATGCGGATCGTGGGACAGCACAACGCGCCAGCCGTCGCGATACAAATAAACCGCAACCGCCGACGCGATCTCGTTGGTTCCCATCACGACGGCGACGCGCCTGCCGAAGCTATGCGCCGCCTGTCTGGACGATGAGGTCATCGGTTTGTCTCCGGTCGATGCACGAATCCGCCTGCGCTCCCAGCCTGAGCGGCAAGGCGAGGTGTTGCCGCTATACGGGCCGGTTCGCGTTTCGATTGCGCAACGGTCCCATCAGCTTCAACCCCTCTTCGTAGGTGAGGGAAGGAAACTTATCGCTGAATTTTTGGGCCCCGTCCGCGACTTTGTCGAGCTTTCCGGAGGTATCGAGCTTTTTGAGTTCGCTCTTTTCGAGATAGAAAAGCTCCAGTTGCTCATTGTAAACGTTAGCCTCGTCGATCGGCAGTATATAGAAGCTCGCGCCGCCCATCTCGACCTGATAGCGTTTCAGGAGGGGCATATTATCGCAGTAGCAGAAATATTTGCCGGTAGGCGAAAGCGTCTCAGCCAGCACTTCGACAAGCGAGCTCAAATATTCGAACGAATGGAGGTAGCAGGAGAGGTACGGGATAGTTGGATTGCCTTCCTCGGCGATGGCCATCACCTGGTCCGCTTTCAGCTCCGGCGGCCGTGCCTCGTCGGCAAGCTTCGGCGCGAATTTCAGCGCGAGCTCGCCCCTAAATCCGTAACGGCCGGCTTTCTTGCTGGATGCCTTGAGTACCGGATTGACGAGACGCCCCTCGGCTTCGAGCCGCGCAAACGCAGTGTCAGTGATTTTGGTCATGGTTTCGGTCATGGGGGTTGCCCTCGTCATTGCGGACCCAGTCCGCGAGTTGATACAGTTTGTTTTCGATATCCGCGCGCAAGCGCTCATCGGCCACCGCGTCGCCAAGCGCGCCGCGCATGCAAAGCATCCAGGCGTCGCGCTCGGCCGGGCCGATGGCGAAACGGGTGTGGCGCATGCGCAGCCGCGGGTGTCCGCGTTTTTGCGAATAGACCGCCGGCCCGCCGAGCCATTCGCCGAGATAGGCTTTCAAGATCGCTTTCGTGGGCGCGAGATCGGCATGATGCATGGCGCGGATGATGCGCGCTTCGTCCAGCGTGTCCATGCGCCGGTAGAACGCCTCCACCAGCCGGTCCACGGCGGGAGCGCCGCCGAGCTGCGAAAAATGCGTGTCCGTTTGTAGTTCAGTCTCAGTCATACGCGGTCTTGAGCAACCCTCGTGCCAAACAGGCTAAAGCGCGGAATTGCGGGTTTTTGGCTCCAAACCGGCCGGGAACGTAGCCGCCCTTGTCGCAATGGCTACAGCCTCTGTCGCCTAGCGGACACTCTCCAGCAAGCCCGCACCGTAGCGCCTGCAACGCGGAATACCGATATCCGGAAGCGGTTCGTGCTTTAGAGCGGCGCGCGGCCGCAATTGCCGTCATTGCGAGCGAAGCGAAGCAATCCAGTCTTAAGCCGCTGAGTTTGCACTGGATCGCCACGGCCGCAAGAGCCGCCTCGCGATGACGGTGCATCCGGCTAAGCACATGATGCCTTAACGGCCGTGTGAGCTACAGGCAGCCGCATTGGATAGCCACGGCAAGTCGAAGCACGTGTTATCCCAGCCGTAGTTCGACCGGTATCTCCAGGTGGAGGTTGGATTGCTGTATAACGGCGCGGGGCGGTAGGCGTACCGGTGTACGGTTCTGCGGGCGACGGGCCGGTGATCGGTTCTGCCCTTCGCATCGGCAACCAAGGGAGCCGCGCTTATTGCAAGACCAACCGCGGCAAGGATTAACCTTTTACTCGTATTCATGAGCCTCTCCAAAGCTAGAGCACGATCCGCAAAAGTGGCTACCGGTTTTGCGATGAGACCATGCGTAAACAAGAACCTAGAGCGCGCCTTTGGTTCCATCGAAGCACGCTCTAGGTTCCGCCCTGTCCGGCATCAAACGTGAATGCCCGGGAACAGGTGCGAGAAGGCGGCTTGGTCCGGCGTAAGTTCGTGTTCGCGGGCCGCGCCATCGCCCTTTTTCGCCGCCGTCTCTGGAAAAACCTGGAACAGCGCATTGTTCGCGATCAGCCCGAGCCGGGGCGCCGTGGCTTGCACCATGAGCCCGAAGAGCCCCAGCCCCGTGGCGACCCGTGTGGGCCGGTTCACGATGGCCTCGGCGATCATGCAAGCGGCTTGCTCGGGCGTCAGCACCTGCGCCTGATCGTAAATCTTCGTCGGCGAGATCATCGGCGTGCGCACGAGCGGAAAGTTGATGACCGTGAAATGGACGCCGCGCTCGTAATATTCGGCCGCCGCGCAGCGCGTCCAGGCTTCGAGCGCCGCTTTGGAGGCAACGTAGGCGGAAAAGCGCGGCGCGCTCGTGAGCACGCCGATGGACGAGATGTTAACGACGTGGCCCTGGCCTTTGCGGCTCATTTCCGGCAGGAGCGCCAGCGAGATCCGCACCGCGCCGAAATAATTGAGCTGCATGGTGCGCTCGAAATCGTGCATGCGATCTGTGGATTCGGCGATACCGCGGCGGATGGAACGGCCCGCATTATTGATGAGAATATCGGCGCCGCCGTGCTCCGCCGCTACCCAGGTAGCGAGCCCCGCGCATTGATCGGGTTCGGTAATATCGGCGGCATAGGTGTGGAGTTCCAGCCCGCGAAGGGCGGCGTCTTGTTTGGCGGCTTCGAGCTTCACTGGATCGCGCGCAGCGATCAAGACCGTCGCGCCGGCCTCCGCGAGCTTGAGGGCGGCGGCCTTGCCGATCCCCGAAGAGCCTCCGGTGATGAGCACGACCTTGTCTTTCACGCTGGCATGAAGCGTGCGGCGGGTGACGAGTTCCGGATCGAGATGGCGCTCCCAATAGTCCCAAAGCTTCCAGGCATAGTTTTCGAGGCGCGGAACGGCGATGCCTGCCGGTTCCAGCAGGCTCTGCGCATCGCGATTGTCGAAACGTGTCGGATAGCTCGCAAAGGTGAAGATGCTGTCGGGTAGTTCCAAGTCCCGCATGACCGCGGACCTGAGCCGCTTCAACACGGGGAGCGCGGAGAGCCCCTTCATGACCGGCGCCGGCAGCATCCGCAGCAAACCGACATTCAGCCGCATGCCGATATCGGGCGCGTGCGCCGATTTTGCGAACAGGTTCATCACGTCGCCGACGCGGTAGGGATTCGGATCGGTTAGATGGAAGCACTTGCCGTCCTGTCCCTTGGCGTGGGCAATATGGTTGACGGCGGCCACGACAAAATCGACCGGAACCAGATTGATCCGCCCGCCCTCGATCCCAACCATGGGCAGCCATGGCGGGAGCACGGCCCGGACCCTCTTAATCAGGCTAAAGAAATAATAAGGCCCATCGATCTTATCCATCTCTCCGGTTTCGGAATCGCCAACGACGATGCCAGGCCGGTAAATCCGCCAGGGCACCTTGCACTCGCGGCGCACCACGCCCTCGGATTCGTGCTTGCTCGCATAATAGGGGTGTTCGAGGTGGCGGGCCTCTTCGAACATATCCTCGCGGAAAGTGCCCTCGTAGAGCCCCGCTGCCGCTATCGAGCTGAAATGATGGAAATGGCGCGCGCCGATGGTTTCTGCCAGGCGGACGGCGTTGCGCGTGCCCTCGATGTTGGTTTCCATCTCCTTTTTGGCATCGGCCTTCAAATCGTAGATGGCGGCAAGGTGGAAGAAATGGTCCACTCGACCCTTGAGCGTCTCGATGTCCTTGCCGGATAGCCCGAGCCCCGGCTTGTTGATGTCGCCCTTCACAGGGATGGCACGCTTGGCGCTGGCATGCCAAAGTTTGCGCAAGGCCTCGATCCGCTCGGGGGATAGATCGCGCATCAGAAAATACACGGTGGCCTGACTGCGGGACAAAAGGGTGCGGACCAGGCGCTTGCCGATAAAGCCGCTGGCGCCGGTGACAAAATAGATCATGCCATGCCTCCTTGGGCAGCGCGATGGTGCCCGCCTGTCTTATATTGGATTCATTTTCCGCCGTCACCGCGAGGCGGCCTCGGCCGCCGTGGCTATCCAAGAAGCCCGTACCGCGCCTGAATTGGCGGGTCCTGGATTGCCGCGGGGCTAAAAGCTCCTCGCAATGCGGATGAACCATTCAACTGGATCCAGTATTAGCTCAAACATGATTGTTTAGGCGCGGCCGCCTAAAAGTTTTTGACTAAGATCAACAGATCCAGGCACCCTTCTGGAATATAAGTTGAGCTACAAGAATAACGCTCGCGCAATCGCGAGAGAAGTGGGAGCAGACAATGGTCAAGAAGCTCAACGAACTTGCCGGAGAAGGCAGCGAGAGCCACTTGGTTGCGACGATCAGGGACTCTGCAACGAATATTTGGCTTGCCGGGCTCGGTGCGTTTTCCAAGGCGCAGGAAGAAGGCGGCAAGCTTTTCGAAGCCCTCGTGAAGGAAGGCGAAGCGGTGCAGAGCCGCACCTCGAAATCCGCGCAGGAGGCGATTTCGGACGTGCGGTCGAAAGCGACCGGAACGTGGGACAAGCTTGAACAGGTCTTTGTCGACCGCGTCGCACGCGCGCTGACAAGCCTTAACGTGCCGACAAAGCACGACATCGACGTACTCGCAAAGCGCGTCGAGGAACTGACGAAGGCTACCACCAAGCTTTCGCACTCGCTGGAAGACAAGTCCGAGGCGGGAGCCAAAAAGGTGCCGTCGAAAACGCACGCATAGCAAACCGTTGGTCCGGCCATGGCTGAGATAGAGCCGCTTGGCGGCGAGAGCCGCTTGCCGGTGGGAGTAGCGCTGGCGGGCGGCGGCCCCTTGGGTGGAATCTACGAGGTCGGCGTGCTCGCCGCCCTCGATGAGGCCTTGAGGGGATTCCGGCTTACCGATTGCAGCGTCTTCGTTGGCGTGAGTTCGGGAGCGTTCTTCGCCTCCGGCCTCGCCAGCGGGTTGTCCCCGCGGGTCATGCACCGGATGTTCATCGAGTCGGATAAGGCCGACGATCCTTTCGAGCCCGAGGTTCTTCTCAGGCCGGCATTCGGCGAATATGGGCGGCGGCTCGCCGCCCTTCCGCGCCTTCTCAAATCCGGCCTCGCCGATTATTTGCGCGGCGGTTCCAAATGGAAGGCTGCCGCGTCATTTCAGCGCTTGGTGCGAGCCTTGCCGGCGGGCATATTCGATAGTGCCCCCTTGCAAGGGTATTTAGAGAGGATGGCCGAGGCGCGCGGCTTGCCCGACGATTTCCGCAAGCTTCGCGGCAAGCTCTTTATCGTCGCCACCGATCTCGACACCTGCGACCTCGTCGTGTTCGGCAGCCCCGGCTGGGACGACGTCCCGATCTCGCGCGCTGTGCAGGCGAGCGCGGCGCTACCCGGACTGTTTCCGCCGGTCGAGATCAACGGCCGGCATTATGTGGACGGCGCGCTGCAAAGAACGCTCAACGCTTCGGCAGCCCTCAAGGAAGGGGTTAAGCTGCTCTTCGCCGTCAATCCGCTTGTACCCTACAAGGCGGATGCGCAGGAGCCGGATGCCGGGAGGCTTGCCGATGGCGGGCTTGTCACCGTGCTATCGCAGACGTTCCGCTCGCTCATCTATTCGCGCATGAAGGTCGGGATGGAGCGGTACCGCCACCAATATCCCGATGCCGACATCGTTGTCATCGAGCCGGCGCGCAACGACCGCGAGATGTTCTTCGCCAATGTCTTCAGCTATGCGGACCGGCGCCGCCTTTGCGAACACGCCTATCAGCAGACCAGGGCCGATTTGCTGCGCCGGGCCGGCGTTCTCAAGCCGATCCTCGCGCGCCACGGCTTGGTGCTCGACGAAGCCGTGCTGAGAGACCGAAGCCGCACGCTTCTTGCCGGCGCGCCCGCCGCAAATGTGAGTCTCGAAGCCACCTTGCAGACGCTCACCGAAACTTTGGGGCGGCTGGAGCCGCTGCTTCATATTCCGGAAGGGCCTGGATAGGCCTGGTATTTGGGGGGATATGAAAAGAGGCGCGGGACTGATCGGGCACAAATCGAAGCGGGAGACGCCGAGGCGCATCCTCGATGCGGCTCTCATGCTCTTCAATCGTTATGGCGAGCCAAGCGTTACCGCCACCTCGATTGCCGCGGACATCGGCATCAGCCACGGCAATTTACAATATCACTATCCTTCGAAGGAGAAAATCGTCGAGGATCTGTTCGCTGAATTCCGGCGTGAGATAGGGCATACGCTGAACGCGCCGGAAACCCGCTCCGTCCATGCCGAGGACGTCTGGCTGTTCCTTCATCTGACCTTCGAAACCATACTCAAATACCGCTTTCTTTACCGTGACTTGAACGAGCTTTTGTCGCGGCATCGCATTATCGAGACACAATTCCGGAATATTCTCTCCCGCCAAACAAGCACGGCATCCGCGCTGCTACGGGGGCTCGCCGAGAGCGGCGCCATGCACGCCACGGAGGCTCAGTGCAATGCCCTCGCCGAGAGCATGATTATGATTGCGACCTATTGGCTGTCCTACGAATTTGTCCTCAATCCGCGCCGGCAGCCCGATAACGGCACGCTCACGCGCGGCATCGTCGGCGCGCTTTTCCTCGCGAGCCCCTACCTAGCGCCCGAAGCGCGCGCGCTCTTCGATCACCTTTCGCAGCAATACTTAAAGCCTGGAGGAGACGAGCAATGCCAGCCAAGCAGCTGAAATGGAACAGCTTTACCGGTAACGCTGAGGATTTCGATTTTGCGGGCGCCGCTCTAGAGGAGCACTGGCCGCGCCTCCACCAGGGCGATTGCGAGCCCTTTCCCGATGCGGCCCAGGTCAAGGCGCTGTTCGGGAAGTTCCCAGAGATGAAGATCAAAGTGCCCGCGGCCGAAATTGCCGAGGTCCTGCAGGACGCGTGGCGCGCCTACCACCGCGGCGATTTTCAAAAGGCGGTTGAGCTTGGCCTGCCGATGGGGCGCATTGGCAGCAACGTGGCGAACAAGGCCGCGAACATCTATGCCACCTATCTTGAGGAGGACAAGGAGCGCGGGCTTGCGATTTTCCTCGAAGCGGTAACCCGCGGGGAGGCGCTGCAGCAATCGGCGCCCGGCCTTGCCAACGCCTGGTATTTCCACGCTCAGGCGCTCGGCCGCTACAGCCAGGGTATTTCGGTCGCCAAGGCGCTTGCCGCGGGGCATGGCGGGAAGATCAAGGCCAGCCTTGAAAGGGCGCTGAGCATCGAGCCGAAACACGCAGACGCGCATATCGCGCTCGGGGCCTATCACGCCAATGTCGTCAACAAGATGGGGGCGCTCGCCGGCCGGCTCACCTTCGGCGCGAGCAAGGAGGCGGCGGTCGAGAATTTCCAGGCCGCATTGAAACTGCACCCGCATTCCGCCATCGCGCGCATCGAATATGCGAACGGGCTCGCCATGCTGTTCGGCAAGAGCAAACTCGGCGAGGCCACCAAGCTTTACGAGGAAGCGGCGGCGTGCGATCCCGCCGACGCGATGGAATGGCTCGACGTGGAGCTGGCGAAAGCGGAGATCGCAGCTTGAGCGAAACCGTGGTCGCACTCGAATCTTTGAGCGTCGCGCCGAAATCCGGAATCCCCGTCATTGCGAGCGAAGCGACGCAATCCAGACTTAAGTCTTGGATGCTGCTCTGGATCGCCACGGCGGCCAAGGCCGCCTCGCGATCATGGCGATTCCGCCGCCAGTACGTCTGCGCCGCGTGAGGGGCAGCTTAGCCGAGCTTGCGGGCCAAGGCCGCCATGGCGAGTTCCGCCGCCTCGGCGCCCGCCGCCATAGCGCCGGAGAAACCGCCGCTGCCGCCCCATGAGGAGGCGAGATACAGGCCCGCAATGGGCGTTTTCGGCGAACGCGGCATGCCCCGCCAGATCGGCGCGGCCGGCGGCACCGGATCGAAGCCGTAAATTGCCCCGTCAGGCGTGCCGAGATAACGTTCCATCGAGGCGGCGCTCATGAATACCTTCTGCTCGACGGCCCCGGCGAAACCGGGGTAATGCCGCTCAAGCTCGGCGAGGATCGCATCGAGCCACGCGTTGCGGCGGGCGGCTTCGTCTTCCTTGGAGATCCCGCGCCAGTTCGCGGTTGCGTCGGTGCCCACAACCGAAACCAGGATTGGGCCACCTTCGTCGAGGCCGGCTTCGATGGCGCCGTAATTGCCGATGCCGAGCACCGGCAGTTTGCCGCTTGGAGCCGCACCGAGCAAAGCGGCCGATTGCGGGAAATCGCTGAGTGCGCCGATCCAAGAGGGCAAGAGGATGGTCGAATAGGCCGTGAGCCCGAATTGTGCCGGGTTCACCTTCAGCCCGAAATGCGCGGAGAATAGCGAGGTCGAAAGCGGCCGGCCGGCAAAAGCGTCTGCAAAGCGGCGGCCCTCCACTTCGGGCAGCATGCCGGCAATCGCGTCCGGCGCTCCGTTGGCGAGCACAAGGCGCGCCTCGATGCGCTGCGAAGGCTTTTCGCCGCGCGCCGCTGTCTCGACCGCGGTCACTGCGCCGTTGCGGTCCACCTCGATGGCGGTCGCGGCGGTGCCCAGGAGCACGGTGCCGCCCGCACGCTTGATCGCGCCGCCAAGTTTGACGCTGAGACTGCGCGATCCGCCTTGCACGAAAACGCCGCCCGAGCCGATGAAGCCGCCTTGCGCAACCGCGTAGAACAGCCACCAAAGCCGTTTGGGATCGGCGGAGTAATAAGGGAGGTTCGCGGCGAGCCCGAATTTTACGGCTTCGTTATCGCTGAACTCAGCGGAGAACACGTCATCGACGGAGGAGCGCCACCCCGATAGCAGCGGGTACGCGCCGGCGGCCGCACCGATAAATCCGCCGAGCGAGCGGTTTTCGCGCGCCGCGTTGAGCCGGCCCACGGTTTCGTGCAGGCGCTCCATTTTGCCAAGAACGCGGGCAACCGGTTCCTTGGCTTGCGGAAACCGTGCGCTGAGCGCCTCCCGAGCATTGTCGAATCCGTGCGGCAGCGAGAAGGGCTCGCCGATGGGGCCGCCTTGCACCGTGAACAGGCCGCCAACCGGCAGCCAAGCGATTTTGTCCAGAAGATCGAGCCGCTTCAAGATGCCGTGCTTCACCTCCAAGGGATCGCGCGGGTCCGCCGTCTCGTGCAGCGCGGCCTCGATGGTGAGCGGGCCAACCTTGTAACAGGACGCCGCTCCGCCGAGGCTGGTATTGCGCTCGATCAGGCAAACGCTATGTCCTGCCTTTGCGAGCAGCGCGCCCGCCGTCAGGCCGCCAAGGCCCGAACCGATAATCACTGCGTCGAACCGGGATGTGCTCATGCCGCTGGATCCCATCTTTTTCTGGGGGCTGCAAGACGTTGCTTGAGGTTAAGCTACGTAAGGCTACTCACAGGGGCAGAATTACGCGGCTTCGGGCGCGCCGTCTATTCACTTTATCCGGGCAGGGGAATCTCGCGCCCGGCACGGCAGCATCGCACCGCCAACGGATGTTCGGAAGCGTTCGTTGACAGATGCACCGGATGGGCTCCATCATTATCGATAGAGCAAGAGCATGCTGCCCGGTGCCGCCCCGCGCGGGCCCGGTCTGAAATTGAGCCAATTGCAGTGGCTTGGGCAGCGGACCGCTCATCTAGTCGCATTTTCCAGTTTCTGGATCGGAAATGGGGTCGAGATGCCAGCTACCGTCAGCGCCACACCGCAGGCCAATGAGTTACTCGCCCGGCTGCAAGCACAGCACGGGCCGGTGTCGTTTCACCTTTCCGGCCGGTTTGGACAAACGCTCAGTTGCCTTCCGGAAGGGGAGCTGCGGATCGGAAGCCGCGATGTGCTCATGGGCCGGTTCCGGGAAGCACCGCTCTATATGATGACGAGTGAGGCCGAGGCCTGGAAAGACCGTGCCATGGTCATTTCAGTTGTGAGAGGCCGTACGCGCGGCTTTTCTTTGGAGGGAGAAAGCGGTTATCATTTTGTGCTGCTGCCGCTGTTTATGGACGAAACTGCTTAGCTCTCATTTCTTACGGCGTCCACAACCCGGGGCATCCCCCTCAATCCGCGCTGCACATCTTGCACGGAATACTCTGCGCCGGGCTAGAGCCTATGCGCTTTCGATGAAATTAAAAGCGGGCTCTAAGTTTTTGTTTTGCGTTACGTCTTACCGGAAAAACCGCTCACACTTTTTCCGGACGCACGCTAGCCGCGAGCGGCACGGCGCCGCCGGCTCGATCGCCGCGCTGAATGGCGCCGATGCACCTTCGCATAGCGCTTACCGCTTCCATGATGAGCCCGGGCATAGTGCTTGCGGCGATGGTGCACTTTGGCGGAGCGGGTTCCGCTCCGGACCTTTGCCGAACGCGTCTGGGAGTGAGCATTGGCATGGCGATGCCGCCCGGGGATAACCGCCTCCAAAAGCCGCCCGACTAACGACGGCTTTTCATAGCCACGTTTTTGACTGCCGTAACTGACAACTTCGAGGCAGACCGGCGCCTGGGCATCGATGCCAAGGGCGCTCATCGCCCGGGGGGAAAGATCGATAACGTGTCCGGACAAATAGGGACTACGGTCGGTAATCCGGACTACGATGCTTCGTCCTCTGCGCTGATTGCGGACAACCACGCGAGTGCCGAGCGGAAGCGACTGATGCGCAGCCGATACTCCATGCGCTGCCTCGCCCTCCTGCGGGTAGGCGGCGGCGAAGCCGCATTCGGCGAACGCCTGCTGGCAGCCCGCAAACCAAAATGCTGCTAATAAAGCAGCCACATAGATACTCACTCGTTTCATCGCCACCCTGCCTGCCTAAGCATGAACTCGGGCATTCCAGGCAGCAAATAGGGCACAAATGTGAAGCGGTGTTGCAGCTTAGCTTCAGTGTAATCGCAAAACACCAAAACATGGCTCGTGCGTGCATGCTTTTATCCCCGCGCGTTGCAGTCTTGCATTGCTCAGGGTCGATTTGCCCGGCAGCGGCCGGATATGGGAATCCCCCGCCCGGCCTATAGCGGCGGGCGCTTGGGCTGGCGCGGTCCCGGCCAGAGCCACACCAAGGCCAGGAGGAAAATGGTTAGGCCCATGCCCAGAATGTGCCACCAGGCCAGATGCGTCTCTTTCGAGAAATACCACGAAACGGCAACGCCGGCGGCGGCAAGCACGGCAAGGACGATCCAGATGCCTTGGAATTTTCCACTCATGCGAGCAATCCCACTACAGATACACAGCCGGGATAACCCTCCGGCGATGCTCTAACGCTTGAGCCGCCAATCCGTTCAATCAATTCGCCGCCGGCGTATGACGAAGTATATACTTCCGCCAAAACCTATAATTAGTAGCAGCTCCTTAACTGCCAAAAGTTCCAAGGCCATACTTGCGCGCTCTGAAATGTCCATTGTCAGGAATTTTTTTAGCACGGGCGGCCACGTACGAGAGGACTTTCCTAATTCGGCTTCGGATGTTAGCGGCGTTAAGGGGAGGCTGCATGGGAAGGCATGGGAACGCCCGCCGCCCCGAAAGCCTCGCGCTGGCGCAGCGCGGTGTCCTCCAGCTTGAAATCTTCGATCACCTCGTTGAACAGCCGGAAGAAATTCAACTCCGCCGCGAGATGCAGGAACACGCCGCCAAGCCCGACCGCGGCGCGGTCCATGAACACGAATTCGCGCGGCACCTTCACGGGGCCCTTCTCGCGCAAGCCCTGGTGCACGCGGAACACCTCGCGCCGCCCGTATTCGCTCGGCTTCACGCCATCGGCGACGGGGCGGACGCGGTCGTCCAAGAGCGGGCCGTAGATGAAGCCGGCCCAGATATTCAAGATGTCGATCAGATCGTTGGAAAGTCCGCGGAAACCCCAAGTCTCGTAGGCGTGCACGATCAGGTCGCGGTTCTTGTCGCGCAGGCCATGATAGAGGTCCATCACACCGCCGACGAATTTCGGCTCGAAGGTGCGGATGCAGCCGTAATCGAGCAGGTTGATGCCGGCGGCGCGGCCTTCCTCCTCGAAAATCGTATAATTGCCGAGATGCGGATCGCCGTGGATCACGGCGTAATGGCTGAAGGGATACCACCAAGCGCGGAACAGCGCGCGGGCAATCGCGTTGCGCTCTTCGAGCGGGCGGGTCTTGTATTCGAGCAGCT
>JBKQIH010000158.1:0-14400 GCA_052148445.1 Rhodomicrobium sp.
GATCGAGAGCACCTTCGCGACGGTGCAGCACCGGACGATCCGCTCGAAGGGCTGCCTCTCGAACAAGACGGCGCTCGCCATGGTCTTCCAAGCGCGCCGAGGGCGCCCAGAAAAGCTGGCGCAGGCTGATGGTCATAACCAGTTGCCAAAGATCGTCCAGGGTGTGAAGCTTGCCGGCGGACTTGAGATCGCCGCCAAGCTGGAAGCTCCTCAAGCCAGATTCGCCGCCGCCTGATTCATCGGGCCGTCACCAAAAATTGGCGATTATTCGTCATCAATGGTGGAATAGACTACCCTCTTTTTCATCGATCTTATTCAAATAATGCAGCTCTTGGATATAAACATCTGCCGCCAGAGTGGCCCCAGCGCGGGCATTAATGTTCCTAAGGATCTTCTTGGACAAGCTTGCCAAGTCCTGCTTTTCGAAATGCTTAAAATCTATCCGCTCTTCGCCGTAGATCGTTGCGAACGCCGCGTCGACGAGCAACGGCTCGGCCGGTTGAGGCACCGTCTTGAGCACATCGGGACTCACCGCGACAGCGATTGACGTCAGCACATAACCTTTCAGGGCGCCGTCAGCGATCACTGGAACGGTGATCGCTTTAAGCATAATGGACCGCGCAGCCAGGACGGCAGGCGCCGTTTCCGGGGTAGGTTGCGAGCGGCGCATCTCAATGCCAAAGTACACAGAGGCCAGCGTCAGCCCAGCTATCCAAAAAGAGATCAGCAGAGTCCGAATCACGCGAGTCTCCTGGAGGAGCCAGAGTCTTTTGAATAGGTGCCGTCGGATTCCGCGTCGCGGATCGCCGACATGATCACGGCGGCGATCTCCTTCGCAGCTTCGAGATGCAAGGAAAGAAGCCAGCGATTGAGCTCCAGCTTGTGCCGAAGCACCTGAAGGCGATTACACAGCTCAGCTGGCGGCGGAGTCTCCGGAACAAGCGTTCTTTGCAGCTCCAGAAGACACTGGGACTTGACACGGCTAAACTCGGTCAGATTCCGGGAGTCGAAGACGGACAGCGCCGCATTTTCATCATCAACCACCTTTTCGAGCCTCACCAGGGCCGCCCTTGTTAGTTCCGGTATTGCCGGCATTTGCTTCTCCGCACGCGTCTTCCAGGCGGTGTCTAGGTTCATGTCTTACGCTTCGCGTAAGCTTCGAACTGGCGGGCGATGCCGGCTACATCTGCCCGGGCGGTGGCGTTCGCAAGCGCCTGTGCGAGCATGGATTTGCAAACGCTGCCTGCAAAGCCCGATCCGGTCACCCCCTCGGCCTTCTCTGGCAGCATGATTTCGAACAGCGGCGTCAGGAAGGCAGCTGCAAACTGTTCGAAAGGGCTAAGAGGCTTGCCTGTGCCACCTGGACGGCTTTCTGCCGCAGACTGATATACGGCGTGAGGAACCACAGAAACGAGGGCGTGGCCCACCGGCGGCTGCGATGCCAATACCGCCTCAAAAGGCTCAGCCGCATCTGCCGGCACCGCCAGGGCGGCAAGCCGGTCTGCGGCAGCTTTGGCGCGCTGCGGCTCTGCTGCCATGAGAGCGTCGCCAAGAAGATCGGAGCCAAGATTGATGGACATGCCGCGTTTGTCCTCCTCATCCAATGCAGATTTAATACGTTAAGCTTGTGCCACGCTTGAGGCGCACGCCAGATTACGAATAGGTTGAGGAAAGCCGGTGCCGCTAAGGTTAGGGGAACAGCCGTTAGCTCACGTAAGCTGAATCAATTACATCCACCCGCAGCACATATTGCGCCATGTTAATGGAGCGTGAGCCGTACATCTCCGGCATACGCCCTCCAGCGTTGAGACCGGTGAATCTATGTTTTATGCAACCTTGCCTGATTACGCATAAACGTCAGCCAATTTCAGCAGCCTATACGGCATGGGCGGTGTCCTGAGCAAGACGTATGCGAGCCTATCGATCATGGTTTCGAGCCGGTATCTGCGATTGTACCGGTACTCGAATTCGGCGAGGTATCGCGGCGCATGTTTGGGCCGCACGGCTCTGTAGGTTCCCACCATTGCCGCCTTGATGTTGCTAAGGACGGTGTTGACCCATTTGAAGCGCGGGTTTTTGGCCGCTTTCGCTCCGCTGCCGGTCTTGACCGGCGTATTGGTGCACCCTGCCGCTGTCACGGCGGCAAAGCAGCGGAGCGCATCGGACACGGCGTGAACGCCCGCATCGAACGCCGCGCCCGCAACTCTGGCCATCGCAGTTTTGCTGAACCTGCCGACGCGGCGAAGCACGATCTGATCGGGTTTGCCATCGCCGGTCACGGAAACGGCAGCCACGAAAGGCGTCTTCCCCGCCCGTCCGCGCCCGTATGGTCCATGGTGCTGCCCGCAGATATAGGCATCGTCCATTTGCACTTCGCCTTTCAAGCGCCTGGCCGCGTTGCGCTCGATCATGACTTGGGGGAGCTTGTGCTTGAGGGTCCAGGCGGTTGTCTGCGTGACGCCGAGCCGGCGCCCGAACTCGATGCTGGAAATGCATTTCTAGGATTGGGTCGCGAGGTACATGGCCTTGAACCAGAACCGCAACGGCAGCTTGCTGGACGCGAAGATCGTTCGGGCCGTGACGGATGTCTGTTTGCGGCAGGCATTGCATTGGTACAAAATCCGGGTACCGCGTTTGACGATGCAGTGATCCGGGCCGGTGCAGTCCGGACATTCGAAACCCCCGGGCCAGCGCGACCGCACCAGCGCGCCGCGGCAAAGCGTTTCGGTTCCGTACAAACCGTCAAATTGGGCTTCGCTCATGCCCTTCTGAAACTGAACTTTGTTGTGTGCCATGAGAACCCCCATTGCAAATCAGCATGTTCCGGCTTTGTTCTAATCCTATGCCTTGGCTGACGCAACCGCGTAATCAGGCAACCTTGCCCTCACATCTTCTTCTAAACTTTTCAATGCGGTGCCCCGACCGCAACTTGGCCGCCAGTTCCGCGCAAGGCCAAAGCAGTATCTGCAACTGAAGGCACTCAAAGGTTGAGGGATTACGACATGAGCCTTTATGGAATACTTGCGACCAGCGCGTCAGGAATGGCGGCGCAGACGACGCTCCTCAGCACGGTCGGCGACAACATCGCTAATGTGAGCACGACCGGTTACAAAGATGCGTCCGTAGAGTTCTCCTCCCTCGTGCTAGACACTGGATCTACAGATTATCAATCCGGGGCGGTCGATTCGACGACGCGCGTGGCGATCGATGGACAAGGGACAATCACCACAACGTCGAGCCCGACGGACCTTGCCGTTCAGGGCAACGGCTTTTTTGTCGTGGAAGGGCCCAATAACCAGCCCGTCCTGACCCGAGCGGGCAATTTCGTCGAAAACGCCAGTGGTAACCTTGTTAATGCCGCAGGCTATCAGCTTCTCGGTTACTCGACCGGCACTACCGGCGTGGCCAACGGGTTTGGTCAATTAACACCCGTTAATCTGAACAGCGTCGCCCTCAAGGCAACCCCCACCACCTCGGGCGAACTCTATCTCAATCTGCCATCGACCTCCACGGCAGTCACCACGGCGGCGGATTTACCGTCAGCGAATGCTGCCACGGCTACGCCGACGGCGAAAACGTCGCTAGTGACTTACGATGATCTCGGTAATCAGGTTACACTCGACGTCTACCTGACCAATACGGGCAATAATAATTGGGAAGTTGATGTTTATAATGCCGCGGACGCCACCAGTGGCGGCTTCCCTTATAGCTCGGGGCCCTTGGCGACGCAGACTTTGAGTTTCGATTCGGCGACTGGAGCGCTCACCAGCGCTAGCGCTGCATCGGTCAGCGTCCCAATCCCCAACGGGTCAACAATGACGCTCGACATGTCGCAAACGACGCAGCTGGCTACGAACTTTACCGTTGTGCAGGCATCGGCGAACGGGGTCGCCCCAAGCAATGTGAGTAGCGTCAGTGTCGGCAGCGACGGAACGCTGTCGGCTGTGTATCAAAACGGGACCATTGTGCCTGTCTTTACAATTCCGCTCGCGACGGTGACCAGCCCAGACAATATGACCTTGATCTCTGGTACTGCTTACGAGCCGAACCTCACCTCCGGTAGCGTGCAGATCGGCAAGGCCGGAGCAACAGGCTTCGGTACCATCCAGTCGAGCGCGCTCGAACAATCGACGGTCGATCTCGCCTCCGAGCTCACAACCATGATCGCGGCGCAAAACAACTATCAGGCGAACTCGAAAGTGTTCCAGACCGGGTCACAGCTTTTGCAGGTCCTGATCGGCCTAGACCACTAGGCTCTAGAGGCGGAGGCGACATATGACCCTTAGCGCTGCCCTTAACGGTGCCTTGGCAGGAATATCTGCCGCTTCGGCGCAGATATCCGTCGTATCTCGTAATATCGCCAATCAAAGCAATCCGAATGCAAGCCGGAAGCTCGCGAATATCGTCACGGTCAATGGCTTGCCAGTGGTCGCTTCGATTACTCGGGCTTCGAATGCCGCACTGTTAGGCAGTCTGCTTTCCGCGAACGCTAGCCAGGGGCAGCAGTCGGCCATCTCCAATGCGCTCTCCCAGCTCCAGAACACGTTGGGCACGGCGCAGGACGATACGTCTCCAACTGCGCTCATCGGCCAGTTGCAGGATGCGTTACAGACCTATGCGGATGCTCCGCAAAACACGGCGAGCGCCCAGGCTGCCGTGACGGCCGCCTCCAACCTCGCGAACGGACTCAATAGTGCAAGCACCACGGTTCAAAACGTGCGGGAGCAGGCTGATGCCGGCATCGCAAGTTCGGTCAGCACAATCAACAGCCTCCTGAACCAGTTCGGCCAGGTAAACCAGACTGTTGTGAACGGAACCCAAACCGGAACAGACGTCACTGACGCGCTCGATCAGCGCGATAACCTGCTTCAGCAGATTAGCAGCCAAATCGGGATCACGACGGTCACAGACGCTAATAACGGCGTCAAGATTTACACCGACAGCGGCGTCACACTTTTCGACCAAACCCCAATGCCGGTGACATTCCAGCAATCGCCCGCCCTTACCGCCGGTACGCAAGGCCAGGCCGTCTACGCTGACGGGGTGCCAATTACGGTTCCCGGATCTTCGCTCTCCATTCACAGCGGCGCGCTCGTGGGATTGGTTACTGTCCGTGATAATCTCGCTCCTACCTATCAAAAGCAGCTCGACGAAATCGCCCGGGGATTAATCACGGATTTTCAGGAAACCGATCAGAGCGCGAGCCCCTCACAGCCGCCCCAGGCAGGACTCTTTACCAATGGCGGAAGCCTTACCGTTCCCGCGGCAGGTACCGCCGTGCCAGGACTTGCAGCCACCATTGAAGTAGCAGCTTCGGTCAATCCAACCTCCGGCAACCCAGCCTTGCTCAGGGATGGCGGAATATCGAGTAATGGCGCTTCTCCTTATGTCTACAATCCTGTCCCAGGCCAGACAGGTTATTCAGCCCGCTTGAACCAGCTTATCTCGAATCTTTCCCAGTCCATTGCTTTCGACCCAAGCGCTGGCGCGGGAAGCGAAGCTAGTGTGACCGGTTATGCCTCCGCGTCGGCTTCATGGCTTGGAACGGAAGTTAACCAAGCCTCAACTGCAGGCAATTACAGCGCCGCCGTCCAGAACACAGCATCAACAGCGCTTTCGAATGCGACCGGCGTAAACTTGGACACGGAACTCAGCAACATGCTCGCGCTGGAGCAGTCCTATCAGGCATCGGCAAAATTACTGAATACGGTCAACACGCTCTACACGGCGTTGTTTTCCTCGGTACAGTAGGTGACGGCAATGTTAGATACCGTTTCAACTTATTCTCTGTTTTCCGGACCTCGGGCAGCGATTTCGAATTTGCAAAATAAGCTGACACAGGCGGAAACCGAGGCGACTACCGGCCTGCTTGCAGACCCAGCGCAAAGTCTCGGCAGCCAGATTGGGCTGGTTGAATCGCTTAACAGCCAGGCCGCATCGCTGGCAGACATTCAAGGTTCTAACGCGATTACCAGCACAGCTCTAAGTGCCTCGCAGAATGCGCTGAGTTCTGTATCCTCAGACGCGCAGACTTTCGTGAATGCCCTCATCACCGCGCAAAGTTCCGGCGACGTCAGCACGCTGCCAAGCCAAGCGCAGTCGTTGCTAAGTTCGTTCGCGTCCGACCTAAATACCACCTCGGCGGGATCTTACGTGTTCGGCGGAGCGAACAGCTCGGTTGCGCCCATAGCGGACTATTCCGGCGCGCCCCAGACAGCAACGGCGGCGGCCTTCCAGACCGCGTTCGGCTTCGGCCAATCGAGCGCGCAAGCCAGCTCGATTACGGCATCGAGCATGCAGGCATTCCTGGCAGGCCCCTTCGGTAACCTTTTTACCGATCCGTCGTGGGGCGACAACTGGTCCCAAGCCTCCAGCACCGCAACATCCTCGACGATCTCGCCGGGCGAAAGTGTGCCCACCTCCGTCAGCGCCAATCAAAATGCCTTCCGTGAGCTGGCCAACGCCTACTCAAGCATCGCCGATCTTGGCCTTACCAACCTTAACTCATCGGCCCAGCAGGCGGTTGTAACGAGCGCACTCAACCAGGCCAACACTGCGATCCAAGGGATCAGCGATATGCAGACGGTGCTCGGCCTCTCACAATCGCAAATCACGAATGCAAACAGCGCGCTGCAAACGCAGAGCACAACCGTAAACAATCTGGTGAGCCAGCTCGATGGGGTGGATCCTTATCAGGCAGCCACGACGCTCACGAACCTCACAACGCAGCTTGAGACGGCTTACGGCCTAACCAACCAGATCGCCAAGCTCGGGCTCGTCAACTACCTCGCTACATAGGGCATTGGCCTACAATTCAGGAAAATGAGGATGTATCAGAGCTCCTACAGTGAAGTTCTCGAAAGCGCCCCTCAAACGGTTCGCGCCAATGAGCGTGCCGCGATCCTCCATTCTATCTGGCTTCTCGAAGGCGCAGAAAAGGCCGGCGCAAACTCGCGCGAAGCATTAGAGGCACTCAGGTTCCTCCGCCGGCTTTGGGAATTCTTCCTGATTCACGTTGGCGGCCCTGAGAGTCAATTGCCCGAGAAATTGCGCGCGGACCTCATTTCCATTGGGATCTCGCTTCTCAAAGAAGCGGATCGGATTGGCCGCGGTGAATCCAAAGACTTCTCTGCACTCAAAGAGATTTCACAAGTGATCGCGGATGGGCTCTCATGAGCAAGCCCTTCAGTATTAACCTCAAATCCGGAGATCGGATTTTCGTCAACGGCGCTGTGCTACGCGTCGACCGCAAGGTTTCTATCGAATTCTTGAATGATGTGACCTTCCTTTTGGAAGCGCACGTCATGCAGCCCGAGCAAACCACAACTCCCTTCAAGCAGCTCTACTTCATCGTTCAGACCATGCTGATCGATCCCGCAAATGCGGCAACAGCAAAGGGATTGTTCGGCTCCTCACTTGTAAAGCTTCGGGGCGCACTTTCAAACCAGGAATTGCTGAGCGCATTGGAGGATTCTCAGCGGTTGGTGAACAAAGGGCGCTATTTCGAGGCACTGAGGATATTACGCCGATGCTTCCCCCAAGAGGACAAGATTCTTTGTGGCGTTCGCAGTTCTGGCATGGCAACTGAGATAGGAGTGATCGCATGACCGTCACGGCAACAACTTCGGCAACTGCGGCAAGCAGCGCCGCAACAAGCAGCGGCGCGAATAATTCGACCGGCACCGATGGCACGCTCGACTATAACGAGTTTTTGCAGCTGCTCGTGGCGCAGCTTCAAAACCAAGACCCGACCAATCCCACCGATCCGACGCAATTCGTCTCGCAGCTCGCCTCGTTCTCGAGCGTGGAACAACAGGTCAACACCAACTCGAAACTCGATTCCTTGTTGACCGAAACGTCCATTTCGCAGGCGGGCACGCTGATCGGCCAGACGGTAACCTCCTCAGATGGCACAGTATCTGGTCAAGTGGCTTCGATTCAAGTCACTTCGTCAGGTCCGCAAGCCACCTTGTCGAACGGCCAGACTATAAGTCTGAGTAGCGGTATTCAGGTTTCCTAACATGAATCAGACAGATGCACTCGACCTCGTACGCGCTGCGATTTGGGCAGTGATCCTGGCAAGCGGCCCTTCAATTGCTGCGGCAATGGTTGTGGGGCTCGCAATCTCGCTATTCCAGGCGCTGACGCAGATCCAGGAAGCCACACTCACTTTTATTCCGAAGATCATCGTCATATTTTTGGCGGCGGTTATCAGCGCGCCCTTCATCGGCAGCGTTTTGTACAGCTTCTCGGAGCTTGTTTACTCGCATATCGAGCGCGGTTTTTAGCCCAAGCGAGGAGGCAAACGGCCCTGCTCAAGCGGGGCGCGAGCAAAGATGGCATAGCATGTCCGGAGTTCGAATAACTGGCTTCATCCGTTCGCGGGAATGACAGGAACGAACGGATGAAGCCAGTTTCAACCCCGACTAAATCGGTTCACGCTAACCATGTCGACACCCCTTTTACCGGCGACGCCTGGCTCTGCGCAGGGACGCAGCAATCAAGAAGTCGGCTTTGCAGTCAGCATCTTGTTCATGCTTACCGTGCTGTTTCTGCCGCTCCCTGCGCCGGTCATCGATATGGGGCTTGCGCTTTCGATTTCGCTTGCGGTCCTGATTTTGATGGTCGCCCTCTGGATTCAGCGGCCACTGGACTTCTCCGCCTTCCCCACGATTCTACTGATAGCAACGTTGCTCCGCCTTTCGCTCAACATTGCGACGACCCGCTTGATCCTCTCAAACGGCGCCGAAGGTTACACGGCCGCGGGCTATGTGATCGCAGGATTTGCCAATTTCGTCATGGGCGGCGATTTCGTCATTGGCATCATCGTCTTCTCGATCCTCATCACCGTGAATTTTCTGGTGATCACCAAGGGCGCCACGCGGATCGCTGAGGTCGGTGCCAGGTTCACGCTCGACGCCATTCCGGGCAAGCAAATGGCTATCGACGCCGATCTAGCAGCAGGGGTTATCAACGAGCGGGAAGCAACTGCGCGCAGGCGCGAACTCGAAGAGGAGAGCGCGTTTTTCGGCGCCATGGACGGCGCATCCAAGTTCGTCCGAGGCGATGCCATTGCCGGACTTATCATTACCGCGATCAATATTTTCGGAGGCGTGGTCATCGGCGTGGTCCGGCACGATATGCCGCTCGCCACAGCCGCCGACGTGTTCACGAAGCTTTCCGTAGGCGACGGGCTGGTCACGCAAATTCCCGCGCTGATCGTCTCGCTTGCCGCAGGGCTTCTCGTTTCCAAAGGCGGTACGCGCGGCTCGGCCGAAAAGGCTGTCCTCGGTCAGCTTGGCAATTATCCCCGCGCGCTGTTCGTTGCTGGGCTCGTGTCATCGCTCCTGGCCCTCGCGCCAGGCCTGCCATTTTTCCCCTTCGCGCTCTTGGCGGCAACCCTGGCCTTCATTGCCTACGCTGTGCCGCGCAGGAGGGCGGAAATGTTAGCAAGCGAAGAAGCACAGGTAGCGCGCACCAAGGCAGAAGCCGACGAGGACGCGAAACATTCAGTTAAGGAATCGCTCAAGGTTCCCGCCATTGAGCTTTGCCTCGGAAAACAGCTCGCGACGGCGCTTCTGCCAGCGCAAGCAGAGCTTGCCCAGCGCGTCGCCAAGATGCGCCGGAAGTTTGCCAAACAGTACGGCTTCGTCGTTCCCGAGATCAAGCTCTCTGACGACATTTTCATGCAGCCGAAGACATATCAGATCAAGATCCACGGCGCCGCCGTCGGAGGGGCGGAGTTGCGGATTGGGGAAGTGCTTGCCGTTATTGGAGAAGGGCCATTGCCGCGCATTCCAGGGGAGGAAACGCGTGAACCGGCATTCGGGATGAAGGCGATCTGGGTGCCGCAGGTCTTCGCGGCCGCACTCAAGGCCGAAGGCTTCACGCCGGTCGACAACATGTCAGTCTTGCTCACGCATCTGGGCGAGACCATGCGCAACAACCTCGCTCAGCTCTTTTCCTACAAGGATTTTCGCAGGCTGATAGACGGGCTCGAGCCCGAGTATAAGCGGCTGGCCGACGAAATCGTTCCGTCAAGCTTGTCGAATTCTGGATTCCATGCGGTTTTGCGCAGGCTTTTGTCCGAACGGATTTCGGTCCGCAATCTCAACCTAATTCTAGAAGCGGTCGCGGAGATAGCCCCGCACGTACACCGCAGCGAGCAGATTGCTGAGCATGTGCGCTCGCGAATGGCTCAGCAAATCTGTGCCGATTTCGCCCACGAGGGCATCTTGAGAATCCTGCGGCTGGGCCAGCGCTGGGAAACGGCCTTGCACCGGGCGCTGCGCCGGGATGTGAAGGGTGAGGTGATCGAGTTTGACATCGAGCCGGCCTTGATCGAGCAGTTTAGCGCAGAGCTGTCGAAGGCTGCCCGAGAACTCATGGACAAGGGGCACACTTTTGTGGTCATCGCCGGCCCCGAAATCCGGCCTTACGTGCGCATGGTGACGGAGCGGATATTCCCGAATTTGCCTGTTCTTTCGCACCTTGAAATCGCACGTGGCATGCCCGTGGCGCAAGAAGGTTCCGTTTCATGATTGCATCGGCCATCGAGGCGCTACCCGGCCTGGCTGTGGCTGTTTTGCTGGTGTTTTGCCGTATCGGGAGCTGTTTGATGCTGGTTCCTGGCTATGGCAGCGCCAGAGTGCCTGCGCAGGTTCGCCTAATTCTTTCCCTCGGTGCAAGTGCCGCGATATTCTCCGTAGCACCTCCCTTCGAGGGTAGGCCCGTAGGCTTGCCGGAACTGCCGGAATTGGCTCGGCTTGCGGCGGTCGAGACGGCGAAGGGTGTATTTGTCGGCTTCATGGTGCGCTTCTTTTTTGCGGCCCTTCAATTCCTATCCGAAGCCGCCGCCAGCGCGATAGGACTTAACTCCAGCGAGCCGTCCGCCGAAGATGGAGAGCCGCTGCCAGCCATCGCGTCGCTAATCACGATCACCGCGACGGCCTTATTCTTTATCACGGATCAGCATTTGGAAATGTTGCGCGCCTTGGTTCAATCCTACAACGTCTTAAGCTTTGGCGCGGCTATGGGTGACGAATCTAGGCTTTCGGGCCTGATTGGGGTGCTAAGCTCGGCGAGCCTTCTTGCCCTCCAGCTGTGCTCGCCTTTGCTCGCTTACGCCATCATTGTAAACCTATTGTTCGGCATACTAAACAAACTTTCTCCGCAGATACCGGTCTCTTTCGTTTCACCTCCCTTTGTCGTAGGCGGAGGGCTCCTGCTGCTCCACTTTTTATCCAATGACCTTTTTGCGATTTTCATTGTTCGATTCTCGGATTGGCTTATTTTAGGATAACGGATGCGGAATCGGGTGCGGCGGGCGGGAAGGCTTTTCGAACTGCAGCATGAACTGCTTCAGGCAGAGCTTGCAAAGCTAAAGGAGCTGCAAAACGCGCTAACGCAAGCGCAGCAAGCCGAAACTGGCACCCTTGACTACCTATTCGCCGAATGGCCGCCTGCGCTGCCCCCGCAGTTCATCGGGCGGATGGCAGCAGCAGCGATTTCCAAGGTGCGCGCGCATGAAGCGGCCCTTCAATCGCAAATGAATAAAACCTTGGAGCAAGCCCGGAAAGAAGCCGCCGCAAAGCGGAGATTTGAAGGGGAGCGGGCGAAACAATCGAATCTTGAGGCCAAGGCCGCCCTAGAGGCTGTGATCGACGCTTTTCTCATTTGCCCGAGCGATTAGCGCGAACAGACTTTTGAAAGCCGTCACCGCTGTGTCAATGACACGCACAGATGTCCGGATTTGGTAGCACGGCAAATGTCCGGTTTCTTGGTTCGGCGGGGGATGCGTTTCTTCGTCCCGGCGTGCGCTTTCGGGAACGGCTCGCGCGGAGCGGCGGTCAAGGCCGGCGCGCCAGCGCCGCCCGCAGGGCTTGGCCTTGAGGGCCGCGAGCACGGGCCGATGCTGAGCTGGCTGGGGCGTCCTGCGCTTCGGGGGCTGGGCCAGCCGCAAAGCGGACGAGCTGGCGCGGCCCGTGGAAAATGCCAAGCGAGCCATCGGGATAGTCATGCACGCGCACCCGCGCTTTGACGTAGTGCCGGCGGTGCGCCTGTTCGGGAATCTGTAAGACGCGCCCCTCATAGCGCACGCACAAAGCGAACGTTTATCGTGAGCGTCAAGCGCTCACTTCTATCGTTGCCCACTACCCGCTCCTCCTGGATGCAAAGGATGTTTTCGAGATCGCCCACAAAGGACAGGAAGGCGCTTCCCTCGTCCTCCGGCTTGATCGCAAAGCGCGCGTTGAAAGCCGGGATGAAGCTGGCCGCAAGCCAGGCATTGGCCGCCTCGATGCCGCCTATCCCTGCCAGGCGCAGCTCCTGCGGCAGCCTTCCCTGCAAGGTGCCGAACACGCGCTCCATCCGGCCGCGCCCCTCGGGAGAGTAGGAGGGAATATGCGCGATGCCCAGCTGAGCGAGCGCGCGGCCCACTTGCGTGGGCCGCTCCTTATCCACCTTCTCCCCGGCCTTGGGCGTGTGGAAGTAATGGCTGCCGCGATCGGTGTAGAAGGACGAGAATAGTCCATGCGTCTCAATCGCTTCGCGCAAGCCCTGAAAGCTCGAGGCCGTGCCTTCTTCCTCAACGAAGAAGGCCGATAAGATCGCCCCCGCCGCATCGTCGAGCGTGACGATGAGATCGCAAGGCGCCCGCCGGCCCAAGAACCAATCGTGCGTCGAGCCGTCCTGAAACACCAGCATGCCCGGCAAGGGTGAGCGCGGACGTTTTCTGCGATGCGGGCCCGCGCGCCTCGGCGGGCTTCAACAGCCCGCGCAGATAAAGTACGGACTTTGTCCAAGTATAGCCGTAGCGGAAGCCGTCCCTCTTCAGCGCCTCGTGGAAGTGCTTGGCGGTGAAGTCGAAATATCTTGTCCGGTATTGTTCAACGACCCAATCTTCTATCGCGGCGGCCACCTTGTTCGAGGCCGGACGCCCCCGCCGCTTATCGATAATCGCTTCCGCTCCGCCATCCAGATAAGCATCGCGCAAGCGGCGGAAATGCCGCTCCGAAACGCCCAACAGCGCCGCCGCCTCAACGCAGCTCAGCGCCCCGCCACGCACACGCCCGATTGCATCCACAATCCTCGCCATCCGAACTTCCGCCAGCATCGCACTCCCTCCGGACCAATCCGGACATCTCGAGTGTCACCAACATCTCCTTCGATCAAACTGGCAACCGTTCGCAAAAGAAAGTAAACTATCGCCGCCGCGGCCGCAACTAATGGCGACGGCACGCTGGGCCGATCAGGTAACGCTGGGACCGCAACTTTTGGGTGTCGAGAGATCGGACTTCGATGACACCGAAGTCATATCCCCACCGGCGGGCAGCTGGGCCGAGGCCCCTCCAGCCTCCGTCCGAGAGAGGTGTTCCTCATGCCACTGAAGCTCCTCCTTCCGATTCTTGTGGGGGCCATCCTCCTGGGCGCCATTATATGGTGGGAAAGACCGGAGGCTGTAAATCCGTTCGAATGCGCCGTCGTGCATGAGGCCACTACATCAACGGCGATCAAGGAGACTGCAGCTGAGCGGGACAGCACAACTCAAGCCTTGAGCGGGCCCGAACTGGCAAACGCGATACGTGTCATCGCGGCGGATCTGCGGAAGAAATATCCCAACGCAGGCGACGCGGAGATCGTAAACTATCTCGAAACAGCTTATTGCCCGCTGGTAGCGAGGGAAACGGGCCTCAGCTATGCGGAAAAGCGCGCCCGCACGGATCGCTTTTCCTCTCAAGTCGAACAGATTCTCAAGGCTCGCTAGTTCGACGATCTAAAAGTATGGACCATTCATCCGCATAGGCATGCGTGAAAGGACCCAAACCAATGCCGGCCGGCAACGAAACCAGGTAGGTTATTCGCGAGCTTGCCGCGATCTTCAAAGACGCGGTGAATCTAGAGCAAGCGATCATGGCTCTGCGGGAGAACGGCTTCAGCAGGCCCGATATTTCGGTGATGGCAAGTCATAACGCGATAGAAATGAAGCTCGGCCATCAATTTGAGCGAGTCGAGGCAATGGAGACCGACCCCAGTATTCCGCGCTCTGTATTCGTTTCCAAGGCGGAAGCTGCCGAAGGGTTGGCGGCAGCAGTCGGTATCCCACTCTACATAGGAGCGGTGGGAAGTGCCTTGGCGGTGGCCGCCACCGGTGGATCATTAGCGTTCTCGATCGTTGCGCTTGCGGCAGGCGGCGCAGCCGGTGGGAGCGTTGGCGGGATCATCGCAAACGTTCTCGGCCAGAAATACGCCGATCGAATCGAAGCAAATCTGGCAGACGGCGGGCTGATTCTATGGGTTCGCATCCGCGATGATCTGGACGGTGAAAAGGAGCAGAAAGCCAAGACCCTTCTTGAACAGGCCGGGCGTACATCCATCGACGCCCATGACATAACGTGCACG
>JBKQIH010000159.1:0-3576 GCA_052148445.1 Rhodomicrobium sp.
GCGCTTAAAAACTTCGATCGCCGGGGACACGTTCTTCTGCCGGCAATATTTCGCCACGAGCTTCGAGAGCCCCTTGATGTCCCGGCCGCTTGCCGCCGGAAACAAATCGGCGAGCGAAGGGATCAGCGGCAGGGCGTGATGCAGCTCGAATTGCTCCATCATCACTCGCCAGATCTTGGCCCGCGCATCGCGGTCCGGCGGATCGTATTTGATGATGGCGATACAACGCGACACGATGGCCTCGTCGATATCGCCGGTGCGGTTGGTGGTGAGGAACAAAAGCCCGTTGAAATATTCGAGCACCCGCAGAAACACACCCACAACGGCGTTCGCGGCCATGTTGTCGTCGCGGCGGCGGATATAGACGTCGGCTTCGTCGATGAGCACGACCGCGCCCCAGCGCTGGGCGCGGGTGAGCACGTCTTTGAGCGCCTGCTCCATGGCCGCCACGTTCAGGCCGAGCTGCCCGGAATGTATCCGGTAGAGCGGGCGCTTGATGATCTCGGAGTAGACCTCGGCCGTCAGCGTTTTGCCAACGCCGGGCGGCCCGGCGCAAAGCACCGTTGTGCCGCCGGATTTGCCCTCGATGATGTCGTCCGCAAGCACATCCATCTCGGCGGTCAGGATATCGATGAGGTCGGTTTGCTCCTCCGGCAGGATCAGCTTTTGCTTGAGGGCGGCTTGATATTGGTAAACTCCGATATCGTCCACATGCACCCAAACATAGTGGTGCAAATCGAGGTGGAACATCAAAACATAAGGATGCACCGGCATGTGCCGGAACATGCCGTCTGGGATTGCGCTCTTCGTATCGGTGGTTTCCTCCTCGGCCTCGAAGGCTGAGCTTTTCGCCGCTCTACGCAAATAGGAACCGAGAACGTCGCCGGGCACGTCGAGGGTCAGCGCGCGGTTCGCAAGGATCGTCTCGTCGTTGACAAGCCGGGCGGGCGCGCCGCTCGCTGAAAGGATCACCACGTCTTTGCGCGCCCAGTCGGTATCCCGGTGCGACGCGGTTGGGTTTTCGGCATAAAAGCCGGTGCCGGAACCGCTGAACTGCATGCCGTAACGCGAGCGCCACTCGAAATAGCGTTCCGCGGTGATGTCGTACGCCGCGACCATCCCGGGGCTTTCGGCGAGAAACCCCTTCGCGGCGAGAATCTCGCCCACGGTCTTGCCGTCGATATCGCTTTCCCCGATGCGGATGACGGAAACCAGGATCGCCGCTTTCGCGTTCGCCTTCAGCTCCATGAAAATACGGCCTGCCTCGTCGTTCGTGGTGGGCGTATAGTCGAGCCGGGTAATAACATACGGGAGAGGCCGGCCCGTATATTGCGCAGTGAAGAGCCAGCCGCGCGTGCCATGCGCGAGAAGATGGCGGACGATGGCGGGCAGGACCTCCTCCAGTTCGCCCTTACTAAACCTTCGCGCGTCGCTGTGAAGCGCCGCAATTAGCGTGGCGAGCTGAGCCGCGCGCAACTGCATCGGCGGGCCGGCCTTGACGTAAAGCTCGTGCAGCAAAGTGAGCGCGGGCTTGGGCATCCGCCCGGCCTCGATTTCTACCCGTTCGCCAAAGCGGAGCTGGTCCTTGAAATTTGAAAGCTGTGTGAAGGCTGCGGCAAGGGCCTCGGCGTGGGCACGGTCGATGTGAAGCTTCATGCAGTTTTGTCCTTATCCAAAGCCTCGCGTAAGAGGAGCGCGACGTGAGTGGCCGTCCGGCCGCTGCCATGGGCGATCTGATGCCTGCAAGAAAAGCCGTTGGCGATCACGCGCGTCTCGGAAGACGCGGCGCGCAGGGCCGGAAGCAGCGAGAGGCCGGCCATCGCTTGGGACGCTTCGTAATGCTCGGCTTCGAGCCCAAAGCTGCCTGCCATGCCGCAGCAGCTCGACTCGATCAGCTCGTAGGTTAGGCCGGGAATAGCACCGAGAATCTTGCGCATGGCCTTCATCGTGCCGAACGCCTTTTGGTGGCAGTGCCCATGCACCAGCGCCTTTGCTGCGGGGATTTCCTTCAACGGCAGGCGAAGCCCGCGGGCCTGCTCCCGGACAAAAAACTCCTCGAACAGGAAGAGCTGCTTGCCAAGCTCGCCCGCTTGCGGGCCGAGGCCGAGGCAATAAAGCTCGTCGCGCAAGGACAGAAGGCACGACGGCTCTAAGCCAATGATCGGAGTTTTGGCTTCGATAGCCGGACGCAAGGCCTCAAGCACGCGGCGGCCCTCCCGGCGCGCCTCCTCCACCAGGCCATGGGTGAGATAAGTGCGCCCGCAGCAGAGCGCGCGGTTCGGTTCCGGATCGCCTGGGGCTGGTTGAGCGGTGCGAACGCGATAGCCGGCCGCAGTCAGCACCTCGACGGCGGCGTTCGCAATGTCCGGCTCGAAATGGGTTGAGAACGTATCGGCGAAGAGGAACACATCGCCGCGCGGCGCGTCTTGTGCGATGGCAGGCGCAGTGAACGGCCGCCTTGCCGGGCGCGGCAAGGGAGGTGCGGCGGCGATGCCGAGCACGCCCTCGGCAAGGCGCGCCAGGGGCCGGGACCGGTTGCGCAAGCCGATGACAAGACGCAGCAGCGTGCGGGAATAGCCTGTCCAGCGTGGCAAGTTCGCAAACAGCCGGGTTCGCAGCGGCGTGCCGAGCGCTGCGTTGCGATGGGCGAGATACTCGGTCTTGATCAGCGTCATGTCGACCGCGCTCGGGCATTCCTTTTTGCAGCCCTTGCATGAGACGCACAAATCCATGGCGGCGGCCAAGCGCGGGTCCGTGAAGGGGCTTTCGCCGAATTCGCCATTGAGTGCAGCCTTAAAAGCGGCAACCCGCGCCTCTGTGGTGTGAGCCGGATCGCCCGTGATCCGGAAGCTCGGGCACATCAAGCCCTTGCCGGCCTTGCGGCAATCGTGGCTATGCATGCACACCGCGACGGCCTTAGCATAATTGCCCCCCGTCGCGGGGATGCCGGAATAGGCGTCGCCGATGCCGTAGGTATCGTAGGCCGACCAATCGAGGTAGGTTTTCATACACAGTTCTCAGGTTCAGGGGGCCTACAAGCAAAAAGCCCGCCATCGCGGCCCCGGTCCTGTTCGCATCGCTGGCCTTTTCCGGTTTTTGCCGGGATCGTACCGGGAAGTTCCATGTGCGCGCCCGTGCGATCCCGCCCGCCCCAAGGCCTGTGTTTGCCGACCTGAAGGCTTTGGCCCGAGGCCTGCAATTTCTGGGGCAAGCAGCGGCAGGAGATGGCGATGAAGCGAAAGCCATGACGGTACTGGTTTGGAAGCAGCCGAAGGCGCCAGTTGCCGCCGTCACGGTGGATCGCCTAACGGTGCTGCTGGGCCTGGTGACATCGATCAACATCGCCGGAGCCCACTTTCGCGGCCGTTTCCTCGGCGCGGAGTGATCCAGCCGTTATCGCCCTTTCGATTGACCAGACTGGACCAAAAAGACGCTTACTTTAGCCCGAAGAAGAGCCCGGGTCTGACGGTGCGCCCCGAACACGCGAACGCGATGCCCGGAACCCCTCGAATGAAACGGGGGTCACACCGGCGAGCTCCGTTTCAATCGCGAAGATAACTCCGCGCGCGATCAATT
>JBKQIH010000160.1:0-43273 GCA_052148445.1 Rhodomicrobium sp.
TTCGAGCGTGAGCATTCTCAAGGGGGTGCGCGATATCGCTGCCGGCGAGTGGGACGCGTGCGCGAACCCTCCGGACCGCCCGCACAACCCATTCTTGGCGCACGCATTCTTGCTGTCGCTTGAGGAAAGCGGATCGGCTTCGGCGAAAACGGGCTGGCTGCCCTGCCATTTGGCTTTGAAGGATTCCGGCGGGGCGCTCACGGCACTGCTGCCGTGCTATCTCAAATCGCATTCCTATGGCGAATATGTCTTCGACTATGCCTGGGCGCAGGCTTATGAGCGGGCCGGCGGGCGCTATTATCCGAAGCTTCAAAGCGCCGTTCCCTTCACGCCCGTGACGGGGCGGCGCTTTCTGGTGCGGCCCGGATTTCCGGAAAGCGAGGCCCGCGCGCAGCTTGCTGCGGCAGCCGTCGAAGCCGCAAGGCAATACAAGGCTTCATCTTGGCATGTGACGTTCGCGGCGAAAGAAGAATGGGAGGAACTGGGCCAGCTCGGGCTGCTTCAGCGCACCGATACCCAATATCACTGGCACAATCGCGGCTACGAAAATTTCGACGGCTTCCTGGCAGCGCTCGCCTCGCGCAAGCGCAAGACCGTGCGCAAGGAGCGCGAGCAGGCGAGGAGTTCGGGCGTGACCCTCGAATGGCTGACCGGCTCCGAAATCAAGGAGGCGCACTGGGACGCCTTCTTCGCCTTCTACATGGACACTGGCAGCCGCAAATGGGGGACGCCTTACCTGAACCGTGCCTTTTTCAGCCTCATCGGCAAGCGCATGGCGGATCGCATTCTCCTGGTCATGGGCAAGCGCGACGGCGCCTATGTGGCGGGCGCGCTCAACTTCATCGGCGGCGACACGCTTTACGGGCGCTATTGGGGCTGCCTTGAGGCGCACAATTTCCTTCACTTCGAGGCGTGCTACTATCAGGCTATCGAATACGCAATCGCCAACAAGATCGCGCATGTGGAAGCCGGCGCCCAAGGCGAACACAAGCTCGCGCGCGGCTATTCGCCGGAGACCACGTACAGCCTGCATTACCTCGCCGATCCCGGCCTTGCGGAGGCCGTTGCGGACTATCTGCGGCATGAGCGCCACGCTATTGAGCGGGAACAGGAGGCTATGAACGAAGGCTTGCCTTATAAGAAATGCGCCGGCCCCAGCAACCCGTCCGATGGCGATGAGGCTAAAGGCCGAGACGATTCCTGATGAGGCGGGGGCTGCGGACGAACTCAGGAGAGGCGCGGCCCATTTGATTCGTGAATTACTCCAATTTTTCTAAATTCAAAAACTTGCCCTGCCTAATATTGATTGGCCAGTTGACTTACAACCGCCTGTTCGTTTTAGTTGGAGGAACGATGCTTGCGAATTTTATATCAGAAGCTCTGAAGCTGACTTTGGGGCTTTTATTTTGGACCGTTGTCTTTTTTGTAGACAGCGCCATTTTTTTCGATGTTCGGTCCCGAATTGATAATCTTTGGTTGAAAGAGCGCAACCCATATCTTGTTGAAACTCTTATGGGCGAGATAGCGTTTCGTCCGAGGAACCGGAGTCCTGGTCCCAATTACATTTATTACGCCGTATATCGACCTGAGCCCGCTAAACCCGGTGGAGAAGTAACAATAAGCCTTACTTCTTTGGTCGATGTAAGCACATTTAGGCAGAACGGGGACGAGGGTGTTACACTTGCCTCGACAATGATCTCATTTGAGGATGTGACGCATAACTATCTATACGTCGAGAGCAGAGAGGGAGAAGTGTTGAGGGTGTATAATAAATGAGATACATTTCCTGTAGATCGGGTATGCTTGTAAACATGGCAATCTATGCATATAAAAGCTTGATTCTTTACTTTCTAATACACGCTTATCTGCGCTATATATCGCAAGATGGTGGATGGATTAACGATTTGCTTGTCTCGTTGATACTTTTGTCTGTGATCGTCGCAGTCACCCTACGTGAACGTCACTCAAAATAGCCGCTCCGGGTCAATCGCAGTCCTCAGTGTGCCTGCGCAAGCGGCAGCTCCCGCCGAGCCAATTCAGGTGCGGTCAAAGCCGGGGTGAGGCGCCCGCGAGCGCCATCACCCCATTCATGAGCCGAGCGGCGAGACAGTCTAAAACTGCTCGACTGCCATCTCCATCACGGTCTTGCTGCCGGCGGTGAGGCTTGCCAGGCGGCTGTTCACCTCGGGCAGCATCTTCTGAGCGAAGAAGCGCGCCGTCTTGATCTTGGCGTCGTAATATTGCTCGTTGCCGTCGCCATCCTGCATCTTCCGGTGGGCTGCCCGCGACAGCTTCAGCCACATCCAGCCAAGGCTGACCAGCGCGAAGATCCGTAAATAATCCGCCGCCGCGCCGCCGGCCTCATCCGCATTGGCAAAGGCGTTTTGAACGAGCCAGCCGGTTGCCTTCTGCAACTCGCCAACCGCCTCGGCGAGGGGCCCTGCAATATCTCCCGGCGCCCGGCTCGTGATCGCCTCCTCGATCTCGGCTTCGATCATGGCGAGGAAGGCCCGCATCGCGCGCCCGCCATTTTGCGGAAGTTTGCGCCCCACGAGATCGAGCGCCTGGATGGCATTCGCGCCTTCGTAGAGCATGGAAATACGCGCATCGCGGACGAATTGCTCCATGCCCCATTCGCGGATATAGCCATGGCCGCCATACAGCTGTTGCATCTTGATGGCGATATCGACGCCCATGTCGGAGTAGTAAGCCTTGATGACCGGCGTGAGCAAGGCGACGAAGTCGTTCGCCTGCTCCCTTGCCTCCGCGTCGGGATGATGCAGCGAACGGTCGATGTTAAGCCCCACAAGCACTGCTAGCGCCCTCGCTGCCTCGGTGAACGCCTTCGCCTCCAGCAGGTTCTTGCGCACGTCCGGATGCACGATGATTGGATCGGCGGGCTTATCGGGCGCCTTCGTGCCTGTGAGCGAACGGCCCTGCAGCCGGTCCTTGGCGTAGATCAGCGCGTTCTGCCGTGCGACCTCGGCGATGCCGAGCCCCTGAATGCCGACGCCGAGCCGCGCCGCGTTCATCATCGTGAACATCGCCCGCATGCCCTGATTCGGGTCGGCGATGAGCCAGCCTGTGGCATCGTCGAAATTCATGACGCACGTCGCCGAGGCCTTGATGCCCATCTTGTGCTCGATGGAGCCGCAGCGCGCCCCATTGCGCGGGCCCGGCTCGCCGTTCGCATCCGGCAAGAACTTCGGCACTAGGAACAACGAGATGCCTTTGGTCCCCGAAGGCGCATCCGGCAGCTTGGCAAGCACGAGATGCACAATGTTCCGCGTGAGGTCATGCTCGCCCGCGGAGATAAAAATCTTCGTGCCCGCGATCTTGTAGCTACCGTCGCCTGCTGGGACCGCGCGCGTCTTGATAAGCCCGAGATCGGTGCCGCAATGGGGCTCGGTCAGGCACATCGTCCCCGACCATTCGCCGTTGGCCATTTTCGGCAAGTACAGGCTCTTCAGGTTTTCGCTGGCGTGGGCTTCGATGGCTCCGTATGCGCCGTTTGTGAGTCCGGGGTAAATTCCGAAAGAAAGATTGGCCGAGCAGATGAATTCTTCGGCCACGAAGCCCAGCGTGTGCGGCAAGCCCTGCCCCCCATATTGCGGCGAGCAGCTCAGGCCCGCCCAGCCGGCTTCGGTATATTGATCGTAGGCCTCTTTAAAACCGGCCGGGGTGCGCACGGTACCGTTCTCATAGGCACAGCCTTCGATGTCTCCGCGCTGATTGAGCGGATGCAAGACTGTCTCGCTGAACTTTGCCGCTTCCTCAAGAATGCTCGCGATAAGGTCTGGGGTTGCGTCCTCATAGCCGGGTAGCGCCGAAAGCTCTTTTGCATCGAGGACCTCGTCCATAACGAAGCGGTACTCATCGACCGGCGCCTTATAGCTTGGCATTTGCTTCTCCCCTTTCCGGCAACGTTGAACCTTTAGAAATAGCGTAAAATCTAGCAAGCCTCTAGGAACGATTTGGTGTCGCGCGCATTAAGACCAGCTCTGGCTAGAGGCACTGGCTTGGACACGGCGCGCACTAATCCGAATACCGCAGAGCCGGAAAAAATGGATGGGGATTGATGGAACCAATCAAAAGCCCCCTTGTTGATGCGAGTTGAAATATTCGGTTAACGAAATCTTAGGCGCAAACTCACGGGGGGCAACATCACGCCATGTATCGCCATGCATATCTGGTTGCAATACTTCACAAAAAAAAGATATTGACAACATCGTTAAAGGTTTAATAATCACACATCAAAGCTTAGAGACAATCTCAATCTCGCAAAAGCTAAACCTAGCCGATTTGGCTGCGTTATCTCAACCTTTGTTCTAGGGGGAAATAAGTAATGCACACGACTCATGAAGCTGAGCAAACTCACACTATGGAAGACATTAGACCGGAAGAACCTATCGTCAGAACGAAATTCAATATTTCAATGGAAAAAAAGATCGAGAAACTCTGGCAGGAATCGGAGCAACAAGGCTGGAACTACAGCCAATTCGTTGCCGTCGTTATGGAAGTCCTCACGGTGCTGCATCACCGGAAAAAACTTCAGCGCATTGGGCGTAATTACCAAAAGGTTTCCCGCAGGAAACGCGCGCTGAGCTGAAGCGCGGGACTTGAGCATACGCTCGGTTCCTTCTTCAACAACCTGAATGAAAGCCACCCCAAAGCTTGACGAGTGGCACGCGCCTTCCCTTATAACACGCCGTGGTGATTTGGCCGGCCGGCTTGCAGCCACGTAAAAGAATTCGCTAAAAGGCCGAGGCCCTCGGGGGCCCGGAACGAAACAAGCGGCCGGATTGGACTTTTGTCCCAAGGGAGGCGGGCCGCAGATTTCATGAATAAGATACTGGTACCGGGCCGCGATATCGACGCGGCCCCTTCCGATTCTGCAGTCTTTCACAGCGATATAGCCCTGCCGCTCGATTGCGGCCGCTCGCTTGCCCCTTTCGAGATTGCCTACCGGACCTACGGAACGCTGAATGCGGAGCGCTCGAACGCCATCCTCGTCTGCCATGCGCTCACGGGCGACCACTATGTCGCGAGCCGCCATCCGGTCACGGGTAAGCCGGGCTGGTGGGAAACGGTCGTCGGACCTGGAAAACCTGTGGATACCGGCAGATATTTCGTGATCTGCTCGAATGTACTGGGCGGCTGCATGGGCTCGACAGGCCCCGCCTCTATCGATTCTGCTACGGGCAAACCGTATGGCCTCGATTTCCCCGTCATCACCATCGACGACATGGTGCGCGCGCAGGCGCGGCTGATCGACCACCTCGGCATCCCCGACCTTTTTTGCGTGATCGGCGGTTCCATGGGCGGGATGCAGGTGCTGGAATGGTGCGCGAGCTTCGGCGACCGGGTGTTTTCCGCGGTGCCTGTGGCAACAGCGCCGCGGCACTCCTCGCAGAATATCGCCTTCCACGAAGTCGGCCGCCAGGCCGTGATGGCCGATCCGGACTGGCGCGGCGGCCGCTATTTGGAGGAGGGCACCAGCCCGGCCAAGGGACTCGCGGTGGCGCGCATGGCCGCGCACATCACCTATCTTTCGGACGAGGCGCTGCACAAAAAGTTCGGGCGCAACCTGCAAAACCGCGACAAGGTTACCTTCGGCTTCGACGCGGACTTTCAAGTCGAAAGCTATCTGCGCTACCAGGGCATCAGCTTCGTCGACCGGTTCGACGCCAACAGCTATCTCTATATCACGCGCGCCATGGACTATTTCGACCTCGCCGCCGATTCCGGCGGTGTGCTCGCGAACGCCTTTTCGGGCACAAAAACGCGCTTTTGCGTGGTTTCGTTCACGAGCGACTGGCTTTACCCCACGCGAGAAAGCCGCGCCATCGTGCAGGCGCTGAATGCGGTGGCGGCCAATGTAAGCTTTGTCGAGATCGAGAGCGACAAGGGCCACGACGCCTTTCTGCTGCACGAACCGGAATTGTTCGACGCCATCCGCGGCTTTCTTGGCTCTGCGGCGGAACGGCGCGGCCTGCCGGCGGCCCGGAACGGAGGTACGAAATGACCGGTTTCGAGGAGCGCGCGGCGCTGAAAGCCGCGCAATACGCCTCCCAGCGCATCGACCTCCTGCTCATCGCGGGCATGGTCGAGCCTAACGCCCGCGTGCTCGATGTCGGCTGCGGCACGGGCGAGCTGTTGAAATTGCTTGAAGAGCAAAAGCAGGTCGACGGGCGCGGCATCGAGATCAAGCAATCGGGCGTGAATTTCTGCGTGGCCAAAGGCCTCTCCGTGATCCAGGGCGACGCCGACAGCGACCTTGTCAACTATCCCGACGGCGCCTTCGATTATGCGATCCTCAGCCGCACGCTGCAGGCGACGCGGCAGCCGAAGGAGGTGCTGGAGGAACTCCTCCGCATCGCGCGCCATGTGATCGTGTCGTTCCCAAATTTCGGTCATTGGAAAATCCGCCTGCAAATCCTGTTCAACGGCCGCATGCCCGTGACGTGGAACCTGCCCGAAACCTGGTACGAGACGCCGAACATCCATTTCTGCACCATCCGCGATTTCCGCGCGCTGTGCGAACTGGTGGGCGCTCGGGTGGAGCGTTCGTTCGCGCTCTCGCCGAACGGGCACCCGCTCGGCACCAAGGTCCCGCCGCCGCTGCATAATCTCATCGCGCAGCAGGCGGTGTTTCTGCTGACGCGCGACCGTGGTAAGGTTGGGCCATGACAAAACTACTCGAAGAAGCCATTGCGAAGCTGAAAACCCTCAGCGACGAGCAGCAGGACCGCATCGCCGGGCTCCTCCCACATTTGGCCGAAGGCGAACTGGCATTCGAACTCCCCGATGAGCAAATCGAAGGCATCGAGCTTGCGCTTCGCCAAGCCGATAACGGCGAGTTGAACTTGTTATACTTCGCGTGTATCACGGCGCCCAGAAACGGCTGCATTAACCGCGCCAGGAATGCGCGGGACTCCGCGTTTGCCCGGTAATCCGCCGTTAACCTCAGTGGTTCGCATATCTTGCTCCTTCCAATTAATTTCCGCCGCCCCGTTGATGAGACGATCATAGAACAAAGCGCCTTGAGAAAGATTTAAGCGGCAGCATGTGCGGCTTTTTTCATTGATTTTGCTGGATAAACGCCAACAGCGGCGCAAAACGCTAGCCGGTTGCAAATATTGCTGCAACAATTCTAGATTGTGTTTCTTGGTTAACGTGCGAAATAATCTATGTTTAACGGATTTTTTGAATCGTACTATTGTAGCTGAAAATGCAAGAAATCGCGATTATTGTGGCGTGTAGTAATAAAACTCTGCACGCATTTACCATCCCGGTTTTAACCATGCTCCGGCCTATGCCGGCCCCCACAAAGATCGGCATAGCGGCGTTGCATAATGGGGCCTCTTTACAGGGACGCTTGTGGATGGGCCTCGCCCTCGCTTCAGTGGCTGCGCGCGGTAAGGGCAGCCGGAATGGCGCAGCGGCCAAGGCGACAGCACGCGCCGCAAACGGTTCGCATTAAAAGCGCAAGCGGTGCCGGTTTGGTCAGCACCTGGGCATCTGGCCAGTCCTGGCTCAGCTTCTCCCAATCTTCGCACCCCGTATAGAAAATCATCCCGATGCCCCTCTCTTTCAGAACCTGGGCGGCAGGAAAAACAAGCTCGTTGCCCAAGTTGACATCGAGAATGGCGCACGTCAGTGTAGCCGACTTGGCCAGAACAAGCGTCTTGGCGAGCGTCGCCGCCGGACCTACGATTTGCGCGCCTGCATTTCCCAACAAGTCCATCAAGTCTAGCGCGAGAATCGCATTATCCTCAGCAATTAAGATGCGGGCGCTTTCCAAGGGCCGGTCCAGCGTCATTAATTTCTCCCTCTGCTATCTTGCAGCGCAACATAAATTTGTGCAGCGCACAATCCTTGATCTATATCAATGGCGCCACCCTCCCTTCGGTCGGGCAGCAAGCCTGTCCGGGCAGCTATTTCGACGGGTTTGGGATAGATCGGTCGTTGCGTTCGATCACTAATCTGGGGCCGGAAACCGCGCGCTACCCGCACTGCCGCTGTGCTTCGTCAGAAAGGCGGGCATGGCCCCGCTTCGCCCCTTATCTCTGCCGCCGCTCGCAATACCGGCAACCGTGGATGGCGCAGATGCCAGCACCACGGTAGGCCTCGCAAACGGTTCGCATCAAAAGTTTAAGCGGTGCTGGCTTGGTTATTAGCTGTGCCTCTGGCCAGTCCTGGCTAATCGCCTCCGTTTCCGAGTGGCCAGTAAGGAAGATAACTCCGACGCCGCGCTCCTTCAGCACTTGAGCGGCGGGAAAAACAAGCTCGCGGCCTAAGTTTATATCGAGGACAGCAAGCGTCAGAGAGGCCGAATTCGCCAAAGCAAGCGCTTTCGTAAGCGTCGCCGCCGGTCCCACGATTTCCGCCCCCGCATTTCTGAGCACGTCCATCAGGTCTAAGGCGAGGATTGCATTATCCTCGGCAATTAAAATGCGGGCGCCCTCCAAGGGGCGGTCCGGGTTCATTCGGATTCCTTCCGGAAAAGGATTTTGTGCGGCGCAATATGCGTTGTGCGATGCACAGTCCTTGATCCAGGTCAATTGCCATCCCTGCTCCGGTCCAGAGCGGCCTACGACCGGTCAAACGCGGGCAAGCCGCTCTAACACTCGGAAATGACGAAACTTTCAGCCTTTAATCGGTTCCGGTTAAAGGCTCGGGTTGCTCTGGCAAAACTGCGAGGTGACGGACGGGGCGCGTTCCACGGGCCGGCGGCGCGTTGCCGCAGCGGGCGCGATTCTATTCGAGGCTATCCCAGATCCGGCTGATCGCTTCAAAGCCCCCCGCACCCCAACCCTCTCCCCGAGGGGAGAGGGAGCCTGCGAGCGTTGCGGCAGCGTCCTCTCTCCCCGAGGGGAGAGAGACAGAGTGAGGGGGGCTAAGTGAAGCGATCAGCCGGATGCGGTGTTAATCGCTTTGCGAGCCAAGCGAGCACACGCTAGCCGCACAGCCGCGCGACGACGGCAAGAACCTCGGCATCCGTAAAGGGCTTGACGAGCATGGGCACGGACTTCAGAGCCTCTGGCAGCGCCGGATCGGCCGAGCCCGTCAGAAACGCAATCGGCACCTTGCGTTCGATGAGCCGGAGCGCAATCGGCATCACGTTTCCATCGGCGAGCCTGATGTCGAGCAATGCGGCGTCGAACTCTCCCTTCTCGATGAGTTGCTCAGCATCCTTTATGCGCGCCGCAGGGCCTGCAACGGTGTGCCCCCGACCTTCGATAAGAGCTTTCAACTGAAGCGCAACGGCGCCCTCGTCCTCCAGGATCAAAATGCGTTTCGCTTGAGCCAGGGGCTGCTCCCCCGTGCGCGGCAGCCAAGTGACGCGGGATGCGTCTTCCGCCTGCTCGCGCTGTTGGGCGAGCGGCCCATCGATCACCCACATGAGCCCCTGGGGATGAAACTCACAATTAACCGCCGCATTGAGGTCATAAGCAATCATATTTTGCAGGACGGACAATCCAAAACCCTTGCGGGCCGGTACCGCAACAGGAGGGCCGCCGCTTTCACGCCAGACAACGCGAACGCGATCCGGCTCCGCAGTCACAGTTGTGCGCCACCAGCTGACCGACACGCGGCCATCGGGCACCGAAAGGGCGCCGTACTTGAGCGCGTTGGTGACTAGTTCGTTAAAGGCCAGCGCAATCGATTGAGCTGCCTTGGGCGTGAGCGTCAACGGTACGCCTTCCAGCCGGATATTGCCAGTCTGGGACCGATAGGGTCCCAACACCAGCTCACAAAGCAACGCGAGGTCCGCGCCGCCCCAGCGCGTGCGTTGCAATAGATTATGAGCCGAGGTCATCGCGTGCAGGCGCGCGGCAACGGTATCGCTAAATTCCGCCACGGTGCGCGCTCCGCGCGCCGACATGTTAATCACGGCGCTGACGCTGGCCAGCATATTCTTGACCCGGTGATCCAGCTCCGCAGTCAAGAGGCGCTGCCGCTCCTCTGCCTTCAGGCGTTCCGTGACGTCGCGCAGAATGACAGTGAAAATTTTGGACCTGCCCGTCTCGGACTGTGAGATCGCGGCCTCAATCGGAAACTCCGTGCCGTCCGCTCTCATGCCCCACAGGATACCGAGCTGCCCCATGGCGCGGCGCGTTATACCGCTGCCTCCAAAGGTGGCGATGTGCCCGGCGTGAGCGCTGCGGAACCGCTCCGGGATCAATCTATCGACCGGCTGGCCCAGCACCATCGTGGATGTGCAGTGGAACATGGCCTCGGCTGCTGAATTGAACAGCAAAATGCGCTGGTTCGCATCGACGGCAATGATTGCGTCCATTGCCGATTCGACCACGCTTTCGAAGCGGGCGTGGCTTTGGGCAAGATCGTGTTCCGTTTGCTTGTGCGCCGTGATGTCGAGGGTGGTTCCAAACCCGCCGGTAAGCTGGCCCTGCTCGTCGAACTCGAGCTTGGCCCTCTCGCGCACCCACTTCTTCTTACCGCCAACAACGACTTCGCGCTCGGTGTCGAAGGCCGTGCCGCGCGGGGCCGACTGCCAGGATCGATCGATCACCTCTTGGCTATTGCTCTGGATCGTCGCGAGAAAGGCTTCGTAGCTGAGGGGTGCCCCTTTCGGGATATCGAAAATGCGATAATTCTCGTCCGACCACAGGAGCTGCTTCCCTTGCACATCGAGGCGCCAGGTGCCGGTCTGCTCCACGGCCGGATCGAGTCCCGCCTCAAGCTGCCCGCCAGGCCCAGCCTCAACATCGCCAGCCCGCTGACCCGCTTCGCGCAACAGAACCGACAGCCCCGTCGCCGAGGGATAGGTGAGGACCTCATAGAATGTCGAGCGCGGTGGAAAATAGGCGATGAACCTGGATGGCCACGACCTGCTCGCCGTATTTAGCGCCTCCTGCAAGGGCGTGCCGTCCGCCTCGGGCCAGCAGCTCTCGACCTTCTGACCGAGAGCGCCGGCGCGCTGGCGCCCCATGGTCCGCTCCATGGCCGGGTTGAGGTAGGTGAAGCGCCCGTCAAGGTCCAGCGCAAAGAACGCATCGCTGATCCGGTCGAGTTCCGGGACATCGAGAACCGCCGCGGCTTGCTTCGGCTCAATGGAGGGCGGCGGCGTCTGGCTCTTGCTTTCCATCCATCGGTTCTTACTTGGAGTATCCCTTTTACTTAGCGCTTCGTGTACGAAACTCCAAAGCCCCGCAATTACAAACTTTACCCCAAAAATAGGGCTTCAGCCAGGGGCTCGCCGTATCGCCGTATCGGCGCTTAATCTGTCGCCTCTGCTCTAGGCAGACTTTCCTTGGCAAGCCAACGAATGCCTGCTTAGACTCCTTTGTTTTCGCAGAGTTTTATCGCAAAACCGGGCGGGCCACTTTTGCGAACTCTGCTTAGGCTGTACCGCCATCAACCGGCTAAGTAAGGCAAGGGTTCCACCACATTTTGTTTACCATCGCGACAGCCTCGCGCTGCCGCCGCCGGGCGCGGCAAGGCTGCGGGTCCCCGCGGCTCGTGCCTTGCACTTAATGTCACACATACGGTTGTATTTTTTAGCAAAATCGCGGCTAACCCGATTTCCGTTGCGGGAGTGCGCTCTCCCTGCCTATTGTGCGGCGGGGTTGGCACCGGACGGTGGTGGAACGGTCTGTAACGAGTGGGGCACGAACAGTGGCGCGCGAAGCGATAATCCAAGAAGATACTGTCATTAAAGGCAAAATCCGCAATTGCCGGCAGATGGAAATCCGGGGCTATTTCGAGGGCGATCTGGCCGCGGAGGAAGTGCTCGTCCAGCAGGGCGGAACCTTTTACGGCACGCTCAAGAGCGATCGCGCCGATGTCGCGGGCTCTGTTCAGGGCGAAGTGTTCGTAAAGAACCTTATCAGCATCCGCAGCTCGGGCTCGGTGAACGGCAATGTGCGCTACGGGCAGCTCGCCATGGAGATGGGCGCCGATTTGAGCGCGGAGTTGCGCAACGTGCCGCCGAGGCTAGAGGGCGATCTCGATATCACCGTGCGGCGCGGCAAATCGGTCGTTATCACCACCGAGGATGTGACCGCGGTCGATCCGGACGACACGCCCGATCACCTCACCTATACCGTCTCGAACCCAGCCGGCGGCTGGATCGCGCTCGCAAGCGCGAAGGGCTCGGCGGTGTCGAGCTTCACTCAGGCCGATATCGAGGCCGGGCGGGTGCTGTTCGTCCATGACGGCCGCGGCGGCAGCACGGCGAACTTCGACATTCTCGTGGCGGACGATAGCGGCGGGACATCGGGCCAAGCGCAGACCGTTCAGGTCCACGTCAGCGACTGAAGCCTCGCGCTTGGATTCGGCCGCGGCCACAGTTTGTGGGCACTGCTGTGCGCCGCGCAATTGCCGTCATCCCGTGCGCCAAGCGGTGCTCCACGCACGGGGATCGCGCGTAAGCCGTACTACCCATTCAACGCAGACAACGCGGCTTCCAAAAGCGCCGGGTCGCCGCAAGCTATATAGCGGCCGCGTGGCGCAGTGCCGTCGCGCTCCCAGCGGCCAACCACGCCGCCTGCCTTCTCGACAATCGGAATCAGCGGGATAATGTCGAACGGCTTGAGTTTGGCCTCGGCGACGATGTCGATGTGGCCGAGCGCGAGCATGCTGTAGAGATAGCAGTCGCCGCCGAACCGCCGCATCTTGACCGACTTGGCCAACCGGTTGAAGGCGGCCTCGTCTTCGCCGTCGAACATATCGGGCGTCGTCGCGGCGAGGAAGGCCTGGGAAAGGCCGGCGCAGCGGCGCGTTTTGCAGCGCTGGAGCCCCACCGGGCCGCGATACCACGCGGCATCTTCGCCGCTCCAGAATCGCTCGCCGGTGAAGGGCTGATCCATGATGCCGAGAATGGGCGTGCCCTTGTGCTGCAAGCCGATCAGCGTTCCCCAGAGCGGCAGGCCGAGAATGAAGGCGCGCGTGCCGTCGATGGGGTCGAGGGTCCAAACGAAGTCGGCGCCTTCGTTCGAGTTGCCGAATTCCTCCCCGGCGATGCCGTGATCGGGGAACTCGCGCGCTATGATGTCGCGCATCGCCGATTCGGCTCCGCGATCCGCAGCGGTTACTGGATCGAAGTCGCCTTCTCCTTTTTGTTCCGCGGGAGATTGAGTGCGAAAAAGTGGCAGCGTGACGCCGCTCGCGGCATCGGCGAGAGTGTGGGCTGTATTCAGCAAGACTTCGAACGGCACAGTCACGAATCTATCCCTTTGTTTAGATTAGAAATATCTTCCAGACGGTACCATTGGGCGCTCATATTTGCAGCCATTATGGCCCGCGTGCAACTGTTACCACTTTGCACCGGATTAGCCCGGGCTTCACCTCGACGAAACAGCGCACTTGATTTTTGTGCAGTGCAATGCAATATTAATGCGGTGCGGTATGCGCTCCTTGCGCGTATCGCTGCCCTCCTTGGGCGTTTCCTCCCTAGACTTGGGGCCGTTCAATCATTTTGGATGGCCTCTTTTTTTTGCTGTTGAAACAGGCCGCTATTCAGCCGCCATCCGATAACCGCCGGTCCAGCTGGGCAATTCATGGACCAGCATTCCAATCAGGCGCGACATATCCCATTGCAGCCCGCCGAACGAAGGCGCCCTCTCGAATGTCTCCTCGTTCATGTAGAGGCTACGGTCAACCTCAATCTGCAAGACATGCACACCCTGGCCGGGCTTGCCGTAATTTTCGGTGATGTAGCCCCCAGCGTAAGGCTTGTTGAGTAGGACGCGATAGCCGAGGTTTTTCAGGAACGTCTGAACCAGCCGGGTGATTTCCGGGGCGCACGACGCGCCGAACCGGTCGCCGAGCACGAAATCGGGCCAGCCGCCGCGATCCCCCTGCTGCGACGGCATGGAATGGCAATCGATCAGGAACGCCGTCCCGAACTGCGCGCGCGTCGTCTGCAGAAGGCCGGCGAGAGCGGCGTGATAGGGCTTGTAAAGCCGCTCGATGCGGGTGAACGCGGTTTCGAGTGTGAGGGGGCCGCTATAGATCTCTTCCTTGTCGTTCACGAGGCGCGCGATGGTGCCGAGGCCGCCAATCGCACGAAGCGACTGGCTGTTGACGAAATCGGGCAGCCGCCCGTGGAACAGCACTGGATCGAGTTCGTAGGGCTCGCGGTTGATATCGATATAAGCGCGCGGAAAATGCGCATGCATCAGCACCGCCCCATGGTCCGGCACCGAGGCGAGCAGCTCATCGACATAGGCGTCCTCGGATTTGCGCAGCGCCTGCGGCGAAAGCCGCGAGGCGCCGATGAACACCGAAGGGTAAATCCGGCCGCTATGGGGAGAGTTGAAAACGACCGGAACGCGCTGACTTTCAGCGCCAAGGATGGTGTACGGCGGATCCAGCTCTGCCGCTATGCATTGCGCTTCTTCGTGGGACATCAATCTCGCGAGACCATCGGGATCGGTTTTCTCTGTTTAATGTCTCAAAATCGGAGCGGCAGCGCAATTGCCATCTCGTTTACGGCCCCTCACGTTTGCAAAAGGGATGGGCCGGAGAGCGCGCTTGCGATGAAGCGGCGAAGCCTCCACGTTTCGCCGGGCGGCGGCAATTTGCTCTTCGCTTAAACCGTGCACAACCGATTTGGAGCATGTGGCCCGCCCAAAGCGTCGCGGTTGCCGAACAAACCATTCACGTGTTAGGCAGCATTCTAACGGAAGAATAGCAATTGGGGGCCGTCATGCGGACGATGATTCTGGTCGTTTCACAGGTTGCGTTTTGCTGTGTGCTGACAATTGGCGCAGCCGCCGCGCAGGGTAAGGACCAAAACGCGGAAGCAGATACCTATTGGATGCAGCTACTTGCCAAATGCGGTGAGAGCTACCTCTATCAAGGCGATAAATATGCAACGCTCCATGAGTATAGGGGTGTTTCCTTCGCTGCGACACCGCGTCCCCTAACGGAGGCCGACAAACTGAACGGCATTCGTTGGGCGGGTATCTTTACCCTCTCGGCTAAGGCTTTCCGGGAGCAGTCTAAGCATTCTAAAGAATGGGGCAAATGGAAAGACGGCGGAACTCTAGAGTTCAAAGCAAAAAATGTGGAAGGAAAATGGTCCTTATTTAAACGGCAGTACGTCTTCCGTTGGGTTCCTGTCAGCTTCGAAAAGCCCTCTTGCGATCTCGTGAAAAAGTAATCGGGATCGTAGCATCGCCGGGCATGATCCAGGCTTGAGTTTTTACACGGCCCGCACCCAAGACAGCCCAAGGCCGGAAGCAGCTGTATGGGGCCATCGGCGAAACCGTCTGTTGCCAGGGGTCAAGCGGGAGTGGCGTGACCCACTCGTGCGAGGCCGTCTCTGGGCTTGGACTATCCAACGGGAATTTTCAGCCTGGGGCCATCAGATTCGGCGCATCAGAGCTTATCAAGTGACAGTCTCTCCCCGCCGCTATGCACTCAATCAACCCACCGCGCAAACGGCTGGGGTGGATGCGGCACGTTCGTGCCCTTGACAATGGACATCAGAACACCCTCGCAACCCGGAGCCCAAAGAGGTAATTACGAAAGGAACGCTGGGTGAAGTTGCGGTAGGCCGCATGGAAGTACCCGGGATCGTAGTGGTAGCGGAAGGCCGCACGAAGGTACCTGGGATTGCTGCCCCATGAACCGCCGCGAAGGAGATGGTGCTTGCAATCGCCAGTTGTTTTGGCTGAGCCATCGCTAGGCGCATTATTGTAATTTTCGTTCCAGCAGTCTTCCACCCACTCCCAAATATTACCGTGAACCTGATACAACCCCCAGGGATTGGGCTTGAACGATTTCACCGGCATCGTCTTCTGCCGGTATTCCCCCTCCCTGCCGCCGCCCTCATAAGGCTCGGCAGATCCGTCGTAATTCGCCAGTGCCGGCGTGATAGATCGGCCCCACCAGAACGGTGTGACAGTCCCAGCCCGGGCCACATATTCCCGCTCCGCCTCCGAAAGCAGCCGATACTCTTTGCCCGTCTTTCTCGATAGCCAATCGGTATAGTCCTTGGCTTCATTCCAATTCACGTTGATGACGGGCCGGTCGCTGCGCCCCCAGCCCTGGTCGCTGGGCTTATACCCCCCGCAGCCGCCATCCTCCGCGCAAGCATCCCATTCCGCGAAGGTCACGGCGAAACGTCCAGTGGCAAAAGGCTTGGAAATCACCACCTCGTGTTGCGTTTCGTTGGTCTCGTGCGCTGGCTCGCTTTCGGGCGAGCCCATCGCGAAGCTCCCAGCCGGTGCGATCACCATCTCGGGGCATTCCGGGCAATCCTTGAAAAACTGTCCCGACCCCGGCTTGATGCAAGGGTTCTTGCCCGTCGCTACCGAGACAAGTAAACCATCGCCACAGACCTCATCGGATACTTGCGCAGATTCCAGCTGCTTCGGCGGCACAATCTCTGCGATCTGCGGCATGTGCGCCGGCGCCACGAAATAGAGCTGCTTGTCGGGAAGGCTCGCATAAATCGCTGGGTCTTGGGATTTGTTTGTCGCCTTGAGCACGCTCGACCGGATGCGGCGAAATAGAAAGTTCACTTCCAAACCGGGGTCGCTCACATGCTGGAGGAAGGCCGCCGTAAATGGGCTATGCCGGCCATTGCCGTCGTCGGCCACATCGTTTTCGCGCGTCGCATAGGCGATCAATTCACCGCTCTCTAGTTCCGACGGCGGGACAAGGCCTCGCGATACGGCACGTTTTCGGCTCAAAGCCGCCATGCGCGCGGCGAAGGGATTGTTGCGGCAGCTGTCGAGCACGATCAGCCGCAAGACATTGGCCCCACCCGCCTTGGCGCGGACACGCGTGAGCGAGACCGCTTCGTCATCCACATGCTCGGGCTGCGCCAAAACCACATCCACCGGCAGGAGATAGCTTTCGCCGCCAATGCCGATGCCGTGACCCGCGAAATAAACGAGCGCCCAGTCCGCGCCTTTGGCGGTGTCGCCGAAGCGCTTCAGCGCGGCGTCGAATTTCGCTTTGGAGAGATCGTAGCCTTCGGTGACTTCGAAATCGGTATCTCGGAGTGCCTTTGCCACGGCTTTGGCGTCGCGCACCGGATTAGCGAGCACGCTCGCATTCTGGTAGGCTGAGTTGCCGATCACAAGTGCGACACGCTTTTCGGAAATCGCCCCGGCAGGGCTGCAGAATAAAACGATAGCGATGCCAATCAACGCGCGAAACATTGCCATAATACAGGCCCCCGTTTGACGTCACTGCCAGACATTATCCCTATCGGGATGGATTTTGAAAAGCACTTTGTATTGGGAACAGCGCCGGGCGTGGATAAATCACTTCGGTCATCGCCGGAGCGCACAGCCCTTTCTTTTGAGCAGCGCGTCGCTCACATCAGCACCCGTTGCTTGGCCAACACTACTCATTCCACCCTGCTCAACAAGCGTTGTAGCTTCTCTTCAATAGCTGTCACCGGGCTTGTTACATGGCCGGAATTGTCCCGAGTGGGCTTCGGCGAATCCGGCTCATTTTGAAAGGCACGCACTCCTTCGTGTGTTCAAGGTAATTTCCGGATTTGGGGGTAGTGCGTGCGCGCTCAATTCTCCACGCCGCTCCCGACCCTGACCGGCAAAACGTGGTCGTCTCCGATGGGTGCGCGCCGGGAGCGAAGCTTCGGAACAGCCTGGGCATCTCCCCATCAGCGCGCCGCAGCCGAGCTATCCTTAGAGCCTATCCGCTTTTAATGGAATCAAAAGCGGGCTCTATGTTTTTGTGTTGCGTTACGTCTTACCGGAAAAACCGCTCACACTTTTTCCGGACGCACTCTAGACCGGCCTTCGAAACGCTCGAAGTGAGACAATTCTGCGCTGCCGGAAACCCTGAACATTTTTTGAAAGAAGAGATTATTGGGAACGTGCAGCAGGGCGCCGCCCTCCTCGCGAATAATCGTAAACATCATGTTGCGATCGACAACGCGCCCTTTCAGATTTTCGGGCAGAAGCTCGACGGTATGCCCCAAGTGAAAAGGCCGCCACACGGTAATGAAAAGGCTTGCCGTGACGTTGCTAATCATGGTCCAGACGGCCAGAAAGCCCACGCCGATTACGGCTGCGGCGCTGATGAGCAAGGTCCACAATCCGCTGACGTTTACACCCCAGAGGCTAAGGACAAGCATCGCGGTGATAAGCCATAAGAGGCCCGTCACGAGCCGCGCGGCACTCGCCAAGGTCTCGTAGGAGAGGGAGAGCCGCTGTTCGAGCCGTTGCAGCGACCGCAAGAATAAGCGGTTTAAAAGAAGGATGAAGGATGAGGCCGCGATGAGAAGAGCAATGGTTGCTAGAGCTGTCTCGAAGCTGATGCTGTACTGTTTGAGCCAGCCCAAAATATCGTTCATAGGTCTCTCCCGCCGGTTCCACAGCCGAAGAATTGAGCGGTCTCCCAATTTCAGCGATGCAAGCCTAGCCGTTAAGCCTCCCGGCTTGACCGGCACACATCGAGAGGTAACACCTCCTTCAGAACCTGTCAGACACCCAACCGTTCCAGCGAACAGTTGCAATACTCCCGGCCGGTAGCCGTCAAAACCGCCTGCGGCATTTGAGCAGCCTCCATGCGCCGTCCGTAAATTCGGCACGATCTAAGTTCTGGCACGAGCCGCCGGGCCATTTGCCGGCGGCTCGCCTCAGTTAGTCCAGCGCTTTTTATCGAAAAAGGTGCGCGGATCGGACTTTTCGAACCGGATGCCACGGTCGCGCGCGGCTGTTAGCGCACCGTCCTTCGTCCATCTCCCGCTGGCGATGAGCTGCGCCATCCAATAACTGTCCCAAACGAAAGCTTTACCGGCCCTATAGCAGGCGCTCATGGGCGCGCAATGGACGGGGCCGGGAATCGACTGGATCCGCGCGGCTTCCGTAGTTATTTCGGCCGCACGCTGGCGCCAGCCCTCCCGGAACGATGGGCTCACGAGGACGAGATAAGGCTCAAAATGCAGCGATAGTAAAAGCCTTAGCACGAGTACGGCAATCATGCCGATTTGCAGGGCACTGGCACCGAAACGCTTTGCGAGGGCGGTGCGCGCCATGCCTTCAAACGCGAAGGCCACCGCAATGGCGCTAGCGAAAACGGCTCCGAAATACGCATTGTAGGTGACCCCGGCGCCTGCCGCCTGGAAAAGCCCGCTTGTAAGCGAAAGGCCGAGCAGCAGCGCCGTAAACCGCGCTGCCTGCTCCTTACGGTTGGGCCAGGCCCACAGTCCCCAGAAGATGAGCGCCGGCGCAATCCATTGCAGCCGGTTCAGCGCAAACAGGATATGTTTGAGGCTCATTTCGCGTGGCATGAGCATTTCCGTCGCGAAATTGGGCCCGAACGCTATCGCGCAGAGCACGAGGCCGGCGGCGGCAAGCGCCGCTCCGAAGGCCGCCCCGCGCAGGGCCGCGCGCTTATCGCTCAAGCCAAGCCAGATCAGTGCCGCGAGCGGGTAATCGGGCATTGTGTGCTTTACGAAACCGGCCAGCACCATAAGGGCGATGGCCGGCTCAACCGCGAGGCCGGCGCGCATGCGGTGCAGAAATAAGGCGAGACCAAAGCCCATGAGCGCGAGCGCGAGCAAGCTCGGATCCTCCACGCCCACATAGAGGCCGAAGAAGCGAGCCAGCGTGGCTAGCAGCCACAAGCCGCCGAACGCCGCCACGGCCCTCGATCCGCCGAGCGCCCGGACGCAAAGGCCGGCCGCCAGCGCAACGAGGCCAGTCGAGGCGAGTGCGATCAGCCGTCCGGCGAGGATGGTGTCGCCCGTCAGCTTCGCCAAAAGCCCGGTTACAAAAAAGGAGAGCGGCGGATAGTTGTTGACGATCAGCTCGTCCGTGTTTGGATATAGCGGTAAGCCGTTCATAAGCCGGTCGGTGAACCAGGCGTTCCACGGCTCGTTCCGGCTCAGTTCGAGCGGCAAGCCGATGCGCCAGATGGGCCATGCCAGAAAGACCGTAGCAAGCACCGCGAATAGCCCGGCGCCGGCGTGCGTCCTCTGCAGCCCGGAACTTGAGAAAGTTTTGGAAATTGGGGCGGCGGAAAGAGACATTGCAATCCTTTGTTTGCGGCGCCGGTATTTCCCATAAGCCGCGCGCGCGGGCTTAAAGCGCGCTTCTTTGCCGGCCATTTCGAGGCCTCGAACCGCCATTCCTTACGCGGTGCCGCACAAAGCGGTGCTTGGCGCATGGCATGCCGCGGCACGCATGCGATGACAGCTGAGAACCATACAGGCTAGCGTGCATTGGTATAAGCAAATATACGCCGGGTAGCCAAGGCCTGTTTGTTTAGCCGGAAAGAGGCCGCTGCGCCGCCAGCTCATCGATGAGAGCGCGCTTATTCTCGGAATAGTCGACCGGGACCGCAACGAGGTGGACGCCGCCGCCCGCCAAAGCGGCCTCGAGCGCCGGAACGAGGCCGCCCGCGGAGGAAACCCGGGTGCCCTTCGCCCCGTAAGCGTTTGCGTAGGCGACAAAGTCCGGATTGCCGAACGAGAGCCCGAAATCGGCAAAGCCCAGCGCCTGCTGCTTCCATTTGATCATGCCGTAGCCGCGATCTTCGACGATCAGCACAACGAGGTTCAGCTTCAGCCGGATAGCGGTTTCCAGGTCCTGGGAATTCATCATGAAGCCGCCATCGCCGCAGACAGCCATGACGCGCCGCTCCGGGTAGAGCAGCGCCGCCGCGATTGCCGAAGGCAGGCCCGCGCCCATGCTAGCAAGCGCGTTATCGAGAAGGATCGTATTGGCAATGTGCGTGCGGTAGTTCCGGGCGAACCAGATCTTATACATGCCATTGTCGAGGCAAATCATGCCATCGTCCGGTAGCACCTTGCGGACATCGGCCACGAGGCGCTGCGGGACGACGGGGAAGCGGGCGTCGTCCGCCCGCTCCGCGATACGCGCCATCAATGCGGGGCGCCTTTCGAGGTAGAAGCCGGGATCGAACGAACGCCCCTGCAAAGCCCGGGCAAGCCGTTCCGCCGAATCGGCGATATCGCCCACCACCTCCAGGCCGGGAGAATAAATGCGGTCGACATCGGCGGGGTTGAAGTCGACGTGGATCACATGGGGGCGCCCGTCGCGCATAATGAATGGCGGCTTCTCGACCGTATCGTGCCCGATTGCAACGATGAGATCGGCGTCTCCGATAATCCGGTGGAGGTAATCCCCCTCTGAAAGGGCGGCCGTGCCAAGGAAAAGGTCCGAATTACCATCCACCGCACCTTTGCCCATCTGCGTGTTGAAGAACGGTATGCCAAGCGCGCGGACCGCCGCCGAAAGCGCCGGCGCAAGCCCGGGCCGGTTCGCACCGCCGCCGATCATGACCAGCGGATGGCTCGATTGAGCGATCAGGGCCGCCGCGGCGCTTACCGCCGCATCCGGCGCGACGGGGTGGAAATCGGGCGTCACCGGCTCAAGCCGGTATTCGCTGAGTTCTTGCTCCGCGATATCTTCGGGCAGTTCAAGATGCGCGGGTCCCGGCCGCTCTTGTAGCGCGATGCGGAAGCTATCGCGCACCTGAGCCGGGATATTGCGGGCATCGATGATTTGCTTGGCCGATTTCGTGATGGGTTTCATGGCCGCGACGATATCGATGATTTGAAAGCGGCCCTGGCGGCTTTGCAGGATCGGCTTCTGGCCGGTGATCATGACCATGGGCATGGCGCCGAGAAGCGCGAAAGCCGCGCCGGTGACAAGATTGGTTGCCCCTGGGCCGAGCGTGCTGAAACAGACGCCGGGTTTTCCGGTCAGCCGCCCATAGGTTGCGGCCATGAAGGCGGCGGCCTGCTCGTGGCGTGTCAGCACGAGTTCGATGCTTGACGTGCGCAGCGCTTCGAGAAAATCGAGGTTTTCTTCCCCCGGCACGCCGAAGATCATGCGCACGCCCTCGTTTTCGAGCGCCTTGACCAATAGTTCCGAACCTTTCACGGGACTGCCTTGCATGGAGCGTTCCTTTCCAAGACCTGCGAAGCCGCGCCGCGGACGCGATCGTGCGGGCAAGAGGTTATGGATTGACGGCAGGTCCGGTTCCGGAAGAACCTGGACAATCGGGTGATCGGATCCGCTACGTCTTGCCCAGAGCCCCGGCGTTTGTTATCCCTTTGCCGGTGCCCGGAGCGAATCTGCGATAGATCGCCTTGGCAGCGTCTTCCTGGAGGGGTGCTAGAGTGGTTGAATAGACCGGTCTTGAAAACCGGCGTGCGCGCAAGCGTACCGTGGGTTCGAATCCCACCCCCTCCGCCACGACCTAAGACATTGTTTGAGCTACGTTTTTATGCCATGAGCGGCCAAAATTCCTGCGAGATTTCCGGGGCTTATCAAGCCGTTGGGAAAGGCCGGTATGGTGAGACGCGGAGTTGCGCCTATTCCGGCGGTCTTAGAGGGTTAAGTCTCTCTTCGGCCTTTTGATGAGGTGGTGCTCTGTCTCGACGGCGCACTGCACGTTATAGCCGACGGTGCCCGTCGCTTTGCCCGTCCCCTGCATGGAGCGCGCGTCGGGAGCGGGGAGCGAAATCTGCGTGTCTTCCGCCTTTTCGAGCTGCGCCTCGATGGCTTTCATGCGCTCGATTTCCTGTTTTAGCTTGGCAATCTTGCCGTTCAGCCGGGTGATCTCGATTTCTGACGTGGAGGGCTGGCGGTCAGCGGTTTCAAGCTCGGACAAGTAGCGTTCGATGCTCGCCTCTCAGTCGTAAGCGGCCATCGAACCTCGCCTGCTTGCTCAAGGGGAACCAGATCTTTGGGCAGGCGGCCTCCCACAGGCTCAGAAGGGTTGGCTTCGAAGACCCGGTCAGCGGCGATGGCGTTAGAGGTTATGCGCTGCGTAACACCACCGATAGCGAGGAAGGGCGCTGGCGCGGCCTGGGAAGCCGCTTCAGAGCAACCCAACGAGTGGTAATGCCAGCGAATCTGGTGCAACTGTCCGTTGTTGTCTTCAGCGATTGCCGTGCAGCTTTCAACCCAGTCGCCGCAATTGACGTAGCGAATCCCGTCGATCATCCGGTCGGCCATATGGTGGATATGACCGCAGATCACGCCATCAACGTTGCGGCGCTTGGCTTCAAGGGCAATCGCACGCTCGAATTCATCGATGAAACGCAAGGCGCTTTTTACGCGAAACTTAAAATAAGCGAGCAGAGACCAGCGGCCAAAGCCAAGCCAGCGGCGGACCCGGTTTAGCGGATAATCGCACCAAAGCGCAAATTCGTACGCGCGATCCCCGAGCAGCGTTAGCCATTTCGCATAACGCGCGGACACGTCGAACTCGTCGCCATGGATCACAAGGAAATGACTGCCATCGGCCGTCTCATGCACAGCCTCGTGATGGATTTCGATGGCGCCGAAGGTCATCCCGCAATAGCCACGGACCGCTTCGTCGTGATTGCCGGGAATGAAGACAATCCGCGTTCCTTTGCGCGCTTTTCGAAGCAGCTTTTGGAGCACGTCATTATGCGATTGCTGCCAAATGGGGTTCCGTTTGACACTCCAGAAATCGATGATGTCCCCGACGAGATAGATGGTGCTGGCGTTGTGGTGACGGAGAAAATCAATAAAGGCATCCGCCTGGGAGGCCCGGGCGCCAAGATGGAGATCCGAAACGAAAATGGCCCGATATCGATTGGGCGCCGGCGGCCGGGATTGGTTATTATCCTGAATGCTGGCAGGAGGCATCTCTTTGATCCTTTTTTTTCGTCTGCCAATAAGTCGGCGCGCCTGCGATCACCAATTACCGAATCGCAGGCTTCAGCCTGATTTCATGAGGTTCACGGCCGAAATTCCTCGCCCAATAGACCGCTTTGATGACAGGCATGTGAAATCCCCGGGCATGCCGCCTGATGGCAGCAGGGCGGACGCTTGAACGTCTGAGGCGGCGGGCGGGCACAATCCGCTCCGTCGGGGCCAAGGTGGGAGGGGCGATGAAGCGCCGTTCGTGGGTGCTTATTTGCGCCGGCCGCTTTCTAATCGCGCGGGTGACGGGCGCCCTTAAATACCTCGAACCCTTTTGCGGAGTGTTTGGCGATCCCGATGCCTAGCATGATGCAGCAGAGTGCGGCGGCCAAACGGGCGTTGAACTCTGCCTTCCCTAAGACGGATAAATAGGCCGTTGCTAGCACCGGTGTCAGAAAACCTGCTACACCGATAAACTGAGGATTACCGTGTTTCATCCCGAACCCCCAAAATAAATAGGCCAACGTGAAGAAAACGCTAGCAAACGCAACGATAAGCAGGCTTTGCGTAGGAGCTGCCGGAGCCTGAAAGCACAAAAGCCAAATCAAAATATCTAAGACACTGCTGATAAGAAACACAACGCCCAACATATTTTTACTTACGTCAGCTTGCCTCGCACATATAACTGAGAATGCGCTCCAGACGACAGCGCTGATCAAGGCCCATAAATACCCAAAGTGTAAATTTATATTCATGAAGGTCAGCCCACGCCCTGTCAGCATGATGACGACCCCGGCTAGGCCCAGGAATGTGGCGGCTATGTAATAGATGTTCGGCGATTTTCTCTGCGCCACCGCAGTGAAGATCACCAGAAACAGCGGCCAGAGATAATTGAGTAAAGTCACCTCCAAAGGCGGCGCGCTGTGAAACGCTGCAGCCAAAGCAATGTCGTGTCCACCGATCCCGATTACGCCGGATATAAGAAGCCACATTGGCATAGATCCGAACTCAGCAAGGGGATTTTCGCGGCCGATCGTTCCCAGTGCGAGGAAAACAAGAAAAGCGACGCCGTCCAATACCCCGGCACAAAGGAATGGATCGATGTCCTTCGCAAAAGCAACGACGGGCGCGTAAAACGACCAGAGCAGGACCGCTAGAACGCCACTAGACGTCGCAATCCCCTGGTTCTGGAGCTGGTAATTATGCTTGAGCATGCACGGTTGTTTTTTTGGGGTGCCAGAAATGTCGAAAAACAGCGCGTTGCACTTTTCGGCTTGCTCGTTGCGGCTGACGTGCCGTCGTGTCTGCGCTTATTCAGCTAAGCTTGCGCCGTTTTGATGTCCTTGCCTTATCGAAACAAAGGAGCGGGCAGGACGCCGAACCTTTATATCAAATGCCAGTTGGATCCGCTGCGTCGCGGAAGATCATATCCAGCACCCAGTGCAGGCTGTTCTCCACGGCCAAGTGGCGTAGCACAAGCGTGAACCGATGGTCTTGTCTTTCCTGAGGGAATGCCTTTGATCGGTGCCGATATCGCCTGCAGGAGCAACTGGCCCATGTGGCTGAAATCCCAACCGGTGCCGGTGCGGTCGCGTGCACCTCGTGCCCAGCCCACCCGGTCGCGGTTTCGCAGAGCGGGCGTTGTGCGAAACCAACTGGCGGGAAACGGCTTAACACTCATCACCGGGAGCGCTTGAATTGTAGCCGCCTCGAAAAGCGGGCCACCAGCGCAAAGCTGAGACTTGAGACCTCGCCAGGGCTGAATTGCTAGCGGCCCAAGTGGTAGTTCAGCCCGGCCACAACCGCGTCCGCGCCGGTTGCGGCGCTTTGTGTAACTCCAGGCTGCACCTCGAAATATTCCTTGGCGAGCTCATAGTGCATATATTCGGCCTTCGCCGACCATTTTTCGGTGAGGAGGAATTCCATGCCGCCACCGGCGGCCCAGCCGTTTTCCCATTTGGTAACCGACGCGACTGCCACCTTACCGCTTGGATCGCTTTCTCCGGCCGTAACCTCTCCAATCGCCCAGCCGCCTTTGACATAGAAAAGAGCGCGTCCCCAGGTGTATCCCAAGCGGGCTGTCAACGACCCCAATGCCTCCACATCGTCTTCGCAGCTAACATAGATTGAAGCCGGGCACGGTTTCCCGCCGCGTGCATTCGATGAGCCCGCGCCTACTTCTACACCCAAAACGAATGGTCCCATTTGATAGTTGTAGCCCGCCTGCCCGCCAGCAAGATAGCCGGCGAAATCGGGATCGGCCGCGTTGGCTTGATTTGCCCAATGCGTCCAGCCCCCCGTGCTGCCGCCGGAGGCGCCAACGTAAGAGCCGGTCCAGGGATAGCCTTCCGCGGGACCGTCCTTTAGGCCACCGCCGTCTTTCAAGCTCGCCGTACTGGGATTCAGTTGGAAGCGCAGCCCGGCATTGACGCTGAAGCCTTGGATATCGTCGCCTGTCAGGTAATCTACGCGAGCGTAGCCGAGCCAGCCGGTAGCGGCCAACTGGAATGCGCTTCCGAGCCCGAACTGGGCATAAGTGCCCACGCGGCTGGCAGTGAGGTTTCCAGCGATTGAATAGGAATAAGGGGACACAGTTCCATTGACCGCGACCGAAGCGCTCACATCGCCCGCGAATTCGTGAAATACACTTGCTGTAACAAAAGGGTACGCCGTGATCTGGCCGCCGTCCAAAGCGAGGCTGGTACCCAGCTTCACGCTCGCACGCCCAAGCGCGCTCTCGACGTCCTGGATTTGCAAGCTGCCGGCCGCTGGAACCGAGAATTTGCCCTTAGGGGTGCTGATATCGGAAATGGTACCGGACACGTCGAACTGATCGGCCGAAGTTCGAGAGAGGACGCCGCCAACCGAAGGTTCCAAGGTCCACTTGCTGTTAAGATTGAAGAGATAGCCCACATTGCCCGTAACGGAGTAGCCGCGCGCATCGAGCCTTTCACCGAGAGTCTCACCCTGGACATAATCCAAGCGGGCTTGAGCGTCGGCGAAGAAGTTGCCTTTGGAGAATGCCGTGTAGAGACCCGCGAAAGGGGCTTCGAAATTGCCTTTCAGCGTATCGTCGGGTGTCGAACTCTTGGCGTCCGACCCAACGTTCCCCGCGAGTACGCCAAAGTGCCAGTTTGCGCCTGAACCGCCATTATTGAGAAAGGCGATGTCGTGACCTGCCTGAAACCCTACGAAGTCCTGCCCCACTTTCGTGTTACAGGAGAGGCTGATCGGGACTGGATTAACGGAGGGAAGGCGATACGGCGCTGGCGCCGATATGCTAACCGATCCGCTGAAATTGCTGCTGTTTTGCGTCTCGACCGTTCCACCGATGGTTCTTACCCAAACGCCGCCGCCCTGTTGATCGGCAGCGCTATCCGGCGCTGATACGAAGGCCGAGCCGTTGGATAGAAAGGCCGTGTTGATTGTGCCGATCTCGGAGGTTAGAGCATTCAGGCCGCTGGCAGCATCGAATTGGGCCGATGTGCCGGTACACTGCGCGAGCGCGCCGGAGGGCGCAAACGCACCCGCCGCGAGCGCAACGCCGCTTAGGAGGATCTGGATCGCCCAACGCTTTGAACCTGCAGCAACGACCTCGGCTGCTTCATGCGGGGCAGGCTTTATGCTCGACACCATGAACGCCCCCAAAATGCATACAATAACTTTAGCGTCATCACGCCACTGGCGCCTCGCGACACTTAGCTAGAACAGCGGATCGAATGAAACTAACTTCCCGTTGTAAACGAACGATTCTCTCCACTTGCGCTATGGCCCAATTGCTTTTCCTGTTAGGCCAGCGCTATTTCCGCAACGCCTGCCGCGCGCGCGTTCCAGTCGATTTCGGTGTCAGACCGGGCCCCGAACTTGCCGCTACGCCAACCACTATATTGGGAGAAGTACTTGCCAATGCTGCCCCCGGCCTCCTAATTTGATCTTGTAGTCTTGGGGGAAGCCCTTTGTATCGAGCCTTGCGTGTCTTCTCTTTATTTCACTGCAACCACGCCATCCGATCTTGGCAGTTCCGGTTCAAACGTCATTGGCCGACACCATGCATGATGGGGCCGTTGCGACCGGAGCGGGGCGGGATCTCTTCTGCTACCGCCTTACGGTGCTTCCAGGCTTCTGCGGCCTCCGCCTTCCTGCGCCTCCTGGCTTCAGCGGCCTCCGCCTTCTTACGCCACTTGGCTTTCGCGGCTTCCGCCTCGGCCTTATTATGGCTCTCCGCATCCGCCGCCTCGACCTCAGCCCTTCTGCGCTTCTCAGCCTCCGCGGCCTCCCCCTCGGCCTGCTTACGGTTCCCAGCTTCCCGCGCCTCGACCTCGGCCCTTCTGCGCTTCTCAGCCTCCGCCGCCTCCCCCTCGGCCTGCTTACGGTTCGCGGCTTCCCGCGCCTCAACCTCGGCCCTTCTGCGCTTCTCAGCCTCACCTGCGTCCGCGGCCTCGGCTTCAGCCTTTCTGCGCCTTTCAGCCTCCGCCTTGGCGCTTTGCTCAACCGCTTCGGAAGCGTTAGGCGCCGGACTTGCAATTGGGGTCTTTCCGGCGCCGAATAGCCCCAATTGCACCGCTCCCAACGTCACGGCACCGGCTAGCAACATTGCAGCGCCAATCATAACCCCATAGGCACGCCCCTTCGAGGTCCGGCCAAGACCGTTGCCCAAGCGCTCAGCGGAGAATTCCTTCGCCAAATCGAGTATTGCTTGGGCGGCCAAGTGTTTGTCTCCGGCGGCGACGAAAAAAATTCCACAAAAATGAGGCTTTGCAGACATTTCGAGCCGGGCCTGCAGCCGTTTCAGGTCTCTTTGTCCGCCCGCAATCATATCGCAATACGTTACGGCAAGCATACCCCGCGAGCGAACTGCTTGCGGATATGCAAGCCACTGGGCAAGCTCCGATTCACGCCAAGCCTGCGTCGCAACCGTTGTCCATATGGCCACATCGATATCGTAGGCTGGCAGGCTGGAAACTCGCGAATTTTCACTGCAGGGAAAATCCAAAATTTCAAGCGAACGAAGCATGTTACCGGGGCACCCCACCTCTAGCCACTTTATTGCACTCTGTGGGGTTTTTGTACTCGCAGGAAGAGCGGTTGCGGGGCCGCTCTCGTAAAGGCCGGTGAGAAGCTGCGGAATGTTTTCAGTCGCCGGAAACGTGATTCTCTCGCCGCTCTCGTAAAGAGCGGCGACGAAAGGTGCGGGCGCGTATGTGAGCAGCGTCGGCAGCTTTGTATTATCCACCGGATCGGCGGGCAGAATTGAAACGCCAGCCAGGAGATTGGCTAATGAGGATTTACCGGAATTCGGCTCCCCGAGAATCCCAATTCGCAGAGGCCTGTTTGCTGCCCCTGCTGTGCGCCTAAATGCGCGACCGGTTCCTTTCAGAAACAAGACGCCCTCTGTGTTGATAAGGCTTTTTGCGGTGGATCGAAGCCTCTCCTCTATGGCCATACACGGACTTTCTCGCTAAACTGGTTATTCTGCAAGAGGTTTGACCGTCGAGATCGATAGCTAAATCCGCCTATCTCATCAGCGTGTTCGTGCTGCGTCCGGTATTGAGGTGAAACAGCTGACGATTTAAGGTATATGATCAGCTAATTTTGGATTCCGAAGAGGGCATTACGATATATAAGCAAGGAACGGCATAGGTAGTTTCAATTCCCGGCGATTGCTTGAGAGCTGACCGATGAAGTTTGCGTTTTTGAGGCGAAAGGCGGCTCTGCGCCGCGCGTCTGCGGAGGCCCCGTCTCCGATTCCGGAAACAGGCAGCAAAATGCTGAAGGATATTCTTGGCGCCTCCTCCGCTTCCGAGCCCGTTGTCACGCCGCATGGAAGTGTATCCGATCAGCCTTCCTTGTCGTACAAGTTGAACGTTGGAGCAAGGCTAGAGGATGCAAAGAGGCACGTCTTAGAGTCGGCTGCCAGACTTATAACGCTTGCGGATGAAGAGACAGGGCGGACAATTTCCATAACCGCCAAGCAACTCCAACAACAAGTCTGCCGGGTTGCGTTCGTAGGACAAGTAAAGGCCGGAAAGAGTTCGCTGATCAATGTCCTAGTCGAACAGCCGGACCTTTTGCCGGCGGACATCAACCCATGTACTGCAGTCATCACAAGATTGAATTTCGGTGTGCCGGGAAAGCCGCAATCCGGTGCCTTGCTCACATTCTTTACCCGCGAAGAGTGGCGCAGGCTTTCTTTGGGAGGACGCACCCGGGAGCTTACGGAGCGGCTGTTCCCAAATTTCAACTGGGAAGTTCTCAGAAGCCAAGTAATGGCGATGGAACAAAGGGCGAGGGAGAAACTGGGGGGCCGTCTCGAAGACCTCCTTGGAGAGGAGCATCTTTACGAGAAATCCGGGCCGCACTTGCTGGTCCAGTATGTGGGCGCGGGGCATCCCAAGGCAGAAAGCCCTTCGGAGCGTGCCGAGGGCGAGTTCTCAGATATCACCAAGTCTGCCGACATCTTCTTGGACCTCGGTGCGTTCAGCTTCCCAACGATTGTGATCGATACGCCTGGCGTTAACGATCCATTCCTCGTTCGCGATGAAATTACTAGGCACAATTTGGAAGCAGCCGACATTTGTGTGGTGGTCGTAACAGCTAGGCATCCCTTATCGGCGACAGACCTCAACCTTCTGCGGATGTTGAGGGGACTCAAGAAGGACGGCATCATCATCTTTGTAAACAAGGTTGACGAGCTGAGCGGCGGCGAGGAAGTCCTGCAGAAACTTACACGTCGTGTATCGTCTATCCTAAGGCAAGAGTTTCCATCCGCCGGCATTCCGGTTGTCTTCGGCAGTGCAGCTCTTGCACTCAAGGCATTAAACCGAACCGTTGACGGTTCCCCATCGTCCGGCAGCCCGGATGCGGGTTTTGAAGACGAGGGTGCCATCGGCTTTCAGTGGCCGTGCCAGGGGGAAATCGCCAGTAAGGCAGAAGCGGAGGCCCTTTTCTTGAGTTCAGGCGTTTCGTCCTTGGCGGCTGCTATATCTGAAATGATGAGCGTTGGCTCGATGGCGGGCGCAATTAATGCGGCTACTCGCCTGATCGAATCGGTTAGCGCCAACCTCATCACATGGTTGGAAGTTGAAGCCGATTTACTTGGCCGGGTTTCGGTTGAAGCCGCGCGGGCCGAACAAGAACTCGGTAGTATTTCCGATCTCAGAAATGGACTTGCGGCCAAGTTCAATGTTTTTTCGAAAAGGCTTGATGCTTTGCATACTCAAGAAGTAAGCCTCGTTAAGCAATCGCTCGTTTCGACAGCTCAGGCCTTCATTGCAGAAGCTCTGACCTCCGATCGAGGGGATGATATCGTTTCCCAGGCAAATCAGATCGACGGGAAGCTGCGAATGCGGATCGAAACGGCCTTCCTGGACGCTATCGAAAAGCTTCGCAACCTGCTCGAAAACGAGCAGGAATTGCTAAGGTTAGACCTTTCGAAACTGTTAGATGCGAGTGGTCTAACCGGTAAGCCTTCGATTATCCTAGGGCAACCGCTTGCGCTCACGCCCTCTCTTGCAGCATTAAGCGAACCGGCAGTGCTAGGGGTTGGCGCACAATTGAACGGCCTCACTGCGGATCTAGTTATGGCAGATTTCTCTCCAATAATAGAAAAGCTTGCCAGCGAAGCATCGAGAGTTTTTCATGAAGGGTCTTCGACCTTTGCGGAGCAGGCGAAAGCTTTGACCTTCGGCCCTATCGATGCCGTGATCGAACGAGTTTCTTTGGCTCTCAAAGAGGCACCAACGCGGCAGCCTCGAGACGCAAAAATGTGCATCGAGGGTCTTCACAAAACGATCTCCAATCTCAAACAAATTCTTGAGGAACGGCAGGCAACCGTTCCTGCAGAAGCTTAAGCTAGAGATCGTGACCGGCTCATAGTGCCATTCGCGTGAACTCCGTTGACCGCAAAGCGCTCGTCAGTGTGGACCCGCTTCGCGCCGTGGCCGGTCCGGAGCCTAAAGCGAGACTCCTGCGAAGTACTGCACATGGCAGCACGGCCGCAAACTGTGGCTGAGATTGATCCCGCAATACCAACGAGGCCGCTCCACCTCCGGGACGAAGAACTGCCCGAATTAAGGCTCCTGGATTACGGCGTCCAAGCGGAGGGCCATCGAGATCTTTTTGCGTTTGTAAAGCCCGATCGAACGCCGGAAACCGCTCTACCCGCGTCCGTAATAGCTTCAATGCCCCCGCCTCGCATCGAGACTCAAGATTCCGATCTTTTGCCAAATCTTAAGGTGATCGGGCTCGTGAGCCGGTCTGGTGAGGACACGGTCCTTTTGCAGGTCGGAACGACGCTCAAAACGGTTGGGCTTGGCGAGCCATTCGGGGCAGGAGACACTCTAAGAGTTACGGCTATTGAAGGCCGGAACGTCGCGATCATGGACAATATCGCAAAAACTTCAAAAACCTACCTGTTGAGTGAAGAGTGAGTACTTATTTGTGCGTGATACTATAGCGCAACTCTTATGTATACATCTCATTGTTATACAGTCGCCGCCTTCCTTTTTTGCATCCAGCCAGGATACGTAGTTCTGATGTAGCCGCAGGGCAATCAGGCCGCGATGATGAAGCACGACGAACAAGTAAATACGGGTTTTGCTTACGCGCCAGTACAACTAGCTGGCGGCTTAGGTTGAATATTAACAACTCCAAGTCGTCTTTGTGCAACACATCCTGTCAATCTCGAAGCGGCCAATTTGGCGGCATTGCGAACATTGAGAATCTGGTGCAATCACACGTTGTACATTCAATCGCAGAAGCGCTTGTCGGACGTTGGCTTCCGCATACCGGAAAATGTTCCGATTCCCATGAAATCCAATGTCGCGGCAGTAATCCTTAAATTCGCGTCGCGGAGCGGCGCCCGACGCAGAGGGCTGGTATGCATCTGAAGCGTGCGGCTATCGTTGCGATTTGTGCGGCCCTTTGCGGCTGTTCATCGGGGACGGGCGGTTTTTCTGAATCGGCCCCACTGATCGGATCGGGCTTATCGGGGAAACTTCCTTCAGGACAAGCTCCAGCGCGCACGGATAACGACCAGCGCTACATTCAACAGGTGATGGAGTTACGCAAGCGCTACCATGGTTCCAGCGACACTGCCGGCTTGGACGAACTCCACCGTGCAGAGTCGGATGCCGCAAACCACTATCTTGCAGCAGGCTCGGCGCTTGCCCATGAGGAGCATTACGAGCAAGCCATCGAGAAGTTCGAGACAGGGCTCCTCGCACAACCAGCGAATGCAGAGTTGCAGCAGGCTCGCCAAGCGGCACTTGGGAGAAAGGAAGTCGCGCGGCTTTACGCAGAAGGGCTTCGCGCAAAATCGGTCGGGAACTACGACTTGGCGGAGACCCTGCTCCAAAATGCTGCAGAAATCGACGGTCAAAACCCCACTCTCAAGGAGGAACTTGCCGCACTCGACCGTACCAAAAAAAGCGAGGAACAGCATTTCGTGCTCGCGGCCTTCCGGTCGCCGAGCCCCGTCGCGGTTAACTTTCGCGATGCCAAACTCAGAGACGCTCTCAAGGTTTTATGCGATCCGCACAATCTCAATTTCGTATTCGATAAGAATATCGACAACCTTGATGTGAGCGTGAGTGCAAAGAGCGTTACATTCGAACAAGCCTTTAACATGATCTTGCAATCGAGCAATACAGCCTACAAGGTCATCGGGCCGAACTCGCTTTTCATCTACGAAAATACGCTGGAAAAAAGAAAGCTGTACGCGGATCGCTATTTTAAGACGTTTCACCTTTCGACTTTGAAGGCGGAACGCATGGCCGAAATCCTGAAAGCTTCCATGGATGTCAAGTCAATCGTCGCGAACAACGATCTCGGCACGATACAGGTTCGCGATACAAGAGAGACGATCGATGTGGTTGAAAAGCTGATCGCCACAAACGATCGAAAGCCCGCCGAAATCATGCTTAATCTAGAAGTCTTAGAGATTGACAGAAATAAAGCTGACAACCTCGGTATCGATTACGGAAACCAGATCACGGCTCAAGCGCCGCAAGTCTCGCCTATGCAATTGGTCAATGGGTCCGCTTTGGCTACTCAAAGCGTGGTAACATTGCCGACGGTCACCCTGAATTATCTGAAGTCCAATACAGATGCACGAACGCTCTCCGCTCCCCGTATCAGAACGGTCGATGGGCAGCCCGCAAAAATTCTTGTCGGCGATCGGGTGCCCTTGCAATCGGCTTCCATTGTAGACGCAACGGGCCAGAGCCGGACCCTTTACGAATATCATGACGTCGGCATCAAAATGGATGCTGTGCCCAAATATCATCTCGATGGCTCGATCTTCGTAGACCTGAACATCGAGGTAAGCGCCCTTGGTCAGAACATAGGGACGGCAGCTGCGCCCGCTTATGTCATTGGCACGCGAACTGTGCATACGACCATGATTTTGCGTGAAGGAGAGACAGCGGTTCTCGGCGGGCTGATTTCAGAGAATGAGCAAGGCACATTGAGCGGCATACCTGGCTTAAGCGACAACAGTATTGTACGGCAGCTCTTCTCAACAACCTCTACCACCGGCGCCCGCACGGAACTCGTTCTCACTATCACGCCATTTCTCGTGCGCTCGCAATCATTGCCCCGCCGCAGCAATACGGACTTCTACAGCGGCACAGACGATAACTACTCGACGCGCACGAATTATGATTACTTAAGCAGGCCGTCGCGGACCGATCAACCGCCAAGGTACATCCTCAAGCCCGACAATAAAGAGAACGCAACCCGGATTGAGTCTCCTCGCCAGCAGGTTACGTCCGGTTGGCAACCGGCCAATCTTTCAAATTAACTCCACGTCATCGGGGGAGCAGCTGCATTCTTTCCAGAAGCCACAATAGCCAAAAGGCGGGCGCAAGGAATACGGCAAAGGGAAGGGAATGCGTCGGCAGCACCTCCTTTCCGCGCCATAGCGCGACCGCAACAGTGAGAACAAGGGCTGCGATTGAAGCGGCCGTCATGGCATAGAAACTGGTAAGGACCGGCAGCCAAATCCCTGCGGCTGCCATAAGCTTTATGTCGCCAAGGCCAAGTCCTTCCTTGCCCCGGAGAAGTCTGTAAAGCGTAGCGGCAAAAAGAGCGCATAGGCCCGGAACGGCGGCCCGCCAAGCGAGCCGGGAGATGGACACCGCCATGCTCTCCCCGCTCAAATCGGAGGTGTATAAGCCGTAGAGCGCGCCAGTCGCGAACATTATCAGCAGCATACGGTCGGGGACAATCCCGAACGCCAAGTCATTTCTGGCAATCGCTACAGCGCAATAGAGAAAAACCACGCCGGAAGCAAAGTCTACAACCATACGATCTCCTTACGTGCGGCGCCGTTTTCATCAATAACTTGAGTATACCGTCGAAGTCAAGATTACCTAGCTTGAACGAAGAGCCTATTTTCACAGCACGTGGTAGCTGGGGGACTGGAATCACGAGCACTTTTCTGCGGGGTTCGGTCCGGGCGTTCCTAGCGATGAAGCGGCGGCACAACGTTGAGTGAGAGCGCCACCAACAATGTTGCTGTCACGGCTGCATTCAATGCCTCGGTGAGCGACAGGGCGCTGCGCTGACGTTCATACTGACTACGGAGATCTTCACTCAGCGAGCCCGCATTGTGTTACCGGCAGGGTCCCGCCAAATACGGCGAGACCCTTTTGGCGAAACTAGATCGATGTTTTTTTTTAGGGAGTGATGTCGGTCGGTAGGCAATGCGGTTGTTGGAATGTGTTTGCAATGGTAAGTGCGGTGCTGTTGGCAGGAGCGTACAGGATGTTGTCGGTGCCGTTGGGCCCAACGCCGTTTATCTGGCCGGAGCCGGTGCCGAATACGGGCTGGAGCCCAGCCATCGCACGCATTTTGTATGCGATCGCATGATCCGCGCATGACGTGTCTCCACTCACGCCCAGCCCGCCGATGACTTGACCGTTCCAATAAAGCGCAACGCCGCCGCCAAACGTGACGATTCCGCCCGGTACAAAGCCAACGCCTGTCCCCTGGGGCTGAAATTGGGGATTAAAGGGGTTGGTCACATTCAGCCCCCAGAGCGAGCCGCCCGGCAGCGACACGCCGTAAAGGTTGGCCGTAGAAAGAGCGAGCTTATTATTGCTGAAGTCATTAGCCGTGCTTGCCTTGGCGATGGCAATCGAACGGCTTCCCGGCCAGGGGTCTTGCCCAGCGTTGTCCCCGATTGTGTTTATTACAGAGCAAAGAACGCCTTTGCGGTCGACGATCGCGGCCCACATATTGTTGGGCCTAAAGAGGCCGCCATTGCCAGACTGAATAACTGACGCCAGAGTGCCCTGTATTTGAGCAAGGGTCATAGGAGAGATCGAGCATTGCTGCTGAGGGGGATACGAAGACGCGGACATGCTTTGCGCCAGCGTAAGCGCTGAAAAAGACACTAATGCAGCACCGGTAAGTATAACTCTTTTAAGCATGAGGAGGTCCTCCTGGCTGGTAATTGAAAGGCCCTTTCTGCCGTTGTCCCAACCCAATGCCCACGCGTCGAAACATGCGAATCTGACGCTTCTAAAGGGCTAAGGTGTCTCCGCCTAAACGTCAAATAAAAAGCGCTTCATACCCGGGCACTTATATTAATGGTGTGGCGGTTTTGTAATACATAGCAAGCAGTACAGCCGCCGAGGCGTCTAGCATTATTGATTTGTACTGCCGAATTGCCAAATAACGTCTTTGGTTGTTAATCTTAGACTGTGGCGCCGGCCTTTGACGAAGGCAATAGCCAAGAATTACCGCCCCTCCCCAAGAGGCGGCGTTTCATCTGACATCTTACTTGCTAGAGCCCGCAAGAGCGGTGAAAGGCCACTATCTTGGAAACTCAAAAAGCCTCCGCGATTATGGCCGCGGAGGCTTCTTCGTCTTGGCCGCCTTCGCTCAACTCAGAGCGCGTTGAGGAAGTTGACGAGGTCCTGTTTATCCTGGTCGCTCAGGCCCATACTGAAGCGCTTATTGTAGAAATTTACGACATCCAACAGCGTCGCCGCCGACCCATCGCTGAAGTATGGCGCGCGCGATGCCAGCCCTCGCAACGGTGCCACCGTCAGCCGGCCAATATCGGCGCATTTGCCGCTGATCATCGCCATGCCAATTTCGTTGGTAGTAACCACTTGACCGTGATAGGGGGTAGTGGCTGTCCCGTTGCAGGTGACCTTGAAAATCGGCAGGTCGGGCGACGGAGCTGGACCGTTGAAGGCTACCGAAGTGCCACCGATTCCAATGTCATGCTGGGCTGCGGGGAAGCTGTCGGATCCGCTGTTCGGCGCGGAGTGGCAAGTACTGCAACTCCCTGCATTAAGAGCGCCGGCGGATTGAAGAGTCACACCGGGTCCAATAGGAATGTTGTCTATCCCGGCAACATTAGCGATGGGAAAGGTTTTCCCGCCGAGGAAGATCTGCATTCCCCGGTAGATCGATTGCTGCGTGGCCCCCGATGCCGAACTCCATGAGGTGTATAGGTTAAACGCCGGATCGGTAATGTCGGGCACATTCTTTACCGCTGCCGCCAAGTTTACCGGACCGCCGGTGGCGCCTCCGGCAGCAAGATTGCCCGCCCTATTGTCGTCGATCTGCGCACTAAATATGCCGTTCTCGAAGCCAACGATTTGCGTCATCTCCGGGGTGAACACCGGAATCTGCCCCTTCGCATCCAGCAGCCCCAGCTTATTAAGTTGCGATTGATTGGCTTGCGCATGCCCCGCCGTGGCATGGAAGGCTTGGGTTGCTAGCGTCTGTTCCCGGCCGTCCCACATGATATTGGCGCTTTCGACGAAACCGGTGTTTTCATCGGTCGGCAGCTGCGCGCCCGTTATCGGATCAGTGTTTCTACCTTGATTGAGGACCGTGACGAATTTGAGATCCGTCGCGACGAGCGGCCGGCGGTAGACCGACACGATCTGCGCTGGCTGATTGGTCGTGGGATCGATGCCCTGAGCATAGGTTGGGTTGGTATTGCATCCTGTCGGATCGCTCACCACCGACACTGTAAATTCGGCGTTGGCGGGCACCGGCAGGAAGATGCGGAAAAGCCCCTTGTTCAACAGGAGGCTATGATTGTGAGGCGTATTCGGGCAATTGGCGCCATCCACCTCCGCGAACACCGGATCGATATCGCCCGTAAGCCTATATAGGGTTTGAAGGGCGGCCGTGCTGATACCCATGCCGGAGGACGGCTGGTGACAGGAAAAGCATGTACGCCCGTTCGTGCCGAGGGACTTGAAAAAGGCGTTAGTCAGTGTAACCGTCGGTCCGCCCGGCTGATAGCTACCGAGCATGCCCGTTGGATCCGCATCCGCTTCGGATTTGGGGATGACAAGGGGCGGTAACGTTCCCCCAGGAACCGGTATCTTGACGGTCGAAGGGATGCTAAGGGCCTGATTTAGCATGGGCGGGAACCACTTCGGCCACCCTCCTGCCGGCATCGAACCTAGTATCGAATGCGCTTCGGCGTTAACGGTTTGGGCAGTAGCCATCCCCGTTGGTAGTAAAGCCGTCCCGGCGAGCGCCGCGGCGGCTACGATTGCTATTTTAGACATGGGAAAGCCCCCGGTTATAAAAAAGTGTTTCTGCTGGCGCCCCACCCCAATGCCCAAACACGTCAAAGCAAGTAAATATAACGCACTGAAGAGGCTAACGCGCTTCGCAAAAAGCCACAAGCAATCACCCGCAAGACCAATTGTTATACTATGTGGCGTGTCTTATTTGCAGCACTTACTAAGCACAACTAATAGCGTGATGTGGTTGCAAATGCTTTTGATGCGGTCATTACTGCAATGACCCTCAAGAAACCGTGTATTGGCGATCTCTCTCGTTGAATGACAAGGTTCGGATAGCGCTCGATCTTGAAAGGGCATTCGAAGCTGGCTGATGCCCTTCTCCTGCATGGTGACGCCGAACAGCCGGTTCATGCGGCTCATGGTCATCGGATGGTGGGTGATGACGAGGAAGCGCGTGTCGGTGGTGCGGGCCATCTATTCCATCATGGCGCAAAATCAGTCCACGTTGCTGGCATATCAAAAAGCGCCTCGATCTAATTGACGCGTAGGGCGCAAAGTATCCTTAGAAAGCAAGCAGGCGATCTTTGTCGATCTCTTCTTGAAACTAGCGCTTGCGGTAGCTAACTTAACTCTTACTTTTCATTCGCTGCCACGGCCTTAAAAAAGGAAAACGCGCATATTAACAAAAGAGCAAGTGCCGGCCCAAAATCGCTGCTGAATAGCGCTCCGATTGCACCGCCAAAGCATAACATACCAATTGTTACCCAGGTTTTCATTTTTAAGCCCTCGTATAAAAACTGCCTTTCAGGTTATATCGTGTGGCTAACGCTAATTAAATCGCAAACGCCGCCACCGCAAAGACCCAGCTCTCCGAAGGGCTGGAGCCCGAATGCGATTGAGGGAGGAGTGCATGTATTGATGACATCCTAAGCCGAGCGCTTATACAGTCCACATCATAACAAAAGTTGGATCGGGTGGGGGACGTCGCACAGCCGACACCTAACTCGCCTCCCTAAACCGCTCCGCCGCCTGCAAATCCACGCTCACGAGCTGGCTGATCCCCTTCTCCTGCATGGTGACGCCGAACAGCCGGTTCATGCGGCTCATGGTCATCGGATGGTGGGTGATGACGAGGAAGCGCGTGTCGGTGGTGCGGGCCATCTCTTCCATCATGGCGCAGAAGCGGTCCACGTTCGAGTCGTCGAGCGGCGCGTCCACCTCGTCGAGCACGCAAATCGGCGAGGGGTTGGTCAAGAACACCGCGAAGATCAGAGCGAGCGCGGTCAGCGCCTTTTCGCCGCCGGAGAGCAGCGTAAGCACCTGCGGCTTCTTGCCGGGCGGACGGCAGAGAATTTCGAGGCCGCTTTCGAGCGGATCGTCGCTTTCGATGAGCTGCAGCTCCGCCTCGCCGCCGGCGAACAGGATCTTGAACAGCCGCTCGAAATGCGCGCGTACCGTGTCGAAGGCTTCGAGCAGGCGCTTGCGGCCTTCCTTGTTCAAATTCGCGATGCCGGTGCGCAGCTTGGCGATGGCGTCGGTGAGGTCGGCGCGCTCCTTCTCCATGCCGTCGAACTCACCGCCAAGCTGGGCCGCCTCTTCTTCGGCGCGCAGGTTCACGCCGCCCAGCCGGTCGCGCTCGGCCTTCAGCTTCACGATATTCTGCTCGACTTCTTGCGCTGCGGGCAGGTTGGTTGCGTCCTCAATGCCCGCGGATTTCAGCACGTCCTCGGGCTGACACTCGAAGTTGTCGCGGATGAGATGCGCATATTCGGCGCGGCGCTCGCGGGCCGCTTCGAGCCGGGCTTCCACGCGCGCGCGGGTTTCGCGCGCCGCCGAGAGGCCGGTTTGCGCCTCGCGCAGCACCTTGTCGGCCTCGCGCAGCGCATTCGTGGCCGAGGCCAGCTGATCCGCCGCCGCCTTGCGCGCGGTTTCCGCCTGGCTGATTTCGTTCAAAATTTTGTTCCGGCGATCCGCGATCTTGGCGGGCAGATCGGCGAGCGAGGCAAGCTCGGCCTTGATGCCGGAGAGGCGCTCCTCCAAACTTGCGATCTGAGCGTTCGCGCTTTTGGTGCGCTGCAGCCAGCGCATGCGCTCCTCGCCAATGGACTTGATGCGGAACTGGCGGCCGCGAATATCGCGCTCGATCCCGTCGAGCGCCGCTTTTGCCTCGGTATAGAGATTACGCTTGGCTCCGGCATGCTCCTTCAGCTTTGCAAGCTCAGCTTCGGCCTGATCGACTGGGCGTGCGGTCTCAAGCGCCTCCTGCGCGGTCTCGCGTGCGGCCTCGGCTTCCTCGCGCCCGTAAGCGGCGCGCTCACGCGCCTCCTCCAGGCTTTGCAGCTTATTCGCTTGCTCAAGTGCTGTGCGTTCGGCTTGGCTGAACGACGCGCGCTTCTGGCCCAATGCAGCTTGCGCAGCCCGCGCGGCATCGCGCAGCCGCTTCTCAGTGGCGAGAGCCTCGGTTGCGGCGGTTTGCGCGGCTTGCCGCTCCGCGTCGGCCCGGTCCGCTGCGGCGGCCAACCCGTCGAGCTGCTCTTCAAGGCCGTTGAGGCGGTTGCGCTCGGCAAGACGGCGCGCGGCAGCGCTTGGCGCGTTGGCGGCGGCGACGAAACCGTCCCAGCGCCAAAGATCGCCTTCCTTGGTCACGAGACGCTGGCCCGGGCTGAGGCGCTCTTTCAGCCGGTCGCCGTCTGCCTTGGCGGGAACGACGCCGATCTGAGCCAGCCGGCGCGATAGCTCCAGCGGTCCGCGCACGAAGGAAGAGAGCCGCTCCGCGCCTTGCGGCATTGCGGGATCGCCCGCACTGTCGCTCACGAGCGACCAGCGGGTGGGTGCTGCTTGATCGGCGGTCACGTCGAGATCGTCGCCAAGCGCCGCTCCCAGTGCAATCTCGAAGCCGGGTGTCACCGAAATCTGGTCCACGATGGGCTTATACCGCCCAGCTTCGGCGGGCTTTAAAAGCTTGATGAGGGTTGCGACCTCGGTTTCGAGGCTCTTCGCTTTCAGCCGCGCCGCGCCCGCAGTATCGCGCGTATCTTTCTCCTTGATGCGGCTTTGCGCGACCGCGTCTTCCGCCGCGATGATATCGCCTTCGATGGTTTCGAGCTGGACTTCCAGCATCGCAACATCTTCGCGTAGCGCCTCCACGGGCGAGGAGGCCGCGTTTTTCGCGCGAAGCTCGCCGATTTGGCGGCCGATATCGGCTTCTTGTGCGGCGAAACGGCCTGCGCGCGTATTGTACTCGGAGATTTGCGTTTCGAGCTGGCGGCGTTCGGCGCGAAGCTCGGCCGCCTTGGCGGTCAGCGCGGAAAGGCTCGCCTCGGCCTCATTCAGTACGCCAAGCGCTGCTTCGGCGCGGGCTGCGGCCTCGACGCGGGCCTCCGAGCCGTCGCCTTGCGCCTTGATCGCCTCCTCCTCGCGGTCGAAACGCGCCAATAACTCGCGTGCTTCGGCGATCGCCTGATCCTCGCGTTCCGCATCCTTTTGGACTTGCTCGTAGCGCGCCTTCAGTTCCGCTTCGCGCTCCTTGGCGCGCGCTTCCTCGCGGTCGAGCGTATCGCGTTCGACCTGAATGCGGTGCAGAACCGCGGCGCGCGTGGCTTCCTCGTCGCGCAAGGGTTGCAGCGCATCGGCGTTTTCGGTTTGAACGCGCAAGGCCGCGGCCTCGGCTTGTGTGAGCAGGCCCACCGCGCGCAAGGCATCGACGAGTTGTGCCTCCTCGGACTGCACTGCCGCATTGGCGGATGAATAATGCTGATAATGCTGGGTGGCTTCGAGCTTACGAAGCTCGGCTGTGAGTTCTTTATATTTTTGCGCCTGCCGGGCTTGCCTGCGCAAATTAGCCAGCTGACTGCCGATCTGGCCGATTACGTCTTTCAGGCGTTCGAGATTGGCTTCGGCGGCCTTAAGCCGTAACTCCGCCTCGTGGCGGCGGCTGTAAAGCCCCGCGATGCCTGCCGCGTCTTCCAGGATGCGCCGGCGCTCCTGTGGCTTGGCGTTGATAAGCTGGCCGATTTGGCCTTGCTGAACCAGCGCCTGACTGCGCGCGCCGGTAGCGGCGTCGGCAAAGAGGATCTGGATGTCCTTCGCGCGCGCGTCCTTGCCGTTCACCTTGTAGACCGAGCCCGCCTCACGTTGAATGCGGCGCGAAATCTCAAGCACATCGGCATCGTTGAACGCGGCCGGCGCGGTGCGCTTCGAATTGTCGAGCGCAACCATCACTTCGGCCATATTACGCGCCGGCCGCTTGTCCGTACCGGCGAAGATCACGTCGTCCATGGCGGACCCGCGCATGTTCTTATAGGAGGTTTCCCCCATCACCCAGCGAAGGGCTTCGAGGAGGTTGGATTTCCCGCAGCCGTTGGGGCCGACAACGCCTGTCAGGCCCGGCCCGATGATGAGCTCGGTCGGCTCCACGAAAGATTTAAAACCGAGAAGCCTTAGCCGCGTGATTTGCAAGGTGCGCCTCGCCCTATTCTATGTCCCGGTGGCAGGCTAAGTGAGTCGCGCCGTGAAGCCGAGCCTCCAGCCTGAATCATTCACAGAACAAAAGTGCCCCTCCGACCCTAATTGCTGATCTAAGGAAGGGGTGCATCTCAGTTCACCCAAAAGAGTTCGTCAGCTGCAAGCCGGTGCCAGGATCGGTCTGTTTTTGAATATATATACAAAATGCCGGAACCTGCTAAGTCCCAACGGCCTGCCACATAGTTCAAGCCGGTATAACTAACAATTACCGCAGCCCGCCTATAATCGTGATCGAATATGGGAAAACTCACTTACATTCTCGAAATAGTTTTCACAGCTGGGCCGCCGTCGGTAACCGCAGCCTTCTGCCTCTCCGTAGCGAAGGCATTGAACTGTTCCTCATTACAATAGCTTTCCCGGCCAGCGGGCGGATCAATCATATCCTCTATGACAGGGGTATTACGGTCAACAGTCCCATCACGGGAAGCACCGCCACGGCAATTTCCTTCGAATTTACTGATTCTGTGTGGGCCTCAACGCTTTTTTCTACAGCGCTGGCACGGCCGCCGGCAGCGCAAAGCGGCAAAATGAACGGCACGATGATCCATGCCGCTCTTGCCATACCGGCCGTCCTCTTTAAAGCTAAGCCTTCGGCTTCGGAACCGCCGCGGGCGACTGCGTTGCCAGGAGCGCGGCTTC
>JBKQIH010000161.1:0-45239 GCA_052148445.1 Rhodomicrobium sp.
CGCGTGCCGTCCGGCGAGATGCCGCCGCCGGGCGCGATCATGTGCACATGAGGGTGATGGGTCATTGCCGAACCCCAGGTATGGAGCACGGAGATGAAGCCAACCCTGGCGCCAAGATGTTCGGGATCGGCGCCGATGACGAGCATCGTTTCGGCGGACGCCTTGAACAACAGATCGTAGATCACGACCTTGTTCTGATAGGCGATGTCCGCGATCGGCGCCGGCAAGGTGAACACCTGATGGAAGTACGGAACCGGCAACAGTTCGGCCTCGCGGGCGGCAAGCCATTCGCGTGCCGCCGCTCCCTGGCACTTTGGGCAGTGCCGGTTCATGCAGCTGTTATAGGAGATGCTCTCCTGGCCGCAGGCCCTATTCTGGCAGCGCGCGACATGGCCGCCGAGCGCTGCGATGCGGCAGTGCTCGATGGCACTCATGACTTTGAGCTGGCCGAGGCTGATATGGCCGCGGGTGGCATGACGCCAAGCAGCGCCGTGATCGCGGAAAATATCCGCGATCTCCAGAGATGGACGGGGCAAGGCCGGGCCGGACTACTTGACCGGCTCCGGCTCTCTCTTGGCGGCTGGTGCCGGCAGCGTGAGGCGGTCGAGTGGGCTCTCGACGGTGCGCAGGATGTTGGTGGCCACGTGCGTGTAGCGGGCGGTCGTGTCCAATTTTGAATGTCCAAGAAGCACTTGGATGATTCTCACGTCGACCCCGGCCTCCATGAGATGAGTGCCGAAGGAATGCCTGAGCGTGTGCGGCGTGATCCAGCTCCCGAGACCGGCGGCTTCGGCGGCCATGTGGCAAGCCCGGTTCAGCTGGCGCGTTGTCACCGGCAGGATGGGATCGCGGCCCGGAAACAGCCAGCCTTTCGAGCGGCATTGCTGCCACCAGGCGCGGAGCCCCTCGAGCAGCTGCGGCGAGAGCATCGCATGCCGGTCCTTGCTGCCCTTGCCCTGTTCAACGCGGATCAGCATGCGCTTGCTGTCGATATCGCTAACGCGCAGCATCGCCACCTCCGCCGCACGCAAGCCCGCGCCATAGGCAACGCTAAGCACCGCCTTGTACTTGAGCCCTGGGCCGGGGGCTGCTTCAAGGAGACGGGCCACGTCTTCAGGGCTTAAAATCCGTGGCAGCTTCCTTGGATAGTTGATCCGCGTGAGCTGGTGGGCGAGATCGGGGCGCCCGAGCGTGACCAGGAAGAAAAAGCGCAGTGCCACCGCCGCGCTATTGAATGAGGGCGGCTGCACGCCGTTCTCCGTCTGCTGCACCTGATAGCGGCGCAAATCTTCGCCAGTGGCTGTTGCGGGCGAGCGGCCAAGAAAACCGGCGAATATCTCGACGTGGCGCACATCATCGTGCTTCGCCTTCTCGCAGAATTTGCGGGCCGGCATGTCTTCGATCATGCGTTGCCGCAAAGGGCTGATGGCCTTATGGGTCATAGGGGCTCCTGTCTTTAGCTGGAGGTTGTTGACCCGCCGATCCTCAAGACAGGATGCCTGCCGATGTTAGCAAATTAGATTAAAATGGTTAGCACGCCGGTTCAGGGCACCGCGAGCGCAGCAGCAAACTCTCCCGCGAGCGGGTTCGTTCCTTGACCCTAAGCCGCCCTCGGGATCACCACACCGCTTAAGCGCAATACCGACGACCCGGAAACGGGGACAGCTAGATTACGCCGCTAAGCGTACGCCAATCGTTCATGGGCACATTGGAAATTGCGAATCTCACATTGCCGGCAATGATTCGGTCGCGCAGCTCTCCTCGATCGCACGCTCGGCTGGGGCTGCTAACTCCCAGACGAGACCAGAACTGGGGTATTTGAGCGTTACGACGGCTTCAAGCGCATCCTCCGCGACCTGCACCATGACCTTTTGACCGAACCCGTGATGCTCTGGCTCTTTTGGCGGGGGGCCGCCGTGCTCTGACCACCGGATCTTGAAAATTGATGCTCCGCCATGGGTGGCGAAGTCCCATTCAACATTTACGGAACCGGTGCTGCAAGACAATGCACCATATTTACTGGCGTTCGTGGTAAGTTCATGAAGCGCCATGCCAAGCGCCTGGGCCGCAGGCGGTTTTAGCAAAGCTGGTGGCCCCTTCAGTATGATCCTGCTTCCAATGAGATCTTTAAAAGGGGAAAGTTGGATCGTCACAAGTTTGCCCACGTCCACACCTTTCCATTCGCTATCCACGATTAGGCCGTGACTGGCCGCAAGGGCCTTGATGCGCTCCCCTAGGCTTTTGGCAAACAGTTTTGGGTTCTCTTCCCCTGCGGTCCGGCGAGCCACCGCCTGCACGACGGCCAGCAAGTTCCTGGCGCGATGGTTAACTTCGTTCATCAGCAAGTTCATGCGCTGCTCGGCCGCCTTGCGCTCCGTGATGTCGCGTGCTGTGGAAACCAGATTCCGGATGTGATCGCCGCGGTCCTTGACGGGAGCGACAAGTACGTCCCACCATTTCGGCGTGCCCTTTTCGGTGGGACATAGCGCTGAGAAATGGCCAATACGGCCGTCCAGAGCATCGCCGATCGCCGCCTGAACCAAGGGCCTTGCTTTCTCAGGCCACGTTTCGGCCCAAAGCCGGCCCTTGACGCTCTCGTAGTCGTCGATTTCCATCAGGCGCCGGCCGGGTCCATTCATAAACTCGATCCGCCCGCCCGGGTCCGTGACCTTTATGCAATCTGCACTCGATTCGAGGACCGTGCGTGAGAACTCCTCGCTCGTCTGAAGGTCGCGAAACGTCAAGAGACTCGTCAGCGCATCCGTTAGCCGTCTGCCGATCTCCTGAAAAAGCCTCTCCTCATCGGGCGTCCAGATGCGCTCGCGCGAACACTGGTGAAGCCCAAACAACCATGGCTTGCCGGCCTTTGGCTGGATGGCCATTGCCATTTGCGATTTTATGCCGAAAGCCTTCATCACTTTTGGAGCCTGCGGCAGCTCACTAATGCGGAATTGCAGTGGCCCGCTGGCCGAGAGCATCATGCGGAAGGTACGCACGACATGCTCATCACTTGGAATCTCCTGCTTTAAGGCCAGAGCGCCGGGATATTCGGGCTTGGTCTGCTCCATGGCCACGCGCCAGAAGGGGGCCTCGGGCTCGCAGGGATGGACGAGCCAAGCCCGGTCGCAGCCGAATAACTCAAGCACCGCACCGATAACATGGTCCATCATCTCCTCAAGATCATTCGTTCCTTGGATGGCCCGGTTGATCCGGTCCATGCTTTCGAAGAACTTGAGATGGGCCAAACGCTCGTGTTCCTGTTGTTTCCGGCGCGTGATGTCGCGGGCGGCGCCGTAGATCCGGCCGCCCACGGCGGTGGCTCTCCATTCGATCCACCGGTAAGAACCATCCTTGCAGCGATAGCGGTTGGGAAAATTGATCACTTCCTTTTGCGCAATCAGCTCGTCCACTGCCTCACGCGTTGAGGCAACATCGTCGGGATGAATGAAGTCGTAGAACGGACGGTCTTGGAGCTCCGCTAGGGTGTATCCGAGGGTCTGCTCCCATGAGGGGTTGAGCCGGAGGAAATAGCCGTCTGTGCTGGCGATACAGAAAAGGTCCTGCGAGAGGGTGAAAAAGCGGTCGAGCTCCTCCGTCTTGTTCCGCAAGTCCTCTTCGGCCCGTTTGCGCTCGGTGATATCGCGCGCAAGCCCCATAACGTAAGGGCGCCCGCCATACTCGAAGTAATTGCTGGCGAGTTCCACTGGAAAAACCCGCCCGCGCTTGGTCTTATGACGGGTTTCAAAGCTTAGCATGCGCTCCTTTTGGACTTCGCGCCAATAGCCGGGCCAGCGCTCGGGAGGAAAGTCCGGATCGATGTCCGCCACGCACTTGTCCAGCAATTCCTCGTGGTTATACTCCAGTGCGCGTATGGCTTCGCCGTTAACGTAGAGGAAGCGCGAGTCCTCATCGACGAGAAAGGCTGCTTCATGAACGTTGTTCAGCGCGAATTCAAGGATCGCCTGCTGTTCCGCTGCCCGCTGCCGCTCCTCTTCTGCGCGTTTGCGCTCGGTGATGTCGCGCGCTAGAGCCAAGGAGTAAGTCCGTCCGCCATAATTGAAGGCAGAGGCCGTAATCTCGACAGCGAATAAGCGTCCATCCTTTGCCCTATGAAGGGTTTCAATGGTGAAAGGGCTCTCTTCCTGGAGTCGCTGCCAAACAATGGGCCATCGCTCCGGCGGATAGTTGGGATCAATGTCCGCCACACGCATTTGGAGCAATTCCTCGCGGCTATAGCTTAAGGAGCGGGTGGCTTCGTCATTCACGTAAAGGAAGCGCGAGCCGTTATCGATGAGGAAGGCCCCCTCATGAACCCTGTTCAGGGCGAATTCCAGGATAGCCCGCTGTTCTGCAGCCCGGCGGCGTTCCTCGTCATAAGTGCGTGGAATTGCGCTATCTCCCCTTCTTCAGTTTTTATCTTTTGGGATCAAGTGCGTAATATACATACGATGACAGCTCTGACAAGCGCGGTTCACTTTCGAACCCGCTTAAGTACTACCGTCTCGGAAATCAGAGCACCCGCCTTGCAAATGGGCGCTGCTGAAGTCCGCGGCAATCCGGTGAAGCAATGCACGGGCCAGTAATTAGCCTTCAATGAGATGCACGAATTGCCGTTCGATCTGCTGCGAGCCTTGACTCCAGGACCGCTTCTGGCCCTCATTCACCGTTCTCGCGGCCGCAGCAATTCCTTCGGCTGCAGGGGGATCACCGGACTCATTGATTTCGTTCAAGAAACTTTTGCCGGTGACCCGTTCCGGCTATCGCAGGCTCACCACAAATATCACCTCACTATGACCGCATTCCCGGACTGCGAACTTTCAGGCGTCTTCAAGCTGGCACCGGATAGACAGTTTCCGTTGCCTTCTACCCGCTGCAAAATAACCGAGTTCATCTAATTATCAAGCCTTCTTCCGAACCGGTTATAAAAGGCAGCCTCGAATCCAAGAGCGAGCCGCTCCTGGTAGGCGAAGTCTTGCTCTTCGAGGCGCTCATAGGTCCGGCGATGCATTCCCTTGGGCCGCGGCGGAAAGGGGTTGAAATCGCCTGCCGATACGCTGTTCCGGTCCCCGAGCCTTTTGCGAATGCGCTCCGCCTTTCCGCGCACACGCTCCCAGGCCTCCTCATACTGGCTTGAATAGGTCAGCCGGTAGCATTTGCGGCAGCGGAAAAGCGTTCCGCCATAGAGCACGCTGCAGCCCCGGCGGCACTTCGGGCACTCGAACCAATCCCGCCAGCCGCCGAAATTTGTCCTTGTGCGCCGGTAATAGATGGCCTCCTGGACAGGCTCACCGTTTGCGCTGTAATTCAGTTCGAGCCAGCCTTCATGGGCGCGTGTACCGATGCTTCCGGTGGGATCGCCGCCCCGGTTCCAGGAGATGGTAGCCCATCGTCCGGGATTGAGATAACCCATTTCCCGCATCCAGCTCATCTCGATCCGGCGCATACCTTCGCATTTCGATGCACCGCGGCCGCCGCCGCTTAAATACCCCCCCATGGCCAGCTCCCGTTAGAGGCCCTTTTTGCCTCTGTTTTTGCAGAATTTCCTGTTTTTGACCCCTACACCCAGTGACTCACACGCACGCGCGCGCAGCCATTCCCGAAATCAATTGGGAAGCCGCATGATGGCCTTGTGTGTCATCGAGTAAGCCCATTGCGCGCGAGCGGGCATCCGGGAGTTTTCCGAGGCCCTGCTCTTTGCGCGATGGAATGCGCACATAGAGCTTGTTCCTTGGCCCGTAACGCTCGACCGTTATGCCCCGTTTTGCCAGCTGCTTTACCGTAAGTTTCCAATCCGGCTGGCGTTCGGCGTCCTCATCGAGCCGCACGCGTTTGCCCGGCCTGTCGCGCAGCAGGGCCTCGAGTGCTCTCCGGCGTTTCTGGCCTTGCCGGAGGGCTTCACGGGTTTCGTCGCTGAACGGCCTCCCGCCGGGCTGCGCGTTCCACTCTTCCCACTTGCCACGCATAAAGGCGCTTGCAGCGGCCTTCTGGCGCTGTTTGCCAGCCCTCGACCTGGCACCGGTGCTAAGCCCCCCATGCAGGCGGCAGCGCCCGCTCGTCAGCGCCTGTGCCTTGCAGGGGGCTCCGCTTCGGGTCTTTGCGCCGCACCGTGGCCGCTGCTCCTTCGGCAGATTGTCGATGCGGCGCTCGCGGAAGAGGCCCTGCCTTGCCGCCTTCGACAGTTTGCGTAAAGCCATGTTTGTGTCCTCCCCTGCCTGACGTTAGCGCGGACGCTCATGAAGTTGCGGCAATAAATCGTTGCGGGCGCAGTTGAAGCCCGCTTGAATGGTCTTCATCACGTCGCGCGCGCCATTATCGGCCTTGAGGCGGTTGCGCTCGCACGCCTCAAGCAATCGATCGGATATGAGTTTCGAGGGAAGGATGCCATTTGCTGCCCACTTGCCAAGGTTAGCGCTGGCGCGGAATACCTCACAGTTCCGGCCGGGCTTCGGCTGCGCGGCGACGCGGGCGGTTTCCGCGTCGAGAGCCTTATGAGCAAAGCCGAGATAGCGGCGGCGCTCCATGTCGGAAAGATCGGCCTTCCGAACCTCGGCGCGCGGCGCGATCTCCCGCTCAGGTTCCATATGCGGCGCTAGAACAGCCTCGATGTCCGCGATCATCGCCGGCGTGATGATCGGCAAATCTCGCGGCGTGAGGTCTTCGAGACTGGCGTTGTGCCAATAGTAAGGCCGCTTTACCCCCCAATGCATCGAATGCGGGATAACGGTTTGCCTTCCCGTTGAAAGGACTTCCACAAGGTTTTGTTGCCTGCCGTCCGCGTCACGTTTGGACTTGAACACGGCGTTTGTAATCAAGCCACCGGGATCGTAGAAAAGGCCAGTGGCCCCCTTACTCCCGATCTTTGAAGGCGCCTTGACGTGTCCGCAGACTTCGCGCACGCCGGGGATGGCGCGGGGGTCGTCAACGTCGAGCCCGACAAGGCCGCCATAGCCGCAAGCAAGGCCAAGCCCGGCTTCCGGATCGTCGCGAAGCCAGCGGGCCATTTCCTCAGCCGATGCCGGTTTGACGCAAAAGCGTTCCCAGCCTGTCAAGCGCAGCATGTGCCCAACGTTGGGCGCGAAATATCCCGGCTCCTTGCCCTTGATCTTCAAAGGCTCGTAAGGGCGGCAAATTGGGATCGGAGAGAAGCCTCGAAGTGCGTAGCTGGCCGCTTGGCCGATCGGTGAATAGGTCATGATTTCCCCCTATGCCGCGAGCTTTGAAGGTTGCCATTCGTATTCGCGGCGGGCGTGCTCAATTGCCGCATTCCAGATTTTCGAAGCCTTGCGCTTGACGTCTTCGAAGGAGTGCCAGCCATGTGCCTTGATGTATTTCGGGTCGCCGTTGGCAAGGTCGAGCGCCACGTCGCGAACCTGCTTGTTTTCGAGTTCCACCGCGGCTGTCGCGGCGTCAACGGGTTCAGTCGCGAAATCCCTCCATCCACTGCTGATGAACGTCGAGACATGCTGAGGGTGCAGATATTCCTCACGGCTAAGCTTTTCAGCATAAGCGTGAAGCGCTGCGGTGCGTTCGGCCCGTTCCTCGTCCGCGAGTTTGAGCCAGGCCTTTTCACCCTTGTCCTTGCCCATAACGGTGCCCGGCTTCCCAGCCTTGACGCAAATGGCCTTGTAGCCATTGGCGAAGACTGCAAAGCTCTCGTTCCAGGTTCCGCTCTTCTTAAGATTGTGCTTTGGTTTATGGCTCGTATCGGTTGCGGCGACGCAAAAAAAATTGGAAGTATCTGCCGGCCTCTCTTCCTGCACTGCGGCTGCTTCGGGCGTAGCCGTTAGGCTTGATTGGGCTTTCCCTTGCCGTGCCTTGCCCTGCGCACATTCCCCTTTGGGGGTTAGGGGGTGTTCATTCTTCCGGTTAGTTCTTCCGGTTCTCTTTAGAGGCGTCTCACGATTGAGACCGTCCTCCGTCTCACGGGTAAGACCCTCCTCCGTCTCAGATTGAGACTGGGGGGTCTCAGATTGAGACCCTAGCGCTTGAAGGAAGAGGAGAACAAATTCTGATGAGGTTCGCCTTCCGTTCTTATCCGAAGCTGGGTCTCTCTTGATGAGTTTCGCGGGAGAGACTGTCTTGTCCGGGTTTTCAGGGTCCGGGATCCCTTCCAACCACTCAAGTGCACGGAAAACGGTTGCCCTGGACAAACAGGTATCGTCCATGATCGTCTTGATCTTGGGGCAGCAAAGGCCCGTGCTGCGGTTGTGGTGATCGGCAAGGGAGAACAGGACAAGCCGGGCTGACGGATTACTGAAGCGCGTCTTAAACGCGGCTGCCATAGCTTCGACGCTCATGACCGCACCGCGCTTTCTGCTGTAGCGGACGCGATTTCTGCCTTAGTGGGAGCGCATTCGATGACACAGAGGCAAGTCCTACCGTAGCTGCTAGGACATTGATCTGTATTCGAGTTTTGTGGCGTAGACGCTAATTCCGGTGTGGCGTAGTGCGCAGTTTTAACGTAAGAGTTGACGCTGTGGCCGAATGATTCTATATAACACATTGCAGCGGGTCCTCTGTGACCTGTTGAGCCTATGCGGTCTCGGAAACCGGCATAGGTAAGGTCCGAATGGCCCATCCATCCGGGTTACTAAACGCTACAAACGGAACTAAATATTCCCCCTAGCGGGGGCGTGATTTCCAAGGTACGTGGTGACTCCTTAACGAAATGTCAAGGGAGTATTTTTCTGTGTCTGCAATTTTTTTACTGAGCGAAGCTTGCACATTACACGATCTCGTCAAAGCGCATCACCGGTCCGCTAAAGCGGAAATCGACAATGCCGGTGCGGCCGGCCCGGTTGTAGTGAACGATAAGCTCAGCCCTGTTGCGCCATTTCGTGCAAAGGCTTTCCCAGTCAAAGAGCTTTTCTTCTTCTGCCGGCTGCATCAGCTCAATCTGCACAATCGGCCTGTTCAGGAACACCAGCACATCGGCATCCTGTTCGATCTGCCCCGAGTCCCGCAGATCGCCGTCTGTGGGCCGCGTCGATTCCGCCCGGAACTTGGCGAAGTCGATCTTGTCCGCCCGGTCTGAGGCCTTTCTGTTGAGCTGTGCGGCGCACACTATGGGGACACTGAGCGCCTTGCGCATGTCCGCAATGGCCATGCTGATTGCCGTCACTTCCTCATAGCGTTTTGAGCCCTTCTCGGGCGTTATGCGTTGCAGGTAATCGATGAAGATGACCTTGGCGCCGTCCACTGTGACTGCGTTCCTGGCCCGCATGGCGAGCGCGGAAGGCGTCAGGGATCCGGCGTCGTCTATGATGAGCGGCCAGCGGTCAACCTCAATGGCCGCGTCCTCAATGGCCGCTTCTTCGCTTGCGTCATACCGGCCGCGGGCGAGCCTGCTATAATCGATGTTGGCCTCTAAGGCGATGAGCCGCTGCACGATCTGATCCTTGGGCATCTCCAGCGAGAAGAGCACGCAAGGCACGCCGTTCTTGCAAAGGTTGCGGATGATCGAAAGCAGGATCGCCGTCTTACCCTGCTTCGGCCGGGCGCCGATAATCGTTAGCGTGGAAGGCCGCAATCCGTCTGTGAGTTCGTCGAGCTTCGGATAGCCGGTCGAGATACCGGAGATTCGGCCACCGGCTTTCTTGCGCGCGCGGATGGCCGCCATAACGCCGTCCATCGCCTCAGTGACCGGCCCGTAACTGTCCGGCCGGTTGTCTCCGGCGATCCGGCCTAGATCGCGTTGGAGGTCCTCGATGAGGTTTGGAGCACCAGCCTTAGCGCGACCTTCGTATTGGGCAAAGACCTCTCTCAGCTGCCGGCCTTGCCAAGCGGACACAACGGCATCCGCGAACGCCCCCAAGTCAGACGGCTTGATGGCTTCAAAGCGCATCTTTTCGAGGTAATCGAGCGTTGTCATGTCCGCGATAGGCGCGTTCGCGTTGATCTGCGGAACGATCGAAGCGGCGTCGGCGCGCTTGCCGCGGCCGATGAGCAAACCCATGGCTTGCCACGCTTGAGCGTGTAGCATGTCGCCCATATGGACATGCAGGACTTTGCCGCCCAAAGCTTCATAGGCGGAGTTGTGGACCATACACGTCGCGAGCAAGACGCGTTCGGCCTTGGGATTGAGCGGCCCGTTATCTGCTTGGGCGCCCTCTGTCCCCCGGCCGCTTTTCCCATTGCGGCCCCGGCTTGGATTGAACTCGTTCGGCTTCATGAGCGCGCCCCATGAACATTCGCGGAACCGTTGCCGCTGATTTGCCGAAACATCGATGGGGAATTCATGCTCTGTTCACGGCAATCAAGCACATCGAAGAACATTTGTCCCTCGCGCTTTTCGCCGTTAAGTGCTGATTTTCCTTGGAGAAACGATGGTGCTGCAAGAGAGGATTGAACTCTCGACCTCTCCCTTACCAAGGGAGTGCTCTACCACTGAGCTACTGCAGCGAAGCCGCCGGCTGGCGCGAGAAGACCGTGCCACAGCCGGCGAAAAGGTGCAACACCATAGTCCGAAGCCGGCGTGGGTTCAAGCGCGCTGCGGCCATTCCAGGGCACGAACTCAGGTTAACGGTTATCTAACGATTGCGTGTTGTGTGATTCCATCGGGCTTTCTGATTCGGGAGCCCACAAAATGGACGATTTCGGCCCTAGACCCCGCCTTCGCGGCCTGTTGGAGCATTTTTCGCAGATCGATGACCCGCGCGAGGCGTGGCGGGTCGCTCATCCGCTGGCAGAGGTGCTTCTCCTCGTGGTCTGCGCCGGTATCGCATCGTGCGACGATTTCGACGATATTGCCGCCTGGGGCGAAAACCAGTTGCCGTTCCTGCGCCGGTTCCTTCCCTACCATGCGTACGCTTCCCGGTGTATCGAGTTGGCGATCCGAGGGCGTGAGTTACTAGGCCAATCCCGGCTACAAGCGTGAATGCTGCGGCGCGTTAGACTCCTGCCGGAAGCTTGGAGGCCATCATCTTCCTTCGGTCGAGCTTACGGCCGTCGACCATGAAAGTCCCGTCGCCGACCGCATGAACCGTGCGCTTCTCCTTACGCTCGGGATCCACATAGGCCGCAACCGCCTCCAGCACGACAATGTTGTGCTTATCAATCAGGCCGGCGACTTTGCACTCGATGTTGGCCAGGCACTCCTCGATCAAGGGGGCCTTGACGAGCTTGCCGGGTACGGCGGTGAGCTTGAACTTAGCGAACTTGTCGGTATCGGCGCCTGAGCATGTCCCGATCCCGACCACCTGGTCCAATAGGTCGACTGTAGGAACGGCGATCACGCATTCTCTGGTGCTTTGCAAAGCCGCGAAGGAATAATTCCACGCGCCCGTCGCGATGGCGAACATCGGAGAGAAGTCCAGCACCATGGTCCAGGAAATGGTCATAACGTTATTCTTGTTTCCCTTGCAGGTCGTCACGAGGACCACGGGCCCCGGCTCAATGAGGGTAAAGACTCTGCTCAACTCCAGCTGGCGCATGAAAGCATCTCCGGTCATTAGGCGTCGCTCTGAGGCGCTGCTTCAGGCCACTCCCGACGTTCACGAATTCCGCAACCTGCGCGGATGACGCAAACCCGCCCAATCGGCATGCCCGCATAGCCGCTGCCCCGAAAAAGACGCGAGAGATTTTGTGCTCTACCCAGCCGGGCTACACAAGCACTTGCGCCGGCGTCCAACACAGCATCACCTTTACCAAGAGGTTCGCTTGGGCCCCACCGAGTGTCATTAAGCTTTGACGCTAACTTCCACCGCCATGCCCATGAATGCATCAGCCTGCCCAACAAAACTGCCCGCCACCGGCATTGCCTGCCGGATGTCGCGCGCGACTGCCACCGGGATCAGATTGAAGCCGCCGACACTGCGGTTGGTTGGATCGAATGTTATCCAGCCTGCGCCTGGCACATAGACTTCCGCCCAGGCATGGGTCGATCCCGCGCCAGCGGAGCCCGCACTATCATGACCGGGATTATAAAGATAACCGGACACAATCCTTGCCCCAAAACCGAGGCTTCGTGCCGATTCGACGAATAGGAGCGCGAAATCCCGGCAGGATCCCGAGGCGCGGTCCAGCGTCTGCGGCGGCGGCTGCGTGCCTTCCTCCTCCCGGCTCCGATAGGTGATCCATTTTGAGACACCGGCGCACAGGTCCTTTAGCAGCGAAAGCGTGTCCGTCGAATTGCCCCGGACAAATCCGCGCGCCCAGTTGCGCAAGCGGCCAGATGGGTCCGGATATTGCTGGATCGCCAACGCTCCGAGGTCGGTAGCCTCATCGCTTGAATATTGGAAGGGGTAGACGATAGCGGAGGCAGCGATGTCGAAGACGGGCCACGCGGCGGCATGGAGTTCGAGTTCCACCACACTGTCGATGACGAGAGTGCCGGCCATGCTCGGAAAGGTGGCGGTCGCAACGGCATTGCCGAAAACGTCCTGCGCCCAGGTCAGCGTGGCGGCGGGCGCCACCGTCACATCGCTGGAAATGAGGCGAAGATCGCGGCCTTCGCGCGGGCGAAGCATGAGACGGTGCGGCCCAAGGCTCACTGGCTGCCGGTATCGATAGGTTGTCCGATGATGGATCCTGAGAATCATTACCGCAAAGCTCCAAGGTGAATCATGGCCGAAAGGCTAAATGTTCGTCGAGCCGGATAACATCCTGCGGGGAACGTCAGCAAAAGATCAACTGTATTTTCTGTTCCCAGAGCCGGTCGAAACCGGTGAACGGCGCCGGCATCGTTCGTCACGATTGCGGGCACTTCTGTGGAGGGCGGATGATGGTCAAGAAGCTGAGATGGGTTCGATGCTATCCCTCTGTAGAAGACCTCGAGGAGACAACATTTGCTCATCACGGCCAACCTCTGCCTGCTGGCATTGGAGTATGAAGCGGCTATTCATGACTTCATCTTTGCCAAAATCGCATATCGTGCGGCGACGGGCACTCGCGGCACGCGCGGCGCAAACCTGTCGGCTTGAAAGCGGGTGACGGCGGCTTTGGGCAAACTCAGGATTCCATATTGCTCGCAGCAATCCGCATAATGAAAGCGGCGAGAAAAATCCTCAATAAAAGCATTTTGGCACTCAACGCTTGTTATTGCCAACAAAACTTCCAAATATCAAGGGATGGCCAAGCCGCTCTCGTCTGAGTTCGATACGCGCGTGTTCGGGCCAATCAATCTGTAAGCAATTCCATTCTAGTCATTGAGGTAGAGGCCATGAAATTTCGCCCTCTGCACGACAGGGTTGTCGTGCGCCGCACCGAAGAGGACACGAGAACAACCGGGGGCATCATCATCCCCGACACCGCCAAAGAGAAGCCGGTGCGAGGTGTAGTTGCCGCTGCCGGCCCCGGTTTACGCCAGGAGAGCGGTAAGCTCGTGCCGCTCGATGTGAAAAAAGGTGATCGCGTGCTGTTCGGCAAGTGGTCGGGTACTGAAGTTAAGATTGAAGGCGAAGACCTGGTGATCATGAAAGAGAGCGATATTTTCTGTGTAATCGCGGAATAATAACAAATTAGACTATGGCGCAACTGAGGTCAATTCCGCGATCAACTGATCGTTGTCCATTTGATTGGCCGTGCTGCAGTCTATACACGCAGCGAATACTGAAAATACGGCAAATCCCTCCAAAGTTACTCACGAATGCTGTGCCGCAACCTAAGTCATAGCGCATTTATCCTCAACCCATCAGAAGCTGGAGAAACCACCCGTGGCTGCGAAAGATGTCAAATTCTCTCAAGATGCCCGCGATCGGATGATGCGCGGTGTCGACCTGCTCGCGAATGCCGTCAAGGTAACGCTTGGACCGAAGGGCCGGAACGTTGTGCTCGATAAGAGCTGGGGTGCCCCTCGCATCACCAAGGATGGCGTGACGGTCGCCAAAGATATCGAGCTTGAGGACAAGTTCGAGAACATGGGCGCCCAGATGGTGAAGGAGGTGGCCAGCAAGACCTCCGACGTCGCCGGTGACGGCACCACCACGGCGACCGTGCTCGCGCAGGCGATTGTGAAAGAGGGTGTAAAATCGGTAGCGGCAGGCGCCAACCCGATGGATCTAAAGCGCGGGATTGACCTTGCCGTGCAGGCGGTCGTTGCCGAACTCAAATCGAAATCGAAGAAAGTAACCCACAACGACGAGATCGCCCAGGTCGGCACGGTCTCAGCCAATGGCGATGCCGAGATCGGCAATATGATCGCCGAAGCTATGCAGAAGGTTGGCAAGGAAGGCGTCATCACGGTTGAGGAAGCAAAGTCCCTCGGCACCGAGCTCGACGTGGTCGAAGGCATGCAGTTCGATCGCGGCTACATCTCGCCTTACTTCGTGACCAACGCCGAGAAGATGGTCGTCGAGTTGGAGGACGTCTACATCCTCATCAACGAGAAGAAAGTCTCCTCGTTGCAGCCGATGCTGCCTTTACTCGAGGCGGTCGTGCAGGCTGGCAAGCCGCTGCTTATTATCGCCGAGGATATCGAAGGTGAAGCGCTTGCGACCCTTGTGGTCAACAAATTGCGTGGCGGGCTAAAGGTGGCAGCGGTCAAGGCGCCCGGCTTCGGCGACCGGCGCAAAGCCATGCTCGAAGACCTCGCCATCGTAACCGGCGGCACTGTGATTGCCGAAGACCTCGGCATCAAGCTTGAGAACGTCACGCTCGCCATGCTTGGCCGCGCCAAGCGAGTCTCGATCGACAAAGACGATACGACGATCATTGACGGCGCTGGCAAGAAGAAGGACATCGAGGCCCGCATCCATCAGATCAAGGCTCAGATCGAGGATGTGACCTCCGAGTACGACAAAGAGAAGCTGCAGGAGCGGCTCGCAAAACTTGCCGGCGGTGTCGCGATCATCAAAGTCGGCGGTTCCACCGAGGTCGAGGTGAAGGAGCGCAAAGACCGGGTCGACGACGCCTTGCACGCGACAAGGGCTGCGGTCGAAGAAGGCATCGTACCGGGCGGCGGGGTGGCGCTCTTGCGCGCTGCGGTGGCCCTCGACAAGCTCAAGCCTGAGAACGAAGATCAGAAGGTTGGCATCAACATCATCCGCAAGGCTCTTTCATGTCCGGCTCGCCTGATTGCGGCCAATGCCGGCGAGGATGGCGCGGTGGTCAGCAGCAAAATCCTCGAAAATGCGGCCTATGGTTTCGGCTATAACGCTCAGTCGGGCGAGTATGGCGATCTCACAAGCCAAGGCGTTATCGACCCTGTGAAGGTTGTGCGTAACGCGCTTCAAGGGGCGGCCTCGATCGCAGGACTCCTGATTACGACCGAGGCGATGGTGGCGGAGCGGCCAAGGAAGGAAACAGCCGCGCCGATGCCAGGTGGCATGGGGGGGATGGGCGGCATGGACTACTAGCCGCTCGTCTGCCTGCTTGACATTGAGGGGGCCGTTTGCGCATCAAGCCGGCGGCCCGATCCTTTATAGACACCTAATTGGGACGATTTCTACAGTTGGCCTCGGGCAAGAAGGCCGGCGGTTGCGGGGCCTTGCACCGCGAATTGCCGAAAGAACCGGACGCGGCTGTCATTTAATCCCGCAGGCCGCCATTCCATGATAAGACTGCGCAAAGCACAGGAGAATGCCATGCCCATCAATATCGAAACAGTTGAAGCGATCTTGCGAAAGCATTGGGAAATGCCAAGCAATATCAATCCTAAGAAATTGAGTGACCAAGCTTTTAAGATCCAGGTGATGGTAGGCCAAAAATACTCTCATCAAAATTTGAAATACCAGCTGAGCCTGATTCAGAAAAAAGAACTGCAACTGAATTTCGACGATCAGTCGTGCGATGAGATTGCCTCCGATCTTTTGAGAGTCGTCAAGGCCTAAAGACGCCAGGCGGCAGAATGGCACGAACCTGATCGATGCCACATGGCTATATTAAGGCCAAGTCACTTCGCAGCGGGGGTAGTGGCCGCATCACTTGAAATCAACGAAGCTCGCGGCTCTACCCGCGGTCGCAGCATTGAGCGGCGCGGCCCAAGGCACACCGGCTGAGGCTACGGATAGGATTGTCCCGGCGATGCATCCGGAGCGCGATCACCAGAAGGTTCGATATTGGCGGCGCAACTCGCACGACATATTTTCGCCCTTAGATCTAGCTCATTTCAATATCTTCGTAAATAATGCTTGTATTCTTGGCGGCATCTACCCACGTTAGCTTGGTAGATTATAGAACATTGCGTCTAAATCTAAAAATAGCGTTTTAGGAAGCTTGATTCCTGCGCTTCTTGTATTTTTTTTGCCAAGTAGAAATGGCGTGCGTGCAGGGATTTTGTGTGCCGTAAACACCGATCATGTGTCCTGCGAGTTTGACGGATTCTACATGGGGGCGGCCGGTCTCTGACGAGCGGTGAACCAAGTGAATCTTCTTTGCGAGGTCATCCGGCAGGGAACGCTCCCGAACCAGGAGAATAAGCGTGACGATCGAACATGCCTGCATGAAGGTCGTGCACAAACCCTGGGGAAGCACCGATCTTGAACCCTGGAACGGACTAAAGGGCGACGGCAAACCGGTCGGTGAGCTGTGGTTTCAGCGTGCCGGCCTGACCTCCCCACCCTCCGCACTGCTGCTCAAGTTGCTGTTTACAAAGGAAGCGCTGTCTATCCAAGTTCACCCCGACGATGCCTTCGCCCAATCTATTGGCCTGGCGAACGGAAAGACCGAGGCTTGGTATATTCTCTCCGCAGCGCCGGGCGCCAAGGTGGCTATCGGACTGAAGGGGCAACTCACTGCCCCCCAATTGCGGGCGTCCATCGAGGACGGCTCGATTGTAGACCTGGTTCAATGGCACCTCGTTCAGAAGGACGATGCCGTTTTCGTGCCCGCCGGTACGATCCACGCCATCGGGCCCGGACTTGTCATCGCCGAGATCCAGCAGCGGAGCGATGCCACCTTCCGCCTTTTCGACTACGGCAGACAGCGTGAACTTCACGCAGGCAACGCCGTGGCGGCCGCAGATGCAGGACCGGCTGAATGCCAGTCCATTCAGAGGCGCCTCACCGATGCCAGAACCCTTCTCGTCGCAAGTCCGCATTTCGTACTTGAGCGGATCCACCTTTTGTCGAAATCGAATTGGGAGCTTCATGCCGCGCACGAGACGTGGCTCTTTCTGCTTGAAGGCCACGCCCGGTTCGGACTGATGAATGCATTCGCCGGCGAAGCGATGTTCCTTGATGCGGAGCGCACCCGCATCAAGGTTGGAGCCGATGGCCTGAAAGGCCTGTTGGCCTATGTGCCTACCGAGCCAGTACCAGCCTTTTTCAAGGTGGTGAAAGGCGTATCGGGATTCCCCGCCGGGGCCCCCTCATTCACAAGGCAATGACGGATTCTCCCGTCCGCTTAACGGAGACAGGACTGTGACCCATTTGAGCCGTATAGCATTCATCGGCAATTCGCTCCCGCGCCACTGCGGAATCGCCACCTTCACGACCGATCTGCAGCAGGCGATCGCAAAGTCTGCTCCGGACGTCGAAACCTGCATCGTGGCGATGACCGACAAAGGTAACGTTTACAACTATCCTTCCGCTGTCGGTTTTCAGATCAGGGATGAGAAGATCGAAGATTATCTGCGTGCGGCTGACTTCCTGAACGCTGGCCGGTTCGAAGCCGTTTCTCTTCAACACGAATTCGGGATTTTCGGCGGTGAAGCCGGTAGCCATATCTTAGCGCTGCTTTCGCGGCTAACCATGCCGGTCATCACGACGCTGCATACGGTGCTTGCCGAGCCGGCACCGGTATACAGCAATGTTCTGGACCGGATTGCCGATGCCTCGTCTAGGGTGGTCGTCATGGCGGAGAAGGGCCGGAAGCTGCTGCGTAGCGTATACCGGGTCCCGGCGGAAAAGATTGAAGTCATACCGCACGGTATTCCCGACTTTGCATTCGTCGAGCCTGACGAGGCGAAGGCCAGATTCGGTTACAGCGGCAGGCCTGTCATCCTGACCTTCGGCCTTCTTTCTCCAGCCAAGGGCATCGAAGTCATGATCGACGCGATGCCCGCGATCCTGAAGAGCAGTCCCAATGCAGTGTATATCGTTCTGGGAGCGACGCACCCTCATCTCGTCCGGGATCATGGCGAGGTCTACCGCGAAAGCCTTGTGGCGCGCGTGCACGAACTCGGTATCGAAAACCACGTCGTATTCCTCGATCAATTCGTCGACCAGCCGACATTGCTCGCCTATATTTCCATGTGCGACGTTTACGTCACACCGTATCTCAACGAGTCGCAGATGACTTCGGGCACGTTGGCCTACAGCTTCGGGCTGGGAAAGGCGGTCGTCTCGACGCCCTATTGGCACGCACGGGAACTGCTGGCAGACGGACATGGCATATTGGTGCCATTCGGCGATGCTGCCGCGACCGGCACAGAGATCGCGGCGTTGCTGACCGGCAACGGGCGGCTACGGGCGATGCGCGAGCGCGCCTACGCGAGCAGCCGGTGCATGACATGGGAGCGGAACGCCGAGCGCCACCTTGCGGTGTTTGAAAGCGCACGGCGGGCGCATCGGCCGAGGGTGATTTCGCGGGCTGCCCAAAGCGTGCCTTCGCGCGTCGCCCACGCTCCCCCGGAGATACGGCTCGGCCATTTTCTGTCCATGTGCGACGACACCGGGCTGTTCCAGCATGCGGTCCATTCCGTGCCTGACCGTCACCATGGCTATTGCGTCGACGATAATGCCCGGGCGCTGCTGTTGGCTTGCGCACTCAATAACCCAAGTGAGGAACGCCTGCCGGAAGCATTGACGGCCCGGTTTGCCTCCTTCGTCCAGCATGCGTGGAACCCGGACACGAGGCGGTTTCGCAACTTCATGAGCTTCGACCGGCGCTGGCTCGAAGATCAGGGCTCGGAGGACAGCCACGGACGAACGCTTTGGGCGTTAGGTGAATGCGCGCGTAGCGACTCCAGTGCATCGCGCCGGAGCTGGGCTGCCTCCCTTTTCGCCGAAGCACTACCCGCTGTGGAAGCGTTTCTCTCGCCGCGCGCTTGGGCTTTTACCCTGCTCGGGTTGGAGGCCTATTGCGCAGCCGTTGCGAGGGATTCCTTTGCCGGACGTTTCCGTCATCTGCTTGCTGACAGGTTGATTTCCAAGCTGACGGCGGCAAATACGAAGGACTGGGTGTGGTTCGAGGATGTGCTTGCCTACGACAACGCCCGATTGCCCCAGTCCCTGATCGTTACGGGGATTTCTACCGGAGTGCCCGCATATGTCGATGCCGGCTTGCGATCCTTGGCCTGGCTGATGACGATGCAGACGGCTCCATCGGGCTATTTCAGACCCATCGGTTCGGACAGCTTCGGCCACAAGCGCAAGCCGCCGCAGCCGTTCGATCAGCAGCCGTTGGAAGCCACCGCGACGATCTCGGCATGCCTTGCGGCGTGGCGCGCGGACGGCAATCCCGCATGGAGAGCTAGCGCGGCGCGTGCATTCGCATGGTTTCTCGGCGGCAACGATTTGTCGGCGCCCCTCGCCGACCTTGAAACGGGGGCCTGCCGCGATGGGCTGCATTGCGACCGGCCGAACGAGAACAGAGGGGGCGAGTCCGTCGTGTCCTACCTTCTCAGCCTCGCAGAAATTCGGCAGCTTGCACGCATCAGCGGGGATCGCGCGAATTTCGCGCCATTACGAGCGTTGCGCGCCCAAATTTCCTGAGACACCACTCAAGCCAACCGTCCGAAGCGGCCGGCGAAAAAAACCGAGGACATTGTGCAAAACGCCACGTTTCTGAACCGTCAGGCTCTCTATTTGCGCCCCGATCCTGCGAGGGTCGTCGTTCGCCCGTTCAAGCCAGCGACCGAACCGCGGGACCTCAATCCCACCGACAAGACGCGGGCGAACCATATCGTCGACCGGGTTCTTGGGCTCGATCCCGAGACGGCGCACAATCTACTTGCCGAAGTTCTTGAGAACTTTCAAGGCCGGCACCGCCACTTGCTGAGGACGTTCGAGGCACGTGCCGGCGAAATGGAAGCAGCCTTCGATGCCCACGCCGTTTTCACCCCAATACAGCGTCAGCTGATCGGCGCTTATTTTGTGCATGAATATTCCTTCGAAGCGTCGGCATTATTCAATCCGAGCATCGTCGCCCATCCCGATCAGTCCGGTGCGCCGGAAGGCGGCCTCCGTTTCATCCTCAGCCTTCGCGCCGTCGGGGAGGGACATATTTCTTCCCTAACGTTTCGTTCCGGGGCCATTTCCGCCGATGGCAGCGTAAGCGTCGATCCAAGCGCCCGTCTCGCCTCGATTCCCAAAGTGCGGGATCGGGTTTCGGGTCCTTATGGGGAAGCTGTCGAGGTGGTCTTTGAGCCAGACGAGGATATCAGCGAGAGGGTGATTTTTCCCGTTACCGGCGCCCAGTCGAACGGCATAGAGGATGCCCGCTTCGTGGAATTCGACGATGGCGGGCGGAAGACTTTCTACGCGACATACACCGCCTACTCCGGCACGGCCATACGATCCGAGTTGATCGAGACCACCGACTTCATCTCCTTTAAGATGTCACCCCTCAAGGGAGCCGCTGCGCGAAACAAAGGCATGGCCTTGTTTCCCCGCAGGATCAACGGCAAGTATGCCATGATCGGCCGCCAGGACAACGAGAACCTCTACCTCATCTTTTCGGACGCTGTGGACCTTTGGGACGGTGGCAAGGCCATTTTGAAGCCGGAGTTCCCGTGGGAATTTGTGCAGATCGGCAATTGCGGGTCGCCAATCGAACTCGATGAGGGCTGGCTGCTTCTCACCCATGGCGTCGGTCCGGTCCGGAAATATTCGATCGGAGCGGCTCTTCTGGATAAACACGATCCCTCCAAAGTTCTCGCACGGTCCGCTGAGCCGCTGGTCCGGCCCGACCCTTCCGAGCGCGAGGGATACGTCCCTAACGTTGTCTACACGTGCGGAGCTATGCGGCACAACAACCAGATCATTCTGCCATACGCCGTCTCTGACACCTTCTCTAATTTCGCGACAATCGAGATCGCCGCGCTGCTGAAGACCATGGAAATTAGCTGACATACCCTAATGACCGTCGACTCAATAATGGGGACTCAACCGATTTTTTCGCCGAAAAATCCCCCATGGGTGACTTTTTATGCAATGACCGATCTCGTCGCCGTCATCGCGCTCCAGAGGAGGGCACAATGTTCAAGGTCGAACCCCTGATTAACGTGGCGGATTACGCAGCCTTCCAAGCCATGATGCCAAAGGAGCCTGCGTTCAAGGACGCTCCCACCGGGATTGACATCGACTTCGCCACGTTTTCCTGCCGCGAAAATATACGTATTCAAAGCGGTACGAGGCCGAACAAGACCATCGTTATGGTGAGCGTTCAACCCGATAAATTTGAGCAATATTGTGAGAACTTTGACAAAGACCGCGATTGGCAATCCCTTACAAATTTCGCTATCGCGAAATTCGACATGGGGCACGATACGGCCAGTGACGAATGAGCGGGGAAGAACTCTTAGCGACATAGGAAGGTAATGCGTCCAGTGGCCAAAAGCGCGAAAAATGCTGGATTCGCACCGGACTGGTGCGTCCATTTTCGATCGATGGCTCAGCATAAGACATGCGATGCGGGCATCGATTATACCGATCTCAACGGTGGGTCGGAGTACCGCCGCATGTACAGATTGCCATGTTTCATCATAAACGGCGAAAAGCCTGATCAGCGCGTCTGCTGCGAGCGCTTCAGGGCGCCAACCGCTGATGAAATTGTCCTGCACAAACAATGGTGCGAGGACCGCTAGAAGTTGCTGAGGTGGGCGATAACGGGATTTGCATCTTGGCGGGTTCGGCATCGAGGCCATTCTTACGCTGAGATCGTCAAATGTCCTGTGTGCCGGGGGCACTTGCGCTTAGCGATCACGGCTCATAGTGGACGCGTGCGCGGCAGCTGTGAGACGGGCGGCCGCTTGAGCTGGACGGAATAGCGATACTAATGCTGAGGCACCACTCAGCGCGTTGTATATCGCGCGGCGTTTTTGCCAGTGGCGTGTCAATACCGGAGGCCCTCAGGGGCTCCTCGGCATGATTCTCTCGAAATTTGCGTGACCAGCCAACGGTTGCACGGTGTCCAGATTGCTTGCTAGGTGCTAAAGGGTGTTTATTTGCTCATCCGGCGCTCGAAGAAGAGCTTCGCGCTGTGACGCCTCCAAACTACGGAACCGAAGGGCTCAACAATGTTCACCGAACTGCACCATTACAAACGGTCGGGAACCGGGGCATCGATTTTGCTGAACCTAAACGATATTTCCCGGGTCGAAAAAACGGACGAAGGGTCTACCGTCTACATGACCGTCACCCAAACGCCGATACATATTACGGAGAGCTACGATCAAGTCATGGACTTGCTGAATCGAGCCAACCTTTTTCTTCAAGCTGAAATCGCTTCTGAAAAACGAGCCGATAGTCCTGGCAAGGTATGATGACACAGTCAGCCCGCCTCGCCGCTTTTCGTGGTAGTCCTTATACGCTAAGGATTCTTCGCAGTGACGTTGGCCGCGCGGGTCAACTATTGGCTCTTTGCAGCCTCTCGACGGGAAGGCCGGCCATATGGGAGGACCAAGATCAGGTTCTCGGATTTCTTTGCCGCATAAATTTAGAAGGGGCGTTCTCTGCCACGCGCCGCTTGTAATCTGCGATCCAAGCTTCTGCTGCTTGCTCTGTAGCGAAGCTCGTCACCGTCGCGGGGTAATTACCGGACACGGTAACTTCAACTCCATAGGTCAGGTCCTTTTGAGGAACAACCCGATAGGCAGCCCCGGCATGCGGATGTTTTGTTGGCATGCCTGCAATATGGTGATCGATTGCCGCAATGCAAAATCCTGCCCGGAGTGCCGGGCAGGATCAGAGGGAGAGAGGCAGCATCTTTGGGAATGCCAATCCCCCCGCTTAGTGGGCGTTTATTTGTTTAACCGGTGTTCGAAGAAGAATCTTACCATCTCCCGCGACGCGTCTGGTCCATGCGGATCGGTGTGGGAGCCGGATGGGCTACCCCCGGCCCATGCGTGCCCTGCCTCACGGATTTTCCAGTGTTCGCACATCGTCCGGCCTTCGGCATCGGCATAGATCGTGCGGCTATAGGCATGGCCTCCAACGGCCTGGCCGTGCTCGGTTGTCTGCGGCAATCCCGCTGAGGGCCCCAAAACCCGTGAGGCGAGCGCGTCGCCATTGCCCGGATGGACAATGGGATCCTTGTCACCGTGAAAAATTATGGTCGGGACACCCCTGCTGCTCCGATCTTTTACCGTCGCGCCAAAGCGCATGGCATCGAAGGCCGCAGGCAGATCGCCCGCCGCTCCGGAGGGCAGACCCGAATGCACCCCGGCCGCAGCGTAGAGGTCGGGATAAGCCTCTCCCATGATAGCCGCCGCCGCCCCGCCTGCCGAAAGCCCGGCGACATAGACCCGCCCCGGATCCACCGGATGATCGCGCATAATTTGCCCGGTAATCCCCGCGATCAGCGAAGGCTCCCCCTGGCCGCGTTGCTGATCGCCGGGATTAAACCAGTTCCAGCAGCGTTGCGCATTGGCCCTGGCAGGCTGCGCTGGATAGGCAACGAGTAATCCATGTTCCTCGGCGAGCGCGTTCATCCGCGTTCCCGCAGCGAAGTCGTCCGGGGATTGGGTGCAACCATGCAGCATTACGATGAGGGGAAGCGGCTCGCCGCTGCGGGCGCTCGGGATGTAGAGCTTGTAGCTACGCTCCCCGGCAGCGTTCGAGTAGCTGGCCGCCGTAAACGACGCACCCTCGGGCAGGGGATCGGGAGCCGGGCGGAGTGTGAAGCCGGTATCGAGACCGGAAGCTTTGGCCATCGCCGCAAGGCGCTGGACGGTCTCGCCCAGGCTCGTGTGAGGCCTGCCCGCCTTTAAGGCTCTAAATCGAACTCCGGACTGCGCTCGCTTCGGCGCTTGGCCGGCTGGAGCGATATCCGGATCGATCACGGAGGAGATGCCGCTCGCAGGCGCGGGGGCGGCCTCGCCACGGAGCAACCGCTGAATGAGGGCCGTTGCCTCGTTGAGTTTGCCAAGGCGCGTGAGGCGGGTTGCCTCCGCCATTTCCGGGGGCATTTGATAGGTCATAGCGTTGCTTTCTTTGGTTGAAGGAAGCATCGAGGGCATGATCCCCCAATGCCGGACCTTATTGCATGCGGTCTTGAAGGGCGGCCTTGACCGCGGCGCTAGCATGCAATGCGCCCAGCACAGCCAGCGAGGCGATGCTGGCGCGGGCGAGTTCGGGGGTGACGTCTTCCGCGATGCTGGCAAGGCCGAGGACACGAATATCCAGCAACTGTCCGGCGTCCCGTACCGCTTCCAGATCCGTCCGGCTGAAATGCCGGAGGCCGAGATCGACGCTCTTGCGTGTCACGGTCTTGCGGACCACCTCGGCGTGCCGCTCGATCTGATTACGGATTGCAGTTCGAATGAAGTCGGTGCGGTTGGAATAGAACCCCTCCTGCACGAGCAGGTCGACTTGCCCGAGATCGACAAAGCCGAGATTGATCGTGATCTTCTCGCTATCGGCCGCCTTCGGGCGCAGCTCTTGCACATTCTTGGACATCTCAGCACCATCCTGTTGGATGGTATATGGAGGGTGCTTCGCTTTCTTCAAGGCTTGCGTTCGACCGCGATGTCTCGTGAAGTTATCATCAAGACTGCCCCGCTCCGGCGTAGTGGGCACTGGCGGCTCTTGGCTTCCCGGAAAATGAGCCGCAGAATACATTCAGGCTTCAGCGATTGTGGTGATCGAGCCTATTAGTGACCTGGGAGATTCGATCCCAACGGCCCCGTGCTCATGAAGGCGCCCAACATGGCAGAAGAAAACCGCTTACCCAGATTTGCTATTCTCATCGATGCTGACAACACCTCGCCACGCATCGCCGCTGGACTTTTCGAGGAAGTTGCCAAGTTCGGCGAGGCTAGCGTCCGGCGCATCTATGGAGATTTCTCGGGCCAGCGCTTGAAGTCCTGGGCCGAGATCCTGCCCAAATACGCGATCGATCCGTTCCAGCAATTCGCGTACACGACCGGAAAGAACGCGTCCGACATTGCGCTCGTCATCGACGCCATGGACCTTTTGCATAGCGGGCGGCTGGACGGGTTCTGTCTCGTCTCTTCGGACAGCGACTTCACGCGCCTTGCATCGCGTCTGCGGGAACAGGGCGCCGATGTCTACGGCTTCGGCGAACAGAAAACCCCAGAGAGCTTCCGGCAAGCGTGCCGCCGGTTCGTTTACACCGAGAATCTGCTGCCCGAAGCCCAGGTTGCGGCTGCCGAAGAAGGGCCCTCCCCTAAAGCCCTCGAACCGCCCAGCGCGGCGGTTCCCATCTTGAACAAGGCCATCGCGCAAATGGAGACGGAGGACGGCTGGGTGGGCTTGGGCGTTGTGGGGCAGCGCCTCGCCAACATCGCCTCCGACTTCGACCCGCGCACTTACGGCTACCGCAAGCTCAGCGATCTGGTCCGGAAGACCGGGGCGTTCGAGCTCGATCAGCCAGAAGGGCGCGCCATGCGGATTAAACCAAAACCCGTGCAATCACCCAAGGCTGGGCGATAAGCCGGCCAAATTTGGCAAAATAGCCTTTGCCAAGAAGAACAGATTCTTCAAATCGACGTGGCTAAGAAGCCGGTTGATGTTCCTGCGTTTGCTACATAAGGCCGGTAATTTTTTGCGTTTTCGCCGTCAAAAGTGCGACTCAAAAAGTCCGATAATGATAGATTGTCGCGCGGGTTAACGAAGAAATCTGGCGCGCCGGCGCGGGTTGCAAGCGGAATTTTGCTATGTAAGATTAACGCTCCGGCCCAGCCTCAAGCCATAGTTTCAGCTTTTGCCCAGGGCGAAGACTGCGCCACGGGGGAGGATGGCGAGCAGGCGAAGCAGGTGTTCGCGCTTGAGGGCGATGCATCCTGACGTCGGGGCGAGGCCGTGGCGCGCAACGTGGACGAAGATTGCGCTGCCGCGCGCCGTGGCGCGGCGCCTCACATTGTAATCGAGCACGACGATCGCGTCGTAGAGGCGGTCGCCTCGCCACATCCGCTCGGCGCTTGCGTTGTACGGCAGACGCACCGGCCGGTTATAATTGCGGTCGCCTGGAGCGTCGCACCAGCCCCAATCCGCGCGCATGGGCAGGGCGGGCAAAGCGGCCGCGGGCCGCCTCAAACGGTCGGGACGGTAATAGAGCTGGATCGCGGGCCACAAGCCCCGGGGGGTTGCTCCGTCGCCCTCGTTTTTGAGCGCGCGCACACCGCCCTTTCCAAGCGCTGCCGGAAAGCGCAAATTTTTAAATTGTAAAACCCCAGCCGAATGAGCGTCCGATAACGCAAATACGCGAACGGTAGGCCGTTTTCGCGTTCTTTTCTGCCGGTTTTGCGCTAGATTCGATTTGCGGCGCACGAATTCACCCGTTGCGTAGCCGATGGCCGTACCCTAAATCGGAAAGATAAGCGATGGCGGCTTACCGGAGTCAAACATGAGCAATACGCGCAGTATCCTGGTTGTCGACGACGATCAAGACCTTGCGCGAACGCTGGCCGAGCAGCTCACGCTGCACGAGGAGTTCGACGCAACGGTGGCCTTCAGTGCCGCTCAGGCTATCGCCGCCGTGAAGAGCGGGCACACCGATCTTATACTGCTCGACGTCGGATTGCCGGATATGGATGGGCGCGAGGCCTGCCGCCTGCTGCGCAAGAACAATTTTAAGCACCCCATTATCATGCTCACGGCCCAAGACAGCGATTCTGACACCATTTTGGGGCTGGAGTCCGGCGCCAACGACTATGTCACCAAGCCATTCCGGTTTGCGGTTTTGCTCGCCCGCATCCGTGCGCAGCTTAGGCAGCACGAGCATAGCGAGGAGGCCGTCTTCACCATCGGCGAGTATTCGTTCCGCCCTGCGGCGAAGCTTCTGATCGACAAAAAGGGCAGCAAAGTGCGCCTGACCGAAAAGGAGACGTCGATTCTGAAATACCTCTACCGGGCGGGAGAGAAGGTGATCTCGCGCGATGTGCTTTTGCATGAGGTTTGGGGATATAATGCGGGCGTCACGACGCACACGCTGGAAACACATATTTACCGGCTTCGGCAAAAAATCGAGCGAGACCCCTCGCGCGCCGAGCTGCTTATCACCGAATCGGGCGGCTACAAGCTGATTCCCTAGGGCGTTCTCACCGTCCGGCCGAGCTTTCCACAGGCATTTGCGTTGGTGGGTGATCGTTATGCATTCTTAAGGTTGAGTCGCATTAGCGAATCGCCGACAGGTTAAGCGTTGCTGTTGGGTTAAAGGAGTTCCACCCTCAAATCATCAGGTTAGCCGGCCATGCTCGACCCCAAGATCGAGCTTCTTCAGAATTTGCCCATCTTTAGGGGCCTTTCCGGGAAGCAACTTGGCTCGATCGTCGATGTGACGACCAAAGTATTCTTCGAGCCGGGAGATAATCTGATCGCGAAAGACGATCGCGGCGACAACGCGTTCCTGATTATGACGGGAGCCGCTAAATGCTTACACTTTCCGGGAATGCCGGCCGCAAGCGATCGAATAGGGCCGGGCTCGCTCGTTGGCGAGCTCGCCATGCTGGTCGATACCGTTCATTCCCTGACCGTGCAAGCACGGGACCGCGTCCGGGCCCTCGCCCTTCATCGCGAAGCGCTGACTTATGCGATGCAGTGCGATCCCGCCATCGCGCAGCAGATTTCAGATAATCTCCTTGTCCGCCTTCAAACTTTCGCTCGCGATCTTCGCAGGTTCGACAATTTTCTCGCGGAGATCGAATCTGTTGGGCCAGCGGAAGACCGCGATTACGAAGCGCTCGCAGAGGGGCCGCTGCCGGCTATTCCCAGCCTCTCGAATTTTCCGCCGATGTTTGAACCGAAACGCCGCAAACTTGGATGATGGGTTGTAACGGCTGTGGATAGAGCTTGTCCGCAATTGCAAACTCTAGGCCGAATCGCCGAAGCTAGCATCGTGTTTAAGTAGTATAGAGGAGTTTCCGTTACCAATCAGCAGGTGAAAAGCGATGCTCGACCATAAAATCGAGCTCTTGCAGCAGGTTCCACTGTTAGCGGGCCTTGCGGAAGACCAGCTCAAGGCGGTTTCCGAAGCGGGAGAGAAGCGCTTTTTCGAGGCTGGCGAAGACCTTATCGCGCAAGGAAAAAAGGGTGATGCTGCCTTTCTTATCCTGACCGGCAAGGCGAGCTGTGTCATCATCGAAAAGGGGCAGGAACTTGTCGAGGATTTGTGGCCCGGGACGCTCGTTGGCGAACTTGGAATGCTGGTTGAAACCGTCCACACCGTCACCGTAACTGCGAACGAGCGGCTGCGTGCGCTGGCTTTTACACGGGAAGCGTTCCGTGCCGTCATGGAAGAACATCCCGAGGTCGCCAAGCATATCTCCGGGAAACTGCTCCTCAGGCTCCATGGGCTCGCGGCGCAGCTACGCGAGGTCGACAGCAAGCTGGCGCAAATCGAAAAGGCCGCGTAACGGGACCGCTCTGGATACGCATTTTTCCGGTGGTTCTAATTCCGGCCAAGATCAAGTCTTCGGCCTAGCTTTCCCGTTCAAAGCCGCCGCGAGACGTTGAACGTCTTCAATCCGGAGTATATTACAACTGCAGCCTCGATCGGCGGCCGGGGGCTTCGCCGTTGCGCTTTTGCGTGCCGGCGCGCTATTAAAGCTGGAATGTGCCAACGCTAAAAATCATTGTCTTCGCTTCCGGCACGAGTAAGCTAGGGTTTTCTTTGCTTTTCTTTGCTATAGACGGCCCAAGCAAAAGGAGCATCGAATGATACGCAGGCTCATCTTCGCGTTTGGAGTTGTGGCAGCGTCGTCCATCGCAACGGTTTCGGCGGGCTCAGAGCAGCCGGCCGGGATGACGGCAGCCACTGCTGTGCCGGCGGCCACGCCAGCCTCAAAGTCCGGAGAGATGGCGCTGTCCCCTTCCGCGATTCCGGCGCCAGCAAGCCCGAACGCGGAGGCTATGCGCGCGGCGCTCTCAGGCCTCGCCGCGGGAGATACGGACGAGGAACGCAATGAGCATACAGCGCTGGCGTCCTTTTACGAAGCGCGGGCCTATGCGCCGCTTTGGCTGACCCCGGAGGGCAGCCTTACTCCCAAAGCATCGCTCGTCACAGCCGAGGTCAAGCGGGCCGGCGAGTCGGGGCTCGATCCGCGCGATTTTCCTCTTCCAGCGGTCGCGGAACCACGCGCCGCCGCCGGGCCGGCTACTCCGGAAAAGGTCGCCGCTGCCGAAATCAAGATTTCGCTTGCTGTCCTAAAATACGGCCGGTACGCGCGCGGAGGACGCATTATCAACCCTTCGGAGCAATTAAGCTCGTATCTCGACCGCCGGCCCCAGCTGCTTAAGCCGCAATCCATTCTCGACGGCATCGCTGAGGCCGGGGAGCCCGATGCTTACCTTCGCGGTCTCAACCCGGCCCACCCGCAGTTCGAGAAGCTGCGCCAGAAATATTTGGCGCTCTCAGGCTCAGGCAAAAAAAGCTCCGAGGCGAAGAAGCTGCTCGCCAATATGGAGGAATGGCGCTGGATGCCCGCCGATATGGGTAGCGTCTATATCTGGAATAACATTCCGGAGTTCACGCAGCGTGTCGTGAAAAACGGCGAGGTGATACGGAAGGAACGCATCGTTGCGGGCGAGACCGGCAAGCAAACGCCGATCTTCAGCCGGCCGCTCAAGAAAGTTACTTTCAAGCCGACCTGGATCGTGCCCGATTCGATCAAGGTGCGCGAATTGTGGCCTAGCCTGCTCCGGGGCGGCGGATTGATGCGGCAATGGGCGCTGGAGGTCCGCACCAAGGAAGGCAAGCCGGTTAATTGGCGCAAGGTGAACTGGTCCACGGCCGACATCCGGGAATACGACGTGATCCAGCCGAACGGCCCTAAGACGGTGCTGGGCAAGGTCAAGTTCTCGTTTCCGAGCCAGCACACCGTGTTCATGCACGACACGCGGCAGGAGGACAAGTGGATGTTCAACGTCGCTCAGCGTACCTACAGTCACGGCTGCATGCGCGTGGCGGACCCGATGGGCCTCGCCAAAATCGCACTTCGCGAGGATAAGGGCTGGGATGCCGCGCACGTGATGGAGCTCTTCAATAAGGGCCCGCTCAACAACGAGATCGTGCTCGACCGCAAAATACCGGTTCACATGACCTATTTCACAGCGTTCGTCGACGATGACGGGAAACTGCATACGTTTTCCGACGTCTACGGCCACGAGCGGCGTATTACGTTAGCGCTCGAGGGCAAGTGGGACCGCATCGTCAGGGGGCGCGATCACCTCGCTCCGGTGGAGCTTGACTTGGCCAATGCGCATGGACGCCATTATGCGGAGGAAGATTCGAGCGAAAGAGTTGCGCCGTTCCAGCGAGAAAGGCACGCGTCTGGCGGAGGCGGTTTCTTTGAGTCCATCTTCGGCGATTACCAGCAATAGCGGGTATACGCTGCGCCGTAATTTTCTAGTCATCGTGGAAGGGCGCCCTTCGCGCCCCGTCATCCCAGAGCCATCCCGCCTTCGTCATCCCGGAAATGCCATGGGCATTATCCGGGATCGTTACGAGCGGGCGGCGACTTTGTCGATCCCGTGTCAGCGCAGCGGTACTACGCACCGCGGCGCGCACAGGATGACAATAGAGGGCGCGGCGTCATTCTTGCCGCGGCTGCGCATGATGGCCTATTCGTGTGGCGGCGGCAGCTTTGAGTATCGCACGCTGGACGAGCGTCTCGAACAGCGGAAGCTTATAGGCGTTTTTTGCGAGCGGGGTGGCGCCATCGAGCGCCGCGCGGCCCGCTTCCTTGGCCACGGTTTCGTCGATGCGCTTGCCGGTAAGAGCGGCCTCCGCGGCTCTGGCACGGTACGGGACCGGCGCCGCCGCTCCGAGAATGACGGCCGCGCCCGTGCACGTCCCACCCGGATCGAAATCAAGCACAACGCCAACGTCTGCAAGCGGCCAGTCGAAGGAGTCTTTTTCGCCCTGCTTTAGATGCGCCATGCGCGCGCTTGCAGTCGCCGGCGGCACAAGGATGGCCGTCAGGATCTCTTGCGGCCTCAGATCGTTCTCCCGCTGCATATCCCGGTCCGGATGCACCAAGAATTCCTCAAGCGGAACGTTGCGCACGGCGCCGCCCGCATCGGCCAATTCCAGGACCGCACCCAGCGCCACGAGCACCGTCGCTGCCGTGGAAGGATGCACAATCGCGCAAGCCCGGTTTCCGAAAATGCCATGATATTGGCTTTCGCCGTCGATGGCGAAGCAATGTCCGCCGCCTTTCCTGAGGCAGCGATATTCGGCCGCTCGAAGATACCAGCAGCGCGGACGTTGCAACAGGTTTCCGCCTAAAGTCGCCACGTTGCGGATTTGCGGGCTTGCCGAGCTGCCCGCCGCGGAGGCAAGCGCCGGATAGCGCTCGCGCACTGTGGGATGGCTCGCGAGTTTTGCCAGCGTGACCATCGCGCCGATGCGCAAGCCGCCCTTGCCGTCCCCAGCTACGGTATCGAGGCCTGGGACGGCCGCCAAACTCACGAGCTTGGCGGGAGCCAGCAGGTTTTCCTTCATGAGGTCGAGAATGTCGATGCCGCCCGCCATAATAACGGCGCCATCGGCGGAGCTACGTGCGGCTGGCGAAAGCGTCATCAGGTCAGAAACCACCGCCGAAGCCGATGCTGCCGCTTCCGCGGGAGTGGTGGCATTCACCCAGGCGAAGCGGTTCATGGCGTTAGCTCCTCAATGGAATTTTGCCAAGTGCGGCCAGCACCGCGGCGGGCGTCATGGGCAAGCCTTTGAGCCGGACGCCAATCGCGTTGTAGACCGCGTTGGCGATGGCCGGCGCCGTTGCGACATTCGCCGGCTCCGCGATGCCATAGGCATCCGTCGCGCTGCGCCCCTGGTAGTTCTCTAAAACCACGACATCGATTTCCGGTGTCTCGCGCGCGCCCACGAGCTTGTACTGCTCCAGATTGGGGTTCACCATGCGGCCGGTGTGCCGGTCGATGATCCGCTCCTCGAACAAGGCGTAGGAGAGGCCCATAAGCACGCCGCCTTGAACCTGACTCTCCAGCAGCATCGGGTTCATCGGGCGGCCGCAATCGTGCACTGCGACCACTCGCTCGACCCGGATGATGCCGGTTCCGGTGTCGACAGCCACTTGCGCGAACTGAACGCCGCCGAGATCCTGGTGCGCCGCCGCGGCATCGCCCATATCGTGCCGGAAGCCGCCATAGTCGCCGGCCCGAGAGGCGACCGCGCCGATGCGGTCGGTTCGAAGCAGCGAGGCGGCCTCACGGAAACTCAGGCTCCGGCTTGGGTCGCCTTTGGCAACGATCCTGCCGTCATGGGCGGCCAGCGCATCCGGGCTGGTGTTCAGGCGCCGCGCCGCCTCGCGGAGCAGCGTTTGCAGAACCTGCCAAGCGGCCGTGCGCGCGGGCGGCGTGATGGACGCCGTGGTCCGGCTGCCGTAGGAGGGCGGGCCGGCCGGAAACTCCGTGTCGCCGATACGCACGGTGATGTCCTCGGGGCGAAGCCCCAGCACTTCGGCGACGGTCTGAGCGAGCACGGTGCCGACGCCGGTTCCGATGTCCTGCACGCTCGACAGCACCTCGACGGAGCCGTCGCGCAGCACGCGGACCTCGCAGGCGGAATTGAGCTGCACATAGGCGGCCCAGAGCGATTGGGCCATGCCGATGCCGCGCTTCACCGGACCCGGACCGGCGCCGGGCGCATGCCGGAGATTCCAGCCGATGCGCTCAGCGCCGATACGCCTCTCCTCACGCCGCACCGGGCTCGGATCGATGCGGTCGCGGAGCGTCACGGGATCGAGGGATAGCTTTTCGGCAAGATCGTCAATGGTCTGCTCCAGCCCGAAGGCGCCGGGCGCATTGCCGGGCGCGCGCATCGCGGTACCGGGCCCCGCATTGATGAACACGTCATAATGCGCGCTTTCAAAATTGGGACACGCATAAAGCGCTTCGGCCACGTTTCCCACCCCCGCGCCAAGCGTAACTCCGGCGGTCCCGTGGCTCTGCTGCGAGATGGCCGTCAGCGATCCGTCGCGGCGGGCACCGATGCGCAAGCGCTGCCAAGTCGCCGGACGGTTGCCGGAATCAACCTGCTCCTCGGCCCGGGTAAGGATCAGCCGGACTGGCGCCTTGGCTTGGCGGGACAAGGTAACAGCAATGAGCCCATAATTGCCAAGCGTGGACTTCGAGCCGAAACCGCCGCCCATGCCATCCACGAGGACGCGCACACGGCTCAGCGGCAGGCCGAAGCGTTCCGCTAACTCATGACGCACGCCCGCGGTGAATTGGGTCGATATGTAGACCGTTAGTCCGTCGGCACGCCAATCGGCGACGATGCCGTGCGGCTCGGCGCAGCAATGGGTTTGCACATGGGTGCTGAATTCGCTCTCGACGGAGACCTCCGCCTGAGCGAGGCCTTCCGCCACGTCGCCGCGCTTGCTGGTCTGCGGCCCGCGCACATTGCCGTTGAGCGGAAGATTCAGAGGCGCCGGCCAGCCGGAGGGATGCCCCTTGGGCGCCGAGTTGGCATCGAACACCAGCGGCGCCGCAGCATCGCGCGCGTGGTCCATATCGGCGGTGAAGGGCAGCGGCTTGTAATCGGCCCGGATCAGAGCCAAGGCTTCCTCCGCAGCGGCCATGGACGTGGCGGCAACGGCAGCAACCGGCGCGCCGGCATAACGGACGATGGAGCCGCCCGCTCCATCCGGCCGCGCGGCAACCAAGACCGCGCGAACCTCTGGGTGCTGCTCGGCTGCGGCCGTGTCGACGCTGCGTACTTGGGCATGCGGGTGCGGCGAGCGCAAAACCTTGGCGTAAAGCATGCCGGGAAGCTTGATATCCACAGTGTAGCGCGTCGCGCCCGTAACTTTGGCCCGGGCATTCTGCCTCGGTACGGGCTTGCCGATCGTTGAAAGCTCCGCGTTCGGCGGGAGCGGCGGCGGCTCTTCCGCGGGAATTTGCCGCTCAACTTCGCTCAGGCCGGCACTTGCGATGCCGAAGGGAAACGTCCCGGCACGGGTCTCATCCATCGCCATGCTCAGGCCTTTTGTGGTTTGGCTGCGGCGAGAGTCGCGGAAATGACGTGCGGATAGGTGCCGCACCGGCAATAATGTCCGCTGATCGCGCTCTTAACCTCTTCCGGGGTGGGGTCTGGCGTGCGGTCCAAGAGCGCGGCGCAGCTCATCACCATGCCGGGAGTGCAGAAGCCGCACTGCATCGCGTCGTGCTCGATGAAGGCGGCCTGAACGGGATGCAGTGTCTCCCCTTGCGCCAAGCCCTCGATGGTCGTCACGCTGCGCGCGCCCACCTCGATGGCCAGTATCATGCAGGAGCAGACCGGAAGGCCATCCAGCAGCACCGTGCAGGCCGAGCACGCGCCGCGATTGCAAGCGATTTTGGTGCCCGTCAGTCCGAGCGGGCCGCGCAACGTTTCAGCGAGCGTCGTTCGCGGCTCGATGTTGAGCGTGTGCTTGACCCCATTGACCGTCAAGCTGACCGGAACAGCGCCGGGCCCAAAGATTGCGGGGCCGCTGGGCTCACCGGCCGCTGCTTGTCCGATGAATGCCGTTGCAGCTTCGGCCATCGCCGCCCCCGCGGTTGTTAGAGCTGAACCTTGAAGAAAAGAACGCCGGGAGACTTCGCGAGTCACGTCACGCCTCTTGCTGAAGCCCGATATCCAGCCGCAAGCATGCTCCGCTCACCGGATCTCTGTCAAGCCATAGGCACTGGCGGGGATGAAAACTCGCTTGGATCTGGTGCGGCCTGGCGACGGTCTGCTAGACTTGTATTCCAGACAGATTAGTGAGGCGAGCGATGCGTTTGCGGACGGCACTCGGCGCATTGCGCTTTGGCGCGTATTTGCGGCTTTTGGCGCCGCGTCCGCCTGGCGCGAATTCCGTTAGTTTGCACGAAAGACTAGCCAGTTTTCCAAGCGAGGGAGCCCCGTTGGAGCGGCCCGTGAAGATCCGCTGGAACCGCCATCAGATCCCCTTCGTCGAGGCGGAAACGGATCGCGATTTGGCCGTCGCGCTCGGCATGGTCCACGCCCATCTGAGGCTCGGCCAAATGGAGGTATTGCGCCGCGCCTCGGCCGGGCGCGTCAGTGAAATGATTGGCATCGCAGGCCTCGATCTCGACCGCACGTTGCGGATTCTCGATCTGGGGCGCGCCGTTCCCGCAATCGAGCGGCAGCTTCCCCAGGAAACGCGGGAGTGGCTGGCGGCCTTTGCTGCAGGGATCAATCATTGCTTGGCTCGATCGGACACAGCACTTCCGCACGAATTCGCGTTGTTCGGACTGAAACGGGAGGCGTGGAGCGTGGCCGATATTTTGACACTCGGCCGGCTCTATGGCGCGGACATCATGTGGCTGATTTGGCTGAGGCTGCTCCGGGTACGGCGCTTTGGCGGATGGCGCCAGATTTGGCAGCGGCTCATCGAAATGGATGGGGAGCCCGGGCCGCACGGCGAGAGCCCGGGCGCTGCCGCAGCCTTGCAGGCGGTGCTTTCGGCCGGCCGAAGCGAGAGCAACTCGCTTGCCGTTTCGGCGCCGCGAAGTGCCAACGGCTTCGCATGGATCGCCAGCGATCCGCATCTCGGCCTCTCGTTGCCGGGCAATTGGCTGATTGCGGGCTACCGGTCGCCGGGCCATCGCGCTTGCGGCTTGATGATCCCCGGGATGCCGTTCATTGCGCTCGGCCGGAACCCCCATATCGCCTGGGGCGGCACGGCCCTGCACGCCCTTTCGAGCGAGCTTCGCGATGTAACCGATATACCGGGCACCGCTTTGCAGACCCGCGTGGAAACGATCAAGGTTCGCTGGTCGCGCGCACGGAAAGTCAGGGTACGGACATGCGAGGCGGGGCCGGTCCTCTCGGACTCCGCATTCTATCGCGTTCCGGGCAAGCGGCTTGCGCTCCGCTGGGCGGGGCATGAAGCGAGTGATGAAATCACCGCGATGCTCAAAGTCAGCCGGGCACGGAACTGGGAGGAATTCAAAGCCGGCCTCGAAGGCTTCGCTGTCCCCGGCCAGAACATGATTTTCGCCGATTGCGCTGGAAATACCGGACACGCCCTGGCGGCCTGGGTTCCGAAAGACGCGTCCGCCGCGCCCGAGGACATTATCGGCCGCGGCGGCGGCCCATGGAAAGCATTTCACACCGCGGCGAGCTTGCCTTCCTGGTTTAATCTGCCGGCAGGATTTGCCGTTTCCGCCAACAACCGGCCGGACACGGACATTGTGGTTGGGCGCTTATTCTCTTCAGGCGCACGCGCGGAACGGATAAGTGCGTTTCTGGGCGGCGAGGGGCCAATCGATTTTGCCCGGCTGGCGAGGCTCCAGCGAGACGTCGAATCCGCCTCCGCTCGAAAGCTCGCCGTTCGCTTCGCCCGAATAGCAAAGGCCGCGTCCCCGGGCGCGCTCTCCTCGGAGAGCGCCAACATCTTGCCGTTGCTCGAAAGCTGGGACGGCGCCTATGACGCGAGTTCGCAAGCGCCGGCGGCTTTCGAATTGCTGCTGTGTCATTTTGCCCGCCTCTTCTATGCGCGCAAAGAGATCGCCGCTTACTCGGCGGGATGGGTGGTCCGCGATCTCATCCGGGCGGACGTTGAAGCCGCCGATGACGCGCGCATCCGGCCCTTGGTTCTGCGGGCACTCGCGCTCACGGCAAAAAGCTTAGGCGCGCAGAGCTGGGGCGAACTTCACCGCCTTCGCCTCGATCATCCGCTGGGTGCGCTGCCTTCCGGGCGGCGGTATCGCTACTTCGATCTGCCGGCGTCCGGCGGCAGCGAGACGGTGATGAAAACCGCGAACGGGCTCGTTTACGGAAGCCACGCCGCCCGGCTCGGCTCCAACGCGCGCCACATTTCGAGCCTGTCCGGCCTGGACGAGAACTACTTTGCTCTATTGGGCGGCCAGGATGGATGGTTCGGCAGCATGAATTTCGCCGACCAGATTCCGCTTTGGCGCAAGGGCGAGTATATCCAGGTGCCGCTACAACCGGAGCCGGTGCGGATTGCTTTTCCGTTCGTCACAGAGCTGGTTCCGGCGCTACGTCCGGCGTCTCCCTGACACGCCGCGGGCCCTTCGGCCGTCGCGCCAAATTGCGCTCGCTAATACGCCACGCTTGGCGCAGCCTATGCGGCGCTTTTTCAGTCAACTTATTGGGAGGTGCCTATGACGTTGTGTTCCGCCGGTTCGAGTCCTTTCGGAATAAGCTTGGCTGCGGCGCTCGCCTTATTAGCTGGACCGGCTGTTCTTGCCGTCCACGCTCAGGGCCAGAACTCAGCCCCGGCGCAGAGCCAGACCCTTGTCGATGCCGTTGCTGAGGGGCAATGGGCGACTGGCTCGGCTGCAAATTGCAAGATCGCCAAAAAGGTCTATACGCTGACATCCGATGGCAGGAGCATTTCCTGGCGCGATGGCATGGGCAACGTCGACATCGAAGCCCTCGTTTCGAGCAGCGATAACGGCTTTAGCAGCGTAACGCTCCATTCCTATCACTCGCCCGGACCCGGAGAACGGCTTGGGACGGCGTGGACCTATACCAAAATAGCGCCGGATGTTATTCGCGTATCGCCGAGCGGAAAGAATTCATTTTTGCTTGTGCGATGCGGACCGTAAGCACAATAAGTCTGCCATGACGGAAATCTCGCGCAGACAGGCGATGGCGGGCGTAGCGGCCCTCGGTGCTGCGTTTGCGTTGTGCCCGCCGCATAAGTCGAACGCCGGTCCGGCGGCGGCGGGAGAGAAGAAATGGCTCACGCTGCCGCCAACGCCAGCCTTGCCGGCTACGGAGCGGAGCGGCCTCGTAGAAATCGACCGCACGAAAATCTTCTTTGCGCAATTCGGCAACGGCGAAGGTCCACCGGTTTTGCTGCTCCACGGAGGGTTGGGGAGTTCGAACTACTGGGGGCATCAAATTGAGTACCTCGCCGGAAAGTATCGCGTCATCGTTATGGATACCCGTGGACATGGGCGAAGTCCGGTCATGTCAAAGGTATTCGGCTACGCTCAATTTGCGGACGACGTGGCGGCCCTGCTGGACTATCTCAAAATTGACGCGGCCTCGGTGATTGGATGGAGCGATGGCGCCGTCACCGGTCTCCAACTCGCGATCGCAAGGCCCGAACGGGTCAGCAGGCTGTTTGCGTTCGGCGCGAATGTCACCCTTGACGGATTGAAGGGCGGCGGCGCGCGGACCAGGGTTTTTGCGGAATACGCAGCCCGCTGCAGGATCGAGTATCGGGCGTTGTCGCCGAATCCTGAGAAATGGCCGGAATTGGTTGCCGGTCTGAGCGCCATGTGGCGAAGGGAGCCAAACTTTGGCAGGCAGACACTTGCAAGCATAAAGGTGCCCGTTACTGTGTCCGACGGAGAACACGACGAGATTATCAGGCCCGATCACACGGCGCGCATCGCCAAGACAATCCCGAAGGCGAAAAAGGTGATCCTGCCCGGCGTTAGTCACTTTGCGATGCTGCAAAATCCAGCGCAATTCAATCGAGCGGTACAAGCTTTCCTCGGCGCCTAGTAGTCCCCACTGCGGATATAAGAGCCGCCCTTGGCGCTTACCCATTACCCTGAACGCGGCTTTCGCTTTTGGACACGCTTACATAGCCCGCCGGCTGCTTTCAAGTTCCCGAGATGGCGGAGAAGGTTCGGCTTGCCGCTTGACAATGCCTAGACGCGGAGCCGGCGCGTAGATGCGCGACCCGGGGAACGTAGCGGCGGAAGCGCGGCTCTATATAACGTTAGCGCCCCCGCTCGATGGCTCGGTTTTCGCGATGGAGCGCGCCCGGATGCGCTCAGCGGCTTCTCGCACGTCAATCGTCTTGGCACTCACGGCCGGGATAGCGACTATTTTCCCGTCCACAAATTTCAGTCTCTGTCTGGGTGCAAGCCGCTCGCTTCGCGATAATGGAAACGCGACAATGTTTGCTCCCTTGCTGCTAAGCATGGTGATTCCCCCCCAAGTGTGCCCGAAGGTATTTCGATATCAGCGCATCCTTATAGTCAAGCTCCGCAGCTATCGGATCCACAAGACCTGGAAGGTCTCGCGGTGCGGTCCGGCAAGAGAGATGGGCCTGGCACGGGGCTCGTTTCAACAAACTTGGCGCTATAACCGCCTGGCCGCAGAAAGCGGCGTGAGGTCGCGAACGGACAAAACCGGCGGTCGGGGGGCGCAGAAAGACAAAGCCGCCACATCAAAACTATAACTTCTCCATATTTAGAACATTCAAATTTGCAGGCTTGGATAAAGAGCCTGTTAAGAACCGGGTGCTCCCCGCCCTGAATTGAGTAAGTGTCAAAGTCCCGCTCATGAGACTAAAATCGAGACAAAATCTTTCTATCCTGTCCTGGATAGGAAAAAAAACGGCGACCCCAAAACATGCGGCTTTAGCGATCCTGCTCACGTCGATGGCCTTTTGTTCAACTGCTGGGGCGCAGGTCTTCGTCTCCCGCTACGATGTGAATCTGGCGGGCATTCACATCGGCGATGCTTACCTTCACAGCACACTGAACGCTAAAACCTATAAGGTCGCGGTTTCGGCCGATGTTACCGTCCTGCTCGTCAACACAAGGATCCAGGGAGAGGCGACCGGCTCCCGAGCCGGTGTGAAGCTGACGCCCGAACATTTTCGCTTGATTACGTCGGGCGGTCAGGACAGTGCCATCGACACCAATTTTGCAGGCCTCGGCGCCGCGAACGCGAAGACCCCTCCCCATTTACGCGGGGCCATCGATCCGTTGACGGCGCTGCTGGCTACGTCGCTGAAGCCGGCATCCGCGACCGCCGCTCCCTGCAATCACGTGCTCCCGATCCTCATGGGCCGCTCACGCTTCGACCTAAGCCTACGTACCAACGCAGAAATCCAAGCATCGCGCGATCCCTCCATCGTATCCTGCATCGGAATTGCCGCTCAGCAGGGTCCAGGCGCTAGCGGCCAGCAGCGTCTTGTCATGGAGATTGTTTTCAGGAAGCTGCCAAAACCTTCTTTATGGCTCGTGGAGCAGCTATCGATGCCAACGGAGAACGGCACCATGACCATCGAGCGCGCGCAAACCGCCGTTTCGGGCTCTTAAGGACTGTCCGTTGTGCGCACTCCAGCGCGAGTGTTGGAGAATAGCGGCGAACTGGTTAATATGCGCGCATGCTGGATGCGACCCCCCTTCTACGGCTCTACGCGCGTTATCGCCTGCCGCGCCTCGCCGCGCAGAACCCCGCCGCCGTTCAGCGAGAGCAGCTTCTAAAACTCGTGGCCCATGCGCGCGAAACGCGGTTCGGCCGGGATCATGCGTTTGCGGTCATCCATTCGGTTGCGGATTACCAGAATGCCGTGCCGCTGCGGCGCTATGAAGACTTCTGGGAGGCCTATTGGCGGGATCGCTTTCCGCAACTAACGGATGTGACCTGGCCCGGCCGCATTCCCTACTTCGCCGTGACCTCGGGCACGGCGACTGGGGTGACGAAACATATTCCTGTCTCGCGCGAGATGGTGAGGGCGAACCGGCGCGCCGTTCTCGATTTGCTCGCGCATCATATCGCGAGCCGGCCGCGCAGCCGCGTTCTCGGCGGCAAGAGCTTCATGCTTGGCGGCAGCACCGACCTCGTGCGTTGCGCACCGGGGGTAGCCGAGGGGGATCTGAGCGGTATCGCCGTGAATGAGGTGCCGCGGTGGGCACGCAGCCGCTATTTTCCGCCGCGCGATCTCGCGCTGATCTCCGATTGGGAGGAAAAAATTCAGCGGCTTGCAAGCCGCTCGCTGGAAGAGGACATCCGCACGATTGGCGGGACGCCGAGCTGGCTTCTGGTATTGTTCGAGCGCTTGCAGGCGTTGAGGCCGGGCACGGGCGGCAGGCTGGCCGGCTACTATCCGAACCTGGAGCTTTTGGTGCATGGCGGGGTCAGCTTCGCGCCCTACCGCGAGCGGTTCGAAACTTTGCTCGAAGGCAGCCACGCCGAATTGCGGGAGGTCTATCCGGCGAGCGAAGGCTTCATCGCGCTCGCCGATCGCGGACCGGGAGAGGGGCTGCGGCTTCTCTTAGACAATGGCCTATTCTTCGAATTTATACCCGATGAGGAACTCGGCGCCCCGAACCCTACGCGGCACTGGATCGGCACCGCAGAAGCTGGACTCAACTATGCAATCGCCGTCACGAGCTGCGCCGGGCTTTGGTCTAGCATCATCGGCGATACGGTACGGTTCATCAGCTTAGACCCGCCACGGATTTCGATCACAGGCAGGACGTCCTACAGCCTCTCCGCCTTTGGCGAACACTTGATCGGAGAGGAAATCGAGGGAGCCGTCAGCATGGCCGCGGCGGCAATCGGCGCGTCCGTGACCGACTACAGCGTGAGCCCGATTTACCCATCGCGGCCGGGCGAGACCGGGCACCACCTTTACGCGGTTGAGTTTTCGGCCCTAGTCTCGCCCGGAGACTGTGCCAAATTCGCCCGGCTCCTCGACGAGAGGCTATGCGCGCTGAACGCCGATTACGCCGCGCACCGGGCCGGCGATTTCGCGATGCTCGCGCCAACTGTTGAGGTCTTGCCGCACGGAACCTTCGCCCGCTGGATGAAATCGCGCGGAAAGCTCGGCGGCCAAAACAAGGTGCCGCGTATTCTCCTAGATACCGGATTGTTCGAAAGCTTGCTTGCCGCGTCGGCCGGCCGCTAGCGTAGGTGTGGCTATGGAGCAATGTGAAAACGCACCTTGCAACGGCCCCCTATCGCACCGTAATTCTGACAGCGAGACATTCAGCAATTTGGGAGGGAGCGTTGAACGCCGAACAACCGGCCGAGTTTTACAAAGGCCTGAGAAAGCTCCGCATCGCTGCGGAGATCCTATCAGAGGCGCTGCCTTTCATGCAGCGCTACGATCAACAGACCGTCGTCATAAAATATGGCGGCCATGCCATGGGCGATGCCAAGCTTGCCGAGGGCTTCGCGCGCGATGTCGTCATGCTGGAGCAGGCGAGTGTGAAGCCGGTCGTGGTGCATGGCGGCGGCCCGCAGATCGCGCGCCTTCTCGACCGGCTTGGCATCAAGAGCGAGTTCTCCGGCGGCCTGCGCGTGACCGACGCCGCGACCGTGGAAGTGGTCGAGATGGTGCTCGCCGGCACGATCAACAAGCAGATTGTCAGCCAAATCAATCAGCTCGGCGGGCATGCCTGTGGCATTTCGGGCAAGGACGGAAATCTCATGATCGCCAAGAAGCTCACGCGGACAGAGCGCGATCCGGATTCGAATATCGAGCGCGTCGTCGACCTGGGCTTCGTCGGCGACCCGGAGGAGGTCAATCCAAGCATCGTCCAGGTGCTGACCGCCAACGAAATTATCCCCGTGGTGGCACCGCTCGGTTCCTCGCGCGACGGTACGACTTACAACATCAACGCCGACACGTTTGCGAGCGAGCTTGCGGCATCTCTCAAAGCCAAAAGGCTCTTGCTTCTAACAGATGTGGCAGGCGTGCTCGACAAGGATAAGAAGCTCATTCACCATCTTTCGGTGTCCCAGGCTAAAGCAATGATCGCGGACGGGACAATTACGGGCGGCATGATCCCGAAGGTGGAAGGCTGCATTAGCGTGATCGAGAAGGGCGTGGAAGGCGTTGTGATTCTCGACGGACGCGTGCCTCATGCGGTGCTGCTCGAGCTTTTCACCGAGCATGGCGTCGGCACGCTGATTGAGCGGGACCAACATGGCTGACGGTACACAGAGCGTCAGCCGCATAGCCCGCGCCTTTCGGGATACGCGGCTTTGGATCTTCGATCTCGACAACACGCTCTATCCGGCCGAGTGCGACCTCTTCGCGCAGATCGACCAGCGCATGTCCTCATTCATTCAGGATCTGCTCGGACTCGATCCGGTGGCCGCGCGGAAAGTGCAAAAGGACCTCTATTACGTGCACGGAACAACGCTTTCAGGGCTCATGGCCGAACATGGCGTGAAGCCGGAGGCTTTCATGGACTTCGTGCACGACATCGATCTGGCGCCGGTTCCGCACGCGCCGGATCTCGCCGAGGCCATCGCCCGCCTGCAAGGGCGCAAGTTCATCTTCACCAACGGCTCGGCCCGGCACGCGGAACGTGTGGCGGAAAAGCTCGGCGTGCTGGATAAGTTCGACGGTATTTTCGATATCGCGGCCGGCGGTTTCGTTCCGAAACCGAAGCCGGAGGCGTTCAAGCGCTTTCTCGATTTTTGCGGCGGCGGAAATTGCAAGGCCGCCATGTTCGAGGACTTGCCGCATAATTTGGAGGCGGCGCACGCGCTGGGCATCGTCACAGTGCTGGTAAAATCGGATTACTGCGATCACCCATCGCAAAAGGCGCTAAAAGAAGCGGACATGCTGCCTCACTACATCCATTTCGAGACCGGCGATCTCACTCGCTTCTTACAGGACGCCGCCATTTCGACGGGCTGAGAAATAGCCGGTCCCATTCTGCCGCACGGGTGTCCCATGTGGTCAGTTCCGCCTCGGCCATGCGCTCCCGTGCATGGCGAGCCAAAGCGCATCGTCCGTCAAGAGCGCGATTGTCCGTACAACGAATTCGTCCTCGTCGCGCGCAATGAAGCCGGTCTTACCGTTGCGCACCCGCTCCGAAAGCGAACCGGTGCCGAGTGTGACGATGGGCACACCCGCCAATGTCGCCTCGGCCGCGGCCAGGCAATAGGTCTCGTCCCGATGGAGAGGCAGGCGGGCTGACCGGCGAATTTCGCTTAGGACACTTTGCGCGCATCAAACGCAGCGGCACGGCAGGTTTAAGTCAGCGGCCGGCTGACGCGGGCCACTGGGCCGTCTCGACACCTTCGCCGAGATCGGCCTCAACCAGCCGGCGGCGGACCTCGAACAACTGATCCAGCAGCTTAGGTTCGGTGCGGGTGTAAGCGCCGTTATCGGGCGCACGCTTGACCACGACGCCGAGCAGCTCGGTGATGGCATTGCCAATTGAGTTCTGACTTATGGTGACAATCAGCCGGCCTTGGTCGTTGCGGTAGATGAGTTGCTTAAAGGCCGGCTGCCAGCGGATTGCGTTGGCATATTTGGCGTCGTGGATGCAGCGGTCGCGCACCATCTTCGCCGTTTTCAGGAAGTTGTTGTCGAAGAGCAGTTTCTCCTCGACCAAGTCCGGATAATACAAATCGGGTAGAATGGGCGCGTTGCGCGTGGAGACCTGGCTAAAAAAGCTTCGGTAGAAATCGAGAAAGCCCTGGAGAATCGCGTCGTACTCCTTCCAAAAGCGCACGGTGCGCAGCATCGGAGCACCGCCGGCAATCTCCCAGCTGGGCAGGCCCTGCGGATAGCCTGTAAGAGCGATGCGGCACGACCCTTCGCGGCAAGGCTGCAAAATCTCTAAGTCGAGCCCCGTGAAGAAGGCGCGATAGACATCGCGCATGTGCGCCTGGAACAGCGAATGCTGGCCGCCGTCGGTGAGGTTGGGGTTGTTGGGTTCGGCCAGCGGTGCAGCGGCAAGTTCTGCCTTGTCGAAAACGATGAAGTGATTGTGCAGCATGCGAATGCTCGGTACCCCGGGCGATGCTAGCGGCCAGGTGGCGTCGAGGCTCGCTTCCCCTGAAAGCACTAGATGTCCATCGGGATCGGGGTAGTTATCGAGCATGTACTCGATGATGATCTGGTTCATCCGGTTCCAGACAGCCTTTGCCGGCGCTGGCACCTGCGTACGCCGCACCGGCCGGCCGAGGGGGTCGAGGATGCGCTGGGAGGTGTTGTAAATGATCGAGGTGTCGAAGACGTTGCTGTGACCGATCGCCTTGCGGTAAAGCAGCAGCCCTTCCGGATTCTGTAAGAGTCCGTTGTTGTGCGTGAGATCGGCCAAATTTTCGGCACTATTGAAGAACTCGTTCGGCATCATTCCCTCGGGAACAGTGAGCGGAATTGGGCGGAATGGCGTTACGATTTCGCGGGGGCCGGTTTGCATCGGTGAGTACCTCGGTGCTTGTCGAGCGGTGAGCATAAGCGCGGCACTTCTGTACCGCAACCGCAAGATTGGGCCGAGCCGAATGGAGAGAAGGCAAAGCGAGCTGGAGCGTGATCGGCCAAGACGGCGGTCGCCGGAGCTTCGCGCAATTTTTCAAGGGGCCTGCCGGCGGATTGCCCCGCCATTGGCCTATTAAAGTGCTTCCGGAGAAGCATGCCCTCGGGCCCGGCCCGTGGGTGTGAAGCGGTTTTCCGGTAAGAAGCACGGAAAAACAAAGACGTAGAGACCGCTTTCGATACCATCGAAAGCGGATAGGCTCTAGCGTTCGACGAAGGC
>JBKQIH010000162.1:0-5751 GCA_052148445.1 Rhodomicrobium sp.
CTTGAAAGCGTTCGGCCCCTCCACGCTCGATTGGCTTAACATCGCGAGGACCGAGCTTAAGCCGAAGCGGCGCGCGGATGGTTATGCCCGCCTATTTTCGCCCATTTATAGCTCCTGATTGCAATCCAGCGCTGGGGCGCTGCACGCTAGGCGGGTTCCAGCGGGGCTGTTGCTACAATGTCACGGACTGAGGCTTCGCCGCCTAGTTTAGGCCATAAACCCCAAACACATTGGCGCAATCGGAAACCGCAAAGAATCCGGTAGAGTTCAAAAATAGCAGCTTATGCCAACGAAGCAGCCGTTGGTTTTGTGTATCCGGCGCTTCTCACCACAAAAAAAAGCCACATGTAATCGGAAACCGGAGTCTCCCGGTGGAGGGTGCTGTCTTGGTCGTCAGGACGTTCGATAAGTCAAAATTGCCGAGTAGGCATGTCTCAGTGGGAGCCGACCGCGCTCCTCACCGGTCGTATTACTATGCGATGGGCCTCACCGAAGCGGAGATCGCTCAACCCTTTGTTGGCGTGGTCTCGTGCTGGAACGAGGCCGCTCCGTGCAATATCGCGCTGATGCGCCAAGCGCAGGCGGCGAAAAAAGGCGTCTCCGAAGGGGGCGGCACGCCCCGCGAGTTCTGCACGATCACCGTCACCGACGGCATAGCGATGGGCCACCAGGGCATGAAATCGTCGCTCGTGTCGCGCGAGGTCATCGCCGACTCGATCGAGGTCACGATGCGCGGCCATTGCTACGACGCACTGATCGGCATCGCCGGCTGCGATAAGTCGCTTCCCGGCATGATGATGGCCATGCTGCGCCTGAACGTGCCAAGCGTCTTTCTCTACGGCGGCTCCATCCTTCCCGGCAAATTCCATGGCAAGGATGTCACAGTCGTCGATGTCTTCGAGGCTGTCGGACAGCATTCCGCGGGAAACATGTCGGACGAGGATTTGCACGAGCTTGAATGTGTGGCCTGCCCTGGCGCCGGCTCCTGCGGCGGTCAGTTTACCGCCAATACCATGGCGTGCGTTTCGGAAGCGATCGGGCTCGCGCTGCCTTATTCGGCTGGAGCTCCGGCCCCTTATCTATCACGCGACGAGTACGCTCAAAAGAGCGGTCAGGCCGTCATGCACCTCTTGGAGCGAGGCTTACGTCCGCGCGACATCGTGACACGCAAGGCGCTTGAGAATGCGGCGACCGTGGTGGCCGCGTCGGGCGGCTCGACGAACGGCGCGCTTCACTTGCCAGCCATGGCGCACGAGGCCGGCATCGAATTCGACTTGTTCGACGTTGCCGAGGTGTTCAAGCGCACACCCTATATCGCCGATCTCAAGCCCGGCGGGCAATATGTGGCCAAGGACATGTACGAAGCCGGCGGCGTGCCTATGCTTCTACGCACCCTCCTCGATGGCGGATATCTGCATGGCGATTGCCTGACGGTGACCGGCAAAACGCTGGCGGAAAACCTCGCGGGCCTCGCCTTCAATCCGGCCCAAGTCGTCATACGCGACATCAAAAACCCGCTTTCTCCCACAGGGGGCGTCGTCGGGCTGCGCGGGTCGCTCGCCCCCGAAGGAGCGATCGTCAAGGTCGCCGGCATGAAAAACCTTAAGTTCCGCGGACCCGCCCGCTGCTTCGATTGCGAGGAAGATGCTTTCAAGGCCGTCGAAGCGCGGGCTTACAAGGAAGGTGAGGTTCTCATTATCCGCTATGAGGGCCCCAGGGGCGGCCCAGGCATGCGCGAAATGCTCTCCACAACCGCGGCTCTCTACGGACAGGGCATGGGTGAAAAAGTGGCACTCATCACCGATGGCCGTTTTTCAGGCGGAACGCGCGGCTTCTGCATCGGTCACACTGGCCCAGAGGCCGCCGATGGCGGTCCGATCGCTTTGGTTCAGGACGGAGACCTCATTTCGATAGACGCGGAAGCGGGAACACTCAACCTTGAGGTGCCGCAAAGCGAACTTAATCGCCGCCGTAATGCCTGGACTTCGCCCAAAAATAACTACACCTCGGGGGCACTGTGGAAATATAGACAGCAAGTCGGACCGGCTCGGTTCGGCGCCGTCACCCATCCGGGTGCAAGCGTAGAAGTTGTGTGCTATGCAGATATCTAAGGTTTTGCGGGCAATAAAAATTGCTGCCGTACCAGTGCTCTTCGCCGCTATTGCGCTAGGGCTTACTGCCGTGCATGGCTCGCTCCAGCGTAAAGCGGAACGCGCGCGAAATCGCGCGGCTCATGCTGCCGCCGTCCAGGACGACAAATCCGCAGGCCTCAAGCTACCCGAGCTCGTGGCTGCGGCTCAAAATGGCGATATCCCGGCTCAAGTGGAGAGGGCTCGCCGCGTTGCGTTGGGCCAAGGCGTAAACAAGAACGAGGGCCAAGCCGCCCTCTATTTCCAGTCGGTTATCAATCAGCTCGGCGAGATCGGCGCGCGCGATAAGCGGGCTCCGTATGCTGCCACAGCTTACCGCTATCTGGCGCAGTTTCACCGGCGCGGCGTCCCCGGGGCCCATATCACGCCCAATTCGTCCTATGCGTTCGGTTTGCTACACCACGCCGCAAGCTATTTCGGCGATCCCATTGCGCAGTATGAGCTTGCGAGGCTTCTTATCAACGGCGAGGGTGTGACCAAAAACCCACGGGTTGGCGCGCAGTGGCTTTTAAGAGCGACGCGGAAAGGTTATGTTCCCGCCCAAGCTTTGCTGGGCCAGATGCTATGGCGCGGGAATGGCGTAGAACGCGTTCCAAGCCAGGGTTTGGGCCTGCTGGCCATCGCAAGGCGCAACGCATCGCCCGACGATAAAGCTTGGGTTGGCAAGCTGTACGAAGCGGCGCGCGCGGAAGCATTGCCCGTCGAAATCCTGGAAGCCAACGCGTTTATCGTCGCGGAGTCTGGGGCATCGCCTTTCGGAATGGACAATCTCGACCTGATTGGCAGCGAAGGCCAGGACGGGGCGGAAGCCACAGGAAAGGGCGAGGCAGGCGTCACGCCGCAGTCAGCTCCGGGCGGCCAGCAAAGTACCATCGTTCACGGAAGCCCGCAGGTCGTATCGGGCTTGCGAGCGAGCCCAATGGCTTTTGGGGCTGGCCCCCGCGATCGGGAGCTGGGGGTTCGCAAGAGCGATTCGAAGGCATCGGCCGGGATTATTCAGATGTACCGGGTTTGGGAGCAGGAGACCCGGGTCGAAAATAGCGTGACGGTCCGTCTGGCGGGCGTTACGAAGTAGCGGGCCGTCCGGCCAGAGCGCGCGCTCAAGGCGCGCCGATCCGGCCTTCACCGAGGGCATGGTCCAGTTTCTGGGCGATGGACGCAACGAGGCGATGGATTTTGCCGTCATGGCGGGCGGCGTGCGAATGCACCAAATTCGCTTGCGACCTTAAGATCACGCCATCGGTCAGGATGCGAAGACCGTTCGCCCTGAGTGTCGATCCGGTGCTTGTGATGTCCACGATGGCTTCGGCACTCCCTGCGGCCGGCGCCCCCTCAGTTGCCCCAAGGCTCTCCACGGTGCGATAGCTCACAACGCCCTTCGAAAAAAAGAAGTGCCGTGTCAGCATGGGATATTTGGTGGCGATGCGAAGATTCCTGCCGTGCGCCGCGGCAAATAGGGCGCCCGCTTCTTCCAGATCCGCCATGGTTTCCACGTCGAGCCAGCAATCGGGAACCGCGACGATCACGTCAGCGTGGCCAAAGCCGAGTTCGAGGAGAAGGTCAACCCGCTCGCCGGCGTCCGGGATCTGCTCGCGGACAAGATCCTCGCCCGTTACGCCCAAATGAATACGCCCAGATTGCAAATGCCGCGCGATCTCGCCCGCGGAAAGGAACTCCACAGCCGCATCCGCGAGCCCCGTGATCGCACCGCGGTATCCGCGCTCATCCCCTGTCTTCTCGATAGTCAGGCCGGCAGCCTTGAAGAGGCTAAGAGTGTCCTCCATAAGGCGGCCCTTGGAAGGGATTCCGATTTTCAGTGTGCCAGGCATGCATTACCTCCGCGAGGCCGCGAGCAGACGCTCGGTGTGAACGGCCGCACCCACTGCTGGAACGTTCCTTTGTCCGCCCGACAATGCGTGAATGAGGCCATCGTAACGGCCGCCGCCCGCAATCTGGCCCGCCGCCCCCTCACCCTCGATCTCGATCTGAAAGACCATCCCTGTGTAATACTCGAAATGGCGTCCAAAACCGGCGTCGAAGACTATGGTCTCGGCGCCGGTTTCGGCCTTCAGGCCCGAAACGAGTTCTTGCGTCTTGGCAAGATCTTCACCGGCTCCCTCTAGCTTGGCTTTTGCGAACAGGGCTTCGATCGTGTCCAGAGAGGCTGAGATATCGCCGCTAATGCGTAAGTAATTCTCGATCAGCTGGACCGTCTCTTCAGAAAGCGGCGATTCCCTCGCATCGGCGGCCTTTTCCTGCAGCCGCCGCACGATTTCGCCGAGCCTGCGCTGGCCGATGAAGGCAATGCCGCGAGAGTCGAGGTGCTTCAAAAGCCCATCCGGGGTGAACGCTTCCACGGAAAGCGGCAAAGGGTGGCCATCGTGAGGCTGGGAAAGCGTGGCGAGTTCGCGGGCAAATACAGCAGGACGCCAGAAGCTACGCGCGAGGCGCTCGCGCCATCGCTGCGGCATGGCGAGCGCGTTCAAAAGCGCGGTGAAGAGGCCGATATGCCCGGTTTTGATCGTGAAGGGACCGGCGCCGCTCCGGCGCACGGCTTCGACCGTAAGCGTCAGCACTTCGAGATCGGCGGCCGGGCCCGGCTCACCGAAATACTCGATGCCCGCTTGCCGGAACTCCCGCGGGCGCCTGGGATCGGGCTTGCCCTCCTGCATGCGAAAGGCTGGGCCGTTGTAGCAGAATTTCCCGCCAGCGCGCACGTCCTCACGCTCCAAAAATACACGTGCGACAGGGATGGTCATTTCCGGGCGCAGGCAAAGCTCTTCGCCATTCGGATCGGTGAAGACATAGGTGCGTGCCCGCAATGCTTCGCCGATCCGGTCGAGAAACAGGCTCGCCGGCTGAATGAACGCCGGCGCGACCCGCTCATAGCCGGTGCCGGCGAAGAGCCTCATCAGGCTTGCCGCTTGTGCCTCAAGGGCTTCGAACTGGATTGCGCCCTCGGCCGTCATGATTTGCGCAGCTCCTTCAGGAGGCCCTGTACCGCCGCAACCATCTCACCCTCCGGCACGGAAAACTGTGCCGGCCGGCCTTCGCGCCATTCGGCGTGATCTGCGATTTCCCCAGAGAGGCGCGCTCCTTCGAGCAGGTCCTTGATGGTCACCTCGCCGCGCGCTTGCTCGTCCCCGCCTTGAATGATGACGCAAGGGGCGCCGCGCTTGTCGGCATATTTCATCTGCGCTTTCATACCGGCGTCACCGAGATACAGTTCCGCGCGGATGCCGGCATCTCGCAGATCGCGCGTCATCTGTTGGTAGTCGCCTACCCTCGCTTTATCCATGACGAGCACAACGACAGGCGCTTGTGCGATGGCGCCGCCTTTCAGCTTGCCGAGATGAGAGAGCGCCGCATAAAGGCGCGATAGGCCAATGGAAAAGCCTGTGGCGGGCACGGGCTGCGAGCGGAAGCGCGAAACGAGGCCGTCATAGCGCCCGCCGCCCCCAACCGAGCCGAAGCGCACCGCTTGGCCGCCTTCATCTGTTGCAGGGAAAGTCAACTCTGCCTCGAAGACAGGCCCGGTGTAATATTCCAAGCCACGCACCACGGTTGGATCGAAGCGGATGCGATCCACCTCATATCCTGC
>JBKQIH010000163.1:0-11658 GCA_052148445.1 Rhodomicrobium sp.
CACGATCAGGGAATATTTGCCGTCGCTCGAGCTCGTCGACTGCATATAGAGCATATTGTCGACGCCGTTTACCTGCTGCTCGATGGGCAGGGCAATGGTGTCCATGATAACTTGGGCGCTGGCGCCCGGATAAAGCGTCGTTACCGCGATCGTTGGCGGTACGACGTTTGGATATTGAGAGACCGGCAGCCTGAAAAATGAAACGGCACCGATTACGACGATAATGATCGCCAGGACGTTGGAGAGGACAGGACGCTCGATGAAGTAGCGGGAAAACATGGTCAACCTAGTGCCCGGGCAAGGCAAAGATGAACTGAGTAAATCCTCATTGTCCGGCAGCGGCCGTTAGCATAGTGCGCTCTTCCGGGTTGACTTTTTGTCCGGGCACCGCGCGCTGAATGCCGCTTGTTACGACCCAGTCGTTGGGCGAAAGTCCGGACTCGACAACCTTGAGACCGCTTTCGGATTCGGCGGTCTTTATCTGGCGCTGTTCAACAACATTATCATTGCCTACAACGAGCAGATATTCGCCGAGCTGATTTTGGCCGATGGCCGTTTCATCGACCCAGAGGGCGCTTTCCGGCCGCTGCTGCGGCTGCGGAACGCGTAGGCGGACAAACAGCCCCGGCAGGAGCCGTCCATCCTTGTTCTCGAAGATCGCGCGGACCTCGAGGGTTCCGGTTGCCGAGTTTACTTGGGGTGATACATAGTCGAGGTGACCGCCGATCGGATATCCCGTATCGTTCATCAAGCCTATTTCAACGGGTACTTTATGATAATTTTCCCGGGGACGGCCTTCCTCCGCCAGTTGCTGTCTGTAGCGCAACACCACACTCTCACTTACCGTGAAATAGACATAAATCGGTTGGATTTGGAGGATGGTTGCGAGCGTGGTCGGGCCAGAGTACCCGACGAGAGCGCCAATGTCGGCGAGATGCCTCGTTACAACGCCATCGAATGGCGCGGCTACCCGCGTGTAGCCAAGATTGATCGTTGCGAGTTCCACGCTGGCTTTTGCGTTCTCCACCGAGGCATTCCCTGCATCGAGCGTTGCCTTGGCGTTGTCGATCTGCTGCTGCGTAACCGCGAGGTTACCCTGCCGTCCTAGGGTAACCACGCGCTGATAGTTGATTTCGTCGTTAAGGGCGGTCGCCTTCGCGGAAGCCAAGTTGGCCTTCGCCTGTTCGAGCTGCGCCTCATAGGTGTTCCGCTGAATTTCGAACAGCAGCGTTCCCTGCTTCACCCGCGCCCCGTCCTGATAATTCATTTTTTCTAGATACCCCTGCACACGTGCGACCAGATCGACGCTGTTTAGCGCTGCTGTGTTGCCCGTGGCCTCGTCGTACTTAACCGAGGGCTTCCGCAGGGGTTTGGCAACGGCGACCTTGGGTGGAGGCGGGGCAACAAAGGTATTTTCCTGGGTGCAGGCGCCGAGCGTGGCTAAGGCTAACACCGAAGCGGCTGTCCTGAAGTGGATACAGGCGCCTTCCCGCGAAATCCCCGCCAATATGCGGGCGGCGCGCGTCCCACACGAGAGAAAGTTGAGGGCTCCGGCCAAGGACTGCTCCCTGCTTGCTATCGCCAAAAGGCAGGTTCTCCGATGGCTTGCCTCCTGCCCGGGCCCTTCCCGCCGAATAGCTCGCAATGCCTGCCGGCCGCCAGAACCAGTTCTCCAAACACACAACGTCAGGAGGTAGTTCCGTGCCGGCCTTCCGGGCGCCAATGGTCAACAGGGGGCCCCACTTTAGATAAACTCCAATCATTGTTGACGCAACCTAACCGCTTCCCTAAGCTGTAGGTTACGGCAACGGCAACTTCAACATGCAGGACCGCCCCTAATAACGGTATCGGCTGCGGGTGCGCACTAAAATGGCTCATTACGCGATTGAAAGCTTTATAGAAGCAACGAACTCGGCCAAAACCTCTGGAGAGGTTTGCAGGCTTTTTGGCGATGCTCTTAACGGGCTGGGCTATGACCGGTTTTGTTACAGCCTCATAACGGATCATCCGTCCCTCGGCCTGGAAGCCGGACATGGGATCGCAAAGAACTATCCTGACGACTGGATGTCCCATTACGAAGCCAATAATTACGTGAAAAAGGATCCAGTGCCCCGGTATGGCCTTAGCACCAGCCGGCCGTTTACTTGGGAATCGGTGGTCAAGGCTTACGATCTGGAGCCAGAGCAGAAAAAAGTTATGAACGAAGCCAAAGAGGCGCGGCTTCTAGACGGCATTGCCATTCCGATCTGCGGGCACAACGGTGAATTGGCAGGCATCGGAGTGGCAAGCAGCACCGGCGGGGTCCGGCCCGATCTAAACCTGTTGAGCAAGATACAATATCTCTCTCTCCAATTTCATGCGGCATATACGGAGCTAGAAAAACACGGCCGCACCATGCACCATCTTCCAGTGCGGCTAACCGTCAGGGAAAGGGAAATCCTATCTTGGGCGGCAGAAGGAAAAAGTGATTCCGTGATAGCCGAGCTTCTTGGCATTTCTCACGCGACAATCCGATTTCATATGAAAAATGTTTTCAAAAAGCTGAACGCCAACGAGCGCACTTTGGCTACGGTCAAAGCCCTCCGGCTCGGGCTGATCCTGCCTTCCTACGTGGGATAGCCCTATCAAGGTTGAGAGCTATTAAGGCCGGCTCAAAGCCGGTTTGATGACCTCGGTAACTAATGCGTATCGAGGTGGACGAAATGATTGACTGCGTCTCCATCAGCTCCAGCCACTTGTTTGCGGGCAATCCCATTTATGAACAGCACAAGCTTAGGCACGAATGCATCGTGCAGAGGCAGGCTTGGAATGTGCCTACCATTCGCAACATGGAATACGACCAGTACGACAATCCCGCGGCCTACTACCTCGTTTGGCGTGACAAGGCCGGAAAAGCGCGCGGCTCGTCGCGGCTCTATCCCACCGACCGGCCGTACATGCTGCAGGAAATCTTCTCCCATCTGGTCAGCAAGATTCCGCTGCCCCAGAGCAGCGAAGTTTGGGAGGGGAGCCGCTTTTGCGTCGATGCCAGCCTTCCGCCCGAGATGCGCCAGCGGATCATCCAAGAGCTGATCGTCGGCTATTTGGAATTTGGGCTTGCCGAGGGCATTACGAGCATCGTCGGCGTTATGTTCCCGGCATATTGCCGCAACATTTTCATTCGCAACGGGTGGGACGTCGAGTGGCTCGGCGAAATTTCAAAAAGTACCGAAGGGCATAGAATCGTAGCCGGATCGCTGTCTGTATCCAAGGCCGTGCTGCGAAACGTCAGGGCAAAGACCGGCATCTATCAAAGTGTTCTCAACTACGGCGAGGAGTTCCATGTCCTACGTGCAGCTTAGTGCAGAACGGAAGAACGGGAAAGCGATAGCATTGGAAGCGGGCGACGGCAATAACATCGAAGGTATCCTGGTAGCGTTACGTTACCTCTCCCACGAAGCGGAAGGCGCTGGGCTAAAGGAGCTTGCCAATACGCTCGAAGATGCAGCACGTTATTGTGCTAGACTTGTTACAACTGAAAACAAGAACTGAAAGCAGTCACAATGACTGCAATCTCTAAAGGGCTGCAGTCCAAGGAAACAGGATAGGTCAATGGCAGTACAGGATGCGTCTTACTTGAGACTGGTTGAGTTCGAAGATCTGTTCCCCAGCCGGCCGCAGCATCCTGCTTCCAAAAAAGCGGCCGATGTCCTGCTGTCGCGTGTGATCTCCGGATTCGAAGCGGCAGTTGAGCAGGGAGTGCAGCCAATGGACGCACTCGCCCTCATACTGAACTGGGTCTCGTCCGAGATGGTCCGCATCCAACTGGAGCAGGCCGGCGGTCCCCAATAGGAGCCGCAGCGGCCTTCCGGCAAGGCAAACCGGCGATTTGTGGGGTCGCCGGTTTGCCGAATTGCCTGCACCGTGTTCCGCAAAAAATCTAAATGTTGCGCTGCCAGGGCCTTTGTGGCTCCTTCTGCGGAAACCAACCCGAATAAAGATGGCTGCCGCTCCGATGACCGTAACCGTCCATTTGAACGATCTCCCGCCGGACATCGGCTTCGGCGCTGCCGTTGCGATCGATACCGAGACGCTCGGGCTTAACCCTCATCGCGACCGCTTGTGCGTCGTTCAATTGTCGGCGGGCGATGGCAATGCCCATCTCGTGCAGTTCGAGAAGGGGCGCTACGAGGCGCCAAATCTCAAGGCCCTCCTTGAAAACCCAGACGTGCTCAAAATTTTTCATTTCGGCCGGTTCGATATCGCCGTTCTGAAGCATTATCTCGGCGCCACGGCCCGGCCCGCCTACTGCACCAAAATTGCCGCAAAGCTGGTGCGTACCTTTACGGACAGGCACGGCTTGAAGGATCTGTGCCGCGAGCTTTTAGGCGTCGAGATTTCGAAGCAGCAGCAGACCTCCGACTGGGGCCAAGCCGTGCTCACGCCGGAGCAGATGAATTATGCGGCGTCCGATGTGCTTCACTTGCACGCGTTGAAAGCCAAGCTCGACGCGCTCTTGCAGCGGGAAGGGCGCACCGGGCTGGCGCAAGCTTGCTTCGCCTTCCTGCCCTACCGGGCTGAACTCGATCTTAAAGGATGGTATGAGGACGCCGACGTTTTCAACCATTAGAGTGCTTCCGGAAAAGCATGCCCTCGGGCTCTTTTGCGTCGCGATACTGCACGCTACTTGAGCGCACAACCCGTGGGTGTGAAGCGGTTTTCCGGTAAGAAGCACGGAAAAACAAAAAGCTAGGGTCCGGCTTCGGTGCAATCGAATCCGGACCCTATAAGTGCAAGGCGCAAGGGCTGAAAGCAGACGGCCATGGCATATGCGGCAACGGCGGATCGCGGGGGTGGAGCGCTTATGCGCGGCCCGAAGGCGCCCTCCCTGGACGAACGCCGGGAGCGCGAGTTCCGCCGCGCCCGCCGGCACAGTTTCATGGTGGGTGCCCTCAAGCTCATACTTCCGCTCATAGCCGCCGCAGTTCTGAGCCTTTATGCGCTCCCCTCTTTTTTGAAAAAATCCATCGATCACGGGCGCGGGACCGCAAGCGTGCGCGGTATCACAGTTGAGGCGGGATCCCTCAAGATGATCGAGCCGCACGTCAAGGGCGTTAACGAAAAAGGGGACGCCTACGACTACGTCGCCGATTCGGCCACTCAGGCCGCGAAAAACGCAGATGTCATGTATCTTGAAGTGGTGCGGGGAAAGATGACCGGCCTCGATGGCAAGGTCTCGACACTCACCGCCCCCAATGGAATTCACGACAACAAGGCCGAGGAGATGACGTTCAATAACGGCGCGGTGCTAACCCGCGACGGTGGCATGAGCGCCACATTCCAAACGGTCACCGCCTACATGAAATCCCAGACTGCGATTTCCAAAACGCCGGTTGTGGTGCGCCTTCATGAGAGCACGATTCATGCCGACAGTATGACGATGTATTGGGCTGAGAGCCGGGCCATTTTCGAGGGACATGTGCGCACGCATCTTGAACGTGAGGCTGGGGCGTTAGCTTCGGGCTCTGCCGCCGTGCAGGGGCCGGAAATGCGCGCCGGCAGTGGCGCCGGCGCTGGCAGTCCACGGAGCGATGCGCATGGCGTGGAATAGACGGGCAGGTAGCAACGAGCGGCAGTTTAAGACTCTCTGCGCGCTTGCCGTGCTATCTGCGGCGATTACCCTGTCCGTGCCGCAAGCTGCCGCGCAAACGCCCGCGGGCAGTTTCGGCGGCCTTAGCAATGCCAATAATTCCAAGAAGCCTATCGATATCGAATCGGACCGGTTGGAAGTCGACGACAAGCGGCACGTGGCGATCTTCATCGGCAATGTTTCCGCGACCCAGGGCGACAACAATCTCAAAGCGCCCCGGCTTGAAGTCACCTATGAGTCCGCCGCACAGCCCGGCACAACGGATAAGGGTGCCGCGCCCAAACCCGCAAAACCCGTGAAAACGGCCGAGGCAAAGGGCGCAGGCGATCCCTTGACGAGCGGACAGATCAAATTCATTCACGCCTTGGGCGGAAAAGTCGTGGTGACGAGCACGAAAGACGATCAAGAAGCCACCGGCGACGACGCCGTCTACGATGTCAAAGCCCAGTTGATCACCATGATTGGTAAGGAAGTGATCCTTACGCAAAAGAAGAACAAGGTTAAGGGCAAAAAGCTCGTAATCGACCTTGCAACCGGCAAAGCGAAGGTCTTTAGCGATCGCGTGCGAGCGGTTTTCCAGCAGGAGCCAGGAAAGGACGGCAAGCCCGTCAATCCCTTCGCCGCGCTCGATAAAGGGGGTGAAGCCGCTCCGCACAAAGCGGCGCCGCCTCAACAGCCCGCATCAAGCCCCGGCTGGCAACCCCAAAGCCGCTAACGAAAAGGCCCGCTCCTTCCCATGACGCTTCTCGATAAACGCCAGCCAACGCCTTCTCGCGCGCAGCAACCTTCCCGGCCGCGCTCCGGCGGAATGGCGCCAACTTCCGCAGGCGCTAGCTCCAAAGCCCAGGAGCGCGAATGGCTGGTTGTGGATGGCGTGAAAAAGACCTTCAAGAAGCGCATGGTCGTCAAAGGCGTAAGCATCAATTTGAAGCGCGGCGAATCGGTTGGCCTGCTTGGGCCCAACGGCGCCGGCAAGACGACCGTCTTCTACATGATAACTGGCCTCATAAAACCCGACGTAGGCCAGGTTCACATCGACGGGTACAATGTCACCAAACTACCGATGTACCGTCGCGCAAGGCTTGGCATCGGCTACCTTCCGCAAGAAGCGTCGATTTTCCGCGGCCTCTCCGTGGAGGATAACATCATGGCCGTGCTCGAGGTGACGGAGCCCAGCAAGAAAGAGCGGAAGCGGCGCCTGGACGAACTTTTGGACGAATTTAAGATCGGGCGCCTGCGCAAATCGCCTTCCATCGCATTGTCGGGCGGCGAGCGCCGGCGCTGCGAGATTGCACGCGCGCTTGCGAGCCGTCCGGCCTATATGCTCCTCGACGAGCCATTCGCGGGCATCGATCCTCTTGCCATCAACGATATTAGAACGCTTGTGCGCCATTTGACCGATCGGGGCATCGGCGTTCTCATTACCGACCACAATGTGCGCGAAACCCTGGACTTAATCGACCGGGCCTATATCATCTACGACGGTCAGGTGCTCACGGAGGGCACTCCCGCCGAGGTTGTCGCAAACGAGGAAGTCAAGCGGGTTTATCTCGGCGATATGTTCACCCGTGAGTTAGGGTACTAGAGATTTGGTAATTCCGGTGGCCCCATCGTGCTCCATCTAAGGCTTGAGCCGCGTCAAACTCAGAAGCTCGTCATCACGCCGCAGCTGCGGCAGGCGATCAAGCTTTTGCAGCTTTCGGCCATCGAGCTCCAGTCCTACATCGAGAACGAAATCCGCGAGAACCCGCTTCTCTCCGCCGCCGAGGGTTCCGATGACGGTGCGCTTTCGCCTGGCCCCGCTCCGGAGATCCTCGCGAACGGGAACGGCGTGGCGGACGTGCCTGCTTTCGACGCGCGCGACGGCACGGCAATCGAAATTGAGGCCGACTTCGAGCCGCAAAGCCCGGGCGATGCGCTCTACGAGACAGGGCCACGCGAAAACACTTTCGACCCGGGGGTAGAATGGGCCGCCCCTGCCGGCAACGCGCCGTCCGGCGACGATTACGACCCGCTGGCAACGGCGACACCGCGCATCTCGCTTTCCGATCATCTTGCCGCGCAGGCACAACTCGCTTTGTCCAGCCCCCAAGATAAGTTCGTCGCCTCGTATTTGATCGATCTGGTCGACTCGAGCGGCTACCTCCGCACGCCCCTTGAGGACGTCGCGGCCGCTCTTGCCCTTGAGATTGAGGAGATCGAACGTATCCTCGCTGTGCTGCAAGGCTTCGATCCGCCCGGGATTTGCGCGCGCGATCTCGCGGAATGCCTCGCGCTGCAGCTCAAGGAAAAGAACCGCTACGACCCTTATATGGAGCGGCTACTCGACCATCTGGAATTGATCGCGGCGGCCGATTTCCAGCGTTTAAGGAAAATCTGCGGCGTCGATGCGGACGATTTGCGCGAGATGCTCGCCGAGCTGCGCCAGCTCAATCCCAAACCGGGCGCGGGATTCGACGCGGCAGAGGCCGAAACGCTCGTTCCCGACGTGATCGTGAAGCGCGGGCGCGATGGAAGCTGGGCGGCGGAACTCAATCCGAACGCAGCGCCTTCGCTTGCGGTCGACCGCGCCTATTACGCGAGCCTCAAATCGCGCTGCCGCTCGGACTCCGACCGCTCCTATCTCAGCGACCGGCTGAGTTCGGCCAACTGGCTCATGAAGAGCCTGGAACAGCGGCTCTCGACCATTCTCAAAGTGGCAACCGCGGTCGTCGAGGAGCAATCGGCCTTTTTCGATCACGGCGTCAGGCATTTGAAGCCGCTGAACCTGCGGCAGATCGCCACAAAGATCGGCATGCATGAGTCGACCGTAAGCCGCGTGACCTCGAACAAGGCGATTGCAACGCCGCGCGGCATCTTCGAGATGAAATACTTCTTCACGTCCGCCATCGCCGCGGCCGGCGCGTCGAGCGAGGCGCACTCCTCCGAAGCCGTGCGCGACCGCATCAAGGAATTCATCTCGAACGAGCAGCCGGACGAGGTCCTGTCCGACGACCGCATCGTCACGCTGCTTAAAGGCGAGGGCATCGACATCGCGCGGCGCACCGTTGCGAAATACCGCGAGGCGCTGCGCATCCCCTCCTCCGCCGCCCGGCGCAGGCAAAAGCGCTCGGCCTACGCCGCTTGAGAACGCGCTAGCCTAAGAAGCGTCCGCTCGCGCCAACAATCGCGGTAACGAGGCCGAGCACCAAGTTGATACGAACCGCCCGGCGCATCTGCCCGATGGCGATGTCGGCTGCCGGCCAGTCCGCGGCCAGCACAGCGAGGTGGAAGCGCTGCCACGGCATGAAATAAATGTAATTATAGATCAGCATCATGACGATACCCAGCCCCGTCATTGCGTGAATATAGGCGCCGGCTCCCGCGAATCCGCCGAACTCCAAGAACACCATCGCGAGGCCGCTGACGAGGATCGCCGCGATGCAGAGCCAAACCCACGGGAAAAATCGGGAGAACGCGCGATGCCAAAGCGGCAGGCGCGTGGCGCCATCGAGCGGGCCTGCGCTTGGCCGAAGCACCATATGCGCGAAAAACATGCCGCCAACCCACACAATAACTCCGAGGACGTGGATCGCCATCCAAATTGCCATGCTTCATTCTCCCTATCCGGCCGCCGGCGCGCGGTGCCGTACGTTACGGCGAGTGTAAGCATGTTCTCGTGAGTTCGCCAACCAAAGGGCGGCGTCGCACGGCTTTTGCCGGCCAGCAATACCAGCGCCCCTTTTATTCTGCATGGGGGCGAAAGCGGCTGTCGCGGTTTTTCTGCGATCCGAGATGAGGCGCGTCGGCTTATAGATCCTATTCCAGTCCCTGCGGAGAACCAAAACGGTCCCCGTTTTCGACCGTGTTTCTGAGGCCAGCGGCGGATCCCAGCCATTTTTTGTGCGTAAGCCAGCTAGGATTTGATTGTTCCCAATAACTCCAAAGCGGCTTTGAGCCCATTATCACTTTCTGCCGCCCCGTCCCAGGGCTTTGCGGGAGAGGAGCTCGATTGCAACCGCAATTTCGGATTATAGGAATGTAGCCATGTTCTTCTTCTATCCGGATTGTCGATGTGTTTTTCAGCCGCGCGAATCAGAGCTAAACAACGATCAGTAGCCATTTCCTCGTCTCTTTTCTTTCTTGCAGCTTCATCGCGCCGTCGTTGTTCCTCTTTCTGCGCCTTTTCTTTCTCTTCTCTCCTTAGGCGCTCCTCTACTTGACGCAAACGTCTTTCTTCAGCCTCTCGTTTGCGTTCAGCAGCCCTAGCTTCTGCCATCTTTCGTTCGGTCTCGCGCGTCCGTTCCGTTTCTGCGCGCCTCTGTTCTACGAAATCCGTCCATATAGTAGAAGGAGAGGCAACTCGTTCAACCCATTCGGTAGGGCTTCCCCAGCCCGTCCCCGGAACCCGCGTTGTCACCAGGAAATGAGCCTTCCGATTGTCCCAGCAACGCAATACCTCGTCGTCACTGAAGAGAGGTGGAGGCGCAACTGCCCGGCACTTGGGACATGATTGTTGTGTGGGCGAGGGTGAGCCACCGAAAGCGCCCGGATACGTTTCGCCGGAAAGCGGCCCAAGAGGCAAATTAGCACCTTCGGCGAGCAATTCAGCGTGTGAAAGCAATCGACTAAATAAATTCCAATCCGCCCTTAGCTTTGGAGCCACTGTCTTAGGGTGTTTCGGATTTCCAATTAGTAGATGAGTAATTCTCAAATATCTTGTATTACAATTACTGCAGTCTTCGTGGTAGTGGATGAACGAGACTGGAATGTCTTCCGTGTGCTCTTTTCCCTGCCACTTTTTCTTTCCCTCAAGTATGGGGCGGATTAAACGATCCATATCCCCTACTATATTGCGGACGTCGATTTTGAAGCTGGACGACTGATAACCCGGGAGGTGCAGTGAGTTTACACGAAGCTGAAGGATTGCTCCCGCAAACTGATCGGCACCGATAGGACGCCCATCAATTGGACGAAACACCGTCGGCAGCAGAGCTGGGCCAAGCTCCCCAAGCAATATTTGTTGCTGTTTTCCTTCCTTGCTGAGTTCAAAACAAGCCGGAATGGTTCCCTGCTTTTCAAGTCGATAGGTCCATCCGGGTATTGATTTAACTAATCGTGTCAGGTTATTCGCAAGACCCACCTGCCGTTCAATTTTCCCTAGTAATTCTCCGACAATTGTCCGAACACTATCCATTTGTTCCATAATGTCTTTACCAAGCACTGGCTCTTGAAGGCCAGCACCGAAATCATTTTCGTGGTTTCTTCTTCCCTTTAGCCAAAATGGCGTAACCTCTGATGCTTCAAATCTATTATTTCGCGCGGCTGTTTCTCTTTTTGCCTGAGATGAAAGCTGAACTTCGATGGCAATTTTCTGGCTGCGGCGAACTGCAAGTACATCAGCCCGCCATCCTTCGCCTGAAACCTCAATCTTCGCATTCCATCCACTGCACGCATTTACAGCGATCGCCGCCGCGGCCTTTAGACTTTCGTGCTCTTCGGATTCGCCGCCTGAATGACAATGTTCAGAGCCCACCTTGTGTGCAAAATATCGCAAACCAAGTGGGCTGTGCGTTGCGTATGCAGGCGCGTCACAGCACGGCATACGAAGACGCCCGCCATCGCCTTTGGATGCCTCCTGTGCAGCTTCCCAGGCAGCGTCTGAGCAGTGCACGGAGACAATCTCGCGTCCATCGAGTTTGGCTTTTAGGGGCATCTCGAATTCCCCACCCTCACCAGAAAAGGCGCTTCGAAATCTGAACGCACTTTGGTTAGTTATCGAAGCAATCATCAGCGCTTCGGTTTTCTGGTAAAAAGCTATATCGAGTCTGGCTGCCGTGGCCATTCCCTTGGATGTCTCTTATGGGATCTGAAAGGGCGCATCGGGGCTTGAGCCGTTTTCAAGTACCGCCGCTTCCCCTCCCGGCCTTGAGCTGCCTATACGCGTATTGCATCGGCGTCCCAGCTACGCCAACTTTCGTAGCGCCGGGGCATAGTTAACCTCAAAATGGTAAACGCAGCGGATTTTAATATCTGCCCGCCGCGTTTTT
>JBKQIH010000164.1:0-2757 GCA_052148445.1 Rhodomicrobium sp.
CGGTTCTGCCAAACTCCAGCGACGGTCCGCGCGAAGCGGTCCGCCTCAACTGGGTTCGAACCGCCAAGGATTTCAACTCACGTCCCGACCAACCGGCTAAATTCGGCTCCGTCGTTACCTTCGAAAATCCCAAAGGCGCCAGAGCCGAAGAATGGCTTAGCGCCAAACGTGCGGACGTCGTTCCGAATGCACTCCCGCTGGCCTCCCCGGCTGGCCCTAGAAGCTAAACCTAAGTCGCCTATCGCGCGACAATCTGGATGAGAAGAGCGGCAATCAAGGTGAGAATGGGCGGATCGCCGAGCCCTATGATGATTGCCGCCAGCGCTGTCGTGCGCAAGCGGTTTTTGCTCTTAGATTGACGCGGAGCGTTACTCCGATGCCGTTTTGATTGTCGCGCGGCTGGCCGGACGACCCTTGCCGCGTTTGCGCTCAAGGGCTTCGTTGCAGCGGTAGCTTTTGACGTTCATCTCCAGGATGGTGGCGTGGTGCACGAGGCGGTCGACGGCCGCCAGCGTCATGGCCTGATCGGGGAAGATCTTGCCCCATTCGCCGAAGGACTGGTTGGCGGTGATGAGCATGGAACGGCGCTCGTACCGCGAGCCGATCAGCTCGAACAGCACGCTGGTCTCGGCGTGGTCCTTGCTGACATAGGAGATGTCGTCGAGGACGAGCAGATGATATTTGTCGAGCTTGGCGATGAAGCTTTCCAGGGCAAGCTCGCGGCGCGCCACCTGCAGCCGCTGAACCAGATCGGTGGTGCGCATGAATAGCACGCGCCAGCCGTTTTCGATAAGCGCCAGGCCGATGGCCGAAGCCAGATGGCTTTTGCCGGCGCCGGGCGGGCCGAACAGCAAAAGATTAGCCCCTTGTTCGATCCAGCCATCGCCGGAGGCGAGCGCCATGACCTGCGCCTTGCCGATCATGGGCACGGCGGCGAAGTTGAAGGCATCGAGCGTTTTGCCAACGGGCAGACGCGCCTCGGCGAGGTGGCGTTCGATGCGCCGGCGTCCACGATCGGCGATCTCAAGTTCCGCGAGCGCGGCGAGGAAGCGGGCCGCGGGCCAGCCTTCCATGTCCGCCTGTTCCGCGAGCTTGGGCCATAGGTGCTTGATGCCCGGCAGGCGCAGTTCGGTGAGAAGGAGTTCGACGCGCGCGGTGTCGATGGCGATGGAGTTCTTTGTCATGCCGCCATCTCCAAAGCGCAAGGCTCTTCGACAATGGCCAGCTCGTCATAATCCGTGAGCGGTACCAGCTTGACGGTAACGTCCGGGATTGCCGCCGCATCGGGCTTGAAGCGGTCCCGCAACTGGGCAGGATCGGGCAGTTGCCCGGCATCCAGAACGGCCTCGATGGCTTCCGCCAGCTCCGCCTCGCAAGCCCGGTCATGGGCGAGCGCCAAGAGTTCGACGGTGACGCGGCAGGCGCGCTTCTCGCCCTCCTTTGCCAGTAGGGCCTCAAAGGCGCGGGCATAGGCTTGGCGCGGGAAGAGCTGCTCGCGATAGACGAGATTGAGAAGCGCCATCGGCTTTTGGCGCAGCGCATGAATGACGTGCCGGTAGTCCACGACATGGCCGCGCTTGCGGCTGGCTCGCGGCGGCCGGCTACGGCGCAGGGTGAGAATGGGCGTGCCGCCAAGGAAGCATTCCAGCCGGTCATCGTAGATGCGCACCCGCAGGCGATGCCCGATGAGGCGCGACGGCACGGTGTAGAAGACGCGCCGCAAATCGAAGCCGCCGCTCGATGTGACCTGGACGATGGCTTCCTCATAATCGGTGGTCCGTCGCTCCGGGAGCTTGTTCAGCGCGGCGCGCTCCGCCTCGATGCGCTTGCGGTTGCGGGCGTTCCGGCGCCCAACGGTCTCGTCGACGAAGCGGCGGTAGGCCGCCAGATCGGGGAAGTTGCGCGAGCCGCGCAACAACAGCGCGTCCTCGATGGCTCTCTTCAGGTGGCCGTGGGCGCTTTCGATAGAGCCGTTCTCATGAGCCACGCCAAGATTGTTGCGCGTGGGCTCCATGCCGTAATGGGCAACGAGCGCCTCATAGCGTTGCGTCAGGTCTTCCCGCGCTTCGCGGGTGAGGTTGCGGAAAGCCGCCGATAGGCTATCGGTGCGGTGCTGGAGGGGCACGCCACCCAGCGCCCAGAGCGCATTCTGCAAGCCCTCGGCAAGTGCCACGAAACTCTCGCCGCCAAGAATGACATGGGCATGCTCGAAGCCGGAAAACGCCATCCGGAAATGATAGAGCCGGTGCTCCAGCGGCTCTCCCGCGACGGTGACGCCAAGCTCCCCCATATCGGTGAAGTCCGATAGCCCAAGCCGGCCGGGAACCTGCTCCTGCCGGAAGATCACGTCCCGCTCGGGACCATTCAGCGCCCGCCATTGCAGGATACGGCGCTCCAGGGTACGGCGCACGCCAGGGGCCAGTTCGGGATGACGGCGCAGGACTTCCTCGAATATGGCGACAGGCCGCAGCTCCGGCGCGGCTTGAAGCATCGGCACGATCTCCCGCTCCCAGATGCCCTCAAGCGGATCGGGACGCCGGCGTCCGCGCGGCGCCTTCTTTTGCGACGGCAGCTGCGGATCGCTCAGGGTCCGGTAGCCCGTCGCGGTGCTGAAGCCTGCCTTGGCGGCGGCCACAGCCACAGTGTGTGTTTTACGGAAACTCATGAACAGCCTCGTCTGGTGGTCGTTGATGTGGAGGCCGGGCAAGCGTCGATCCCTCTTTGCTGAGAAGAATCACATGCTTGGCCAGGCCGCCA
>JBKQIH010000165.1:0-3440 GCA_052148445.1 Rhodomicrobium sp.
CTCGTCCCGCTCCTGTGGTGGCTGTTCATACGGCATTGGCGGTCCCCATTCCATCTTGCTCATCGTCCGGCCTCCTAAACCATGATTTTGCCGGCATCGGAAACCTGGAAACCGATATCGTTGCCCGTGGAATCGTCGCCCAGGATCATATTGTTATGTGCCTCGCCGGAGGGGATCATCGGGAAGCAGTTCGCCAGCTTCGACACGCGGCAATCGAAGATCACGGGCTTTGGCGTCTCGATCATCTGGATGATGAGATCGTCGAGTTCGTCCGGCTTGTCTGCGCGCAGGCCAACGCCATGGTAGGCTTCGGCGAGCTTGACGAAATCGGGCAGCGCCTCGGCGTAGGAATGTGAGTAGCGGCCTCCGTGCAGCAGCTCCTGCCACTGGCGGACCATGCCCATATATTCATTGTTAAGAATGAAGATCTTGATGGGCAAGTCGTATTGCGCGGCCGTCGACATCTCCTGCATCGTCATCATGACCGAAGATTCGCCCGCAATATCGATGACAAGGCTTTCGGGATGGGCGACCTGCACGCCGACAGCGGCGGGAAGGCCGTAGCCCATCGTGCCAAGTCCGCCGCTCGTCATCAGGCGGTTCGGCTCGTCGAACTTGTAGAACTGCGCGGCCCACATTTGATGCTGGCCGACTTCGGTGGTGATGTAGGTGTCGCGGTTCTTCGTCAACTCGTAAAGCCGCTGGATTGCGTATTGCGGCATGATGACGTCGTCGCGGTTGTTGTATTTTAGGCAGTCGCGCTCGCGCCACACGCCGATCTCGGTCCACCAGGCCTTCAGCGCCTTCTTGTCGACCTGCGGCGAGCGGGCCCGCCAGACGCGCACCATCTCTTCCAGTACATAGCCGCAATCGCCGATGATCGGGATATCGACCCTGACGTTTTTCGAAATCGACGAGGGATCGATATCGATATGGATCTTCTTCGATCCGGGCGAGAAAGCGTTCAGCCGGCCCGTGATCCGGTCGTCGAAGCGCGCGCCCACGCAGATCATAACGTCGCAATCGTGCATTGCGAGGTTGGCCTCGTAGGTGCCGTGCATGCCGAGCATGCCAAGCCATTGTTTCGAGGAAGCGGGGTAGCCGCCAAGGCCCATGAGTGTGGATGTAACCGGGAAGCCGGTGAGGTTCACCAGCTCGCGCAGCAGCTTCGCTGCGTTCGGGCCGGAATTGATGACTCCGCCGCCGGTGTAGAAAATGGGCTTCTTCGCGCTAGCCATCAAATCGACGGCGTCGCGGATCGCCTGCGGACTGCCTTTGACTTGCGGACGGTAGGATTTGTGAACGATCTTGCTCGGGCCCGTATAGTTGCCCTTGGAAAACTGGACGTCTTTGGGGATATCGATGAGGACAGGCCCCGGACGGCCGTTTTGCGCCACATAGAACGCCTCATGCAGCACGCGGGCAAGGTCGTTCACGTCCCTGACGAGATAATTGTGCTTGGTGCAGGGCCGCGTGATGCCGACGGTATCGCACTCCTGGAAGGCGTCCGTGCCGATCAAGGCGGTCGAAACCTGGCCCGTGATGCAGACAAGCGGAATCGAATCCATCAGCGCATCGGTTAGCCCCGTGACCGCGTTCGTTGCGCCGGGCCCGGAGGTGACCAGAACCACACCGACTTTGCCGCTGGAGCGGGCATAGCCTTCCGCGGCATGGGTCGCGCCCTGCTCGTGGCGCACGAGGTAATGCTTGATCCCGCTCTGCTTGAAAATTTCGTCGTAGATCGGAAGGACCGCTCCTCCGGGATAGCCGAAGATAACCTCGACGCCCTGATCGGCGAGAGCTTGCAGAACGATTTCGGCGCCTGTCATCGCGCGTGCCATTTGGCGGACTCCAAAAAATGCGGCGGCTTCCATAGCCGCCCGCCAGTTCGACGATAGATGCTTTTCTATGCGGGAATGCGCTAAATCCTTAAGAGGCCGAGGTCAAGCGAATTCTCGCAAAAATATCGCTTTCATGTTCTGTTCTTTCCAAGAATTGCGCGTTATAGTGATTCCACGACGCAAAATTACCTCGCAGCCAAGTAAGCTGCCGCTTTGCATAATTCCGGGTGCTGGTTTTCGCGGCGGCTGCTGCGTCCTCGAGGGACACCTCGCCGCGCAAATAAGTGAGCAGCGGCGGCAGCCCCACCGCGCGCATGGCGGGCAGGTTGGGCGCGAGCCCAAGCGCGGCCATCGCTCGCGCCTCCTCGATGGCGCCTGCGGCGAGCATCGCGTCGAAACGGGCGTCGCAGCGGCGGTATAGCTCGTCGCGGTCTATCGTCAAGGCGATGGGGTAAACCCGGTTCAGGGGCAGCAATGGCGGCGATTTTTCCGCCTGCCATTCCGCGAGCGGCCGGCCGGTGGCTTCGAGCACCTCCAGCGCGCGCACGATGCGCTGCGGGTCGGTTGGGCGAAGCTGGGCGGCGGTTACAGGATCGCGGCGAGCAAGCCCGGCATGAAGCTCGCTGGCGGGCACGCTTTCCGCCGCAAGCCGGTAATAGGCGCGGATTTCCGCCGGGATGTCCGGGATTTCCGACAAGCCTTCGGTTAGCGCTTTGAAATAAAGCCCAGTCCCGCCCACGATGATGGGTAGCCAGCTCTCCCGTACCGCTTCGGACAGCGCGGCCTCGACATCGGCGAGCCACAGCGCGGCCGAATAAGGCTCGCGCGCGGGCCGGATACCATAGAGCCGGTGCCGCGCGACGGCCTCCTCCTCCGGCGTGGGCCGGTTCGTGATGACGCGAAGTTCCGCATAGACCTGCATCGAGTCCGCGTTCACGATGACGCCGCCGAACTCCCGCGCCAGCTCCAGCGCGAGCGCCGACTTGCCGCTGGCCGTCGGCCCGCAGATCAGCACCGCTTTGATGTCGCCCGCTTCATCCATCCCCAGCTTTGCCTTTGCCTCCGCCCGCGTTATAACCCCGCGCGAGCATTCATTTAAGCATGACGGGCCGCGATATGGAGTTCATAGAGCAGATTTGGCAGCTCTTGCCAGGCAGCGACACGGCGGGAAAGGTCGGCTTTATCTCGGCCATTCTCGGCATCATTGCTTTTATCGGCTTTCTCGATTGGCTTTGGCAAAAATTCCGCCGCAACAAGCCCGAAAAGAGAGCGGCGGAAGACAGCGATCGGCTGAAGCGCATTGAAAAGCAGAGCGAAGAAACGCTCAAGATTGTGCTGGCGAGCTTAGAGGCAAGAGAAGCGGCGCTGCCCGGCGGCGGCACCCTTGAGGCGCGCCAAGCGGAAGCCGGCATCGAAAAAGACATCGGCGCGGCCATCGCCACGCTGGCGGAGGCCGGCAAGACTGCCGCCCTCGAAGCGCTGGGGCGCGGCGACACGGCCGAGGCGGATGCGGCGCTTGCGGCCAAAATCGCGGAAATCGGGAAGGCGCGGGGGCGCGCGGCGAAAGAGGAGGCGGCGCTTTACCGCCAGCGCGGCGCT
>JBKQIH010000166.1:0-39318 GCA_052148445.1 Rhodomicrobium sp.
TCGTGATAGCTGAGGTAGAGCGGATCGCTCCTAGCCCAAGGACAGCGGCAGAGTTCCGCCGTTGAGCCGCTCAATGGGCTGCCTCCGCGCTCGCAAGCGTGTATGCGGCCCACACTGGAACGGAGAGCGCAACGGCAATGCCGCCGGCGGTGAGGGTCTGTCCCTTGGTCAGCGCTTCCGAGACCCGGTCGAGGCGCGCCAGGGCGATGCCCTTGGTGCCCGCGGCCGAACCAAGCCGGCCCACTGCGAAACCCTCTGCGAGAACATCAGCACCGCCTCCGGGCAGCGGCCCATCCGCTGAAACCGCGAGCACGCGCGTGCGCGCCGTCCCCCGGTGCTGCATCCGCGAGACCACCTCCTGCCCCACATAGCAACCCTTTTTGAAATTGACGCCATTCAAGAAATCGAAGCAGGCCTCGTGCGGGAAGGCATCGCCGTAAGCGTAGTCCTTGCCGCCCTCGGGCACCGCAGCCGCGATGCGCATGGCCTCGTAATCGTCCGCGCCCGCGGTGAAGAGATGCGCCTTGTCCGCCTCGACGAGCGCGCGGAAGCCGAGCGCCGGCAGGCGAGGATCGGGGTAAGCGATCCCGGCATTCGCCTTCGCAAATCCCGCCGCATCCTCTCCCCACGCGGCGGCCACGCGCCACTTGGTAGAGACATCCGCGATCGTTATCTTGGCGCGCAGCTTGTAGAAGCCGAGGCGCTTCAAGAAATCGGCCGCCGCAGATGCCGGACAATCGAGGAGAACGGCGTTCCCGGCGTTAATCGCGAAGAAATCGAACAGAATCTTCCCCTGCGGCGTCAACAGCGCGGCAAAATTACCGGCGCCTTCCGCCAAGCCCTCCACATCGTTCGTGATGAGGCCTTGCAGGAAGCTCGACCGGTCCTCGCCTGCTATTTCGAGCAGGCTCCTGCCGGGAAGTAAAGCGGCCCGAACTGTCATTGCATTTAGCCCCTCTGAAATCGATGGAAAGCCCGCGGCCGTTTGCGGTGTCCGTAAAGATGGTACGTTGTCTTTCGAGGGCCAAGCCTGCAAAGGCCTTGCCATCTCGGCTGGACGGCAGGCGCGGCGATCCCGGACAGGGTGCTAAGGGCGTCCATCCGGGATGACGACGTTGAATAGCCGTGGGGGCAGGGATTTTCGCGCTCTATGGCAGCAGGTGGTACTTCTTGAACCAGACTTCCATTTGTTTCCAAGCGTCCTCCGCAGCCTCTTGGCGGTAGCTTGGACGGTAATCGGCGTGGAAAGCGTGAGGCGCACCGGGATAGATTTTGAACTCCGCGGTTTTTCCGGCCGCTTTGAGCGCCGCCTTCATCTCCTCGACTTGGGCAACTTTAATCCCCTGATCCGCTTCGCCGTAAAGTCCGAGCACGGGCGCCTTCATCTCGGGCGCAAGCTCGATTGGGCTCTTTGGCCAAACAGGATTTGCCGGGTCCACCAGGGAGCCGTAGAAGGCAACGCCGGCTTTCAGCGCATCGCTATGGGCGGCATAGATCCAGACGGTGCGGCCGCCGCGGCAAAAGCCCACGATGCCGAGCCTTGAGGTGTCGCCGCCCTGCAACTTCGCCCACGCCACCGCCGCATCGAGATCGGCCACCAGTTCGGCATCGGGCTTTGCGTTCACGATGGGCATGATTTGCTTGAAATCGGTCATCTTGGTCAGATCGGCGCCGGTGCGGAAATAATAGTCCGGCGCGATCGCGAAAGCCCCGAGCTTGGCGAGCCGCCGCGCAACGTCCTTGATGTATTCGTGGAGCCCGAATATCTCCATCCCGACGAGAATTACGGGCGGATTGGCCACGCCCTTGGGCCGCGCGAAATAGACCGGCAGCTCGCCGCCCGGAACCGCGACCTTCGCATCGCCAGCATCGAGCCCGGCCGTACCGGTCTTGATCGCGTCCGCGCGCACCTCGCCGGCCGCGAGCGTGTAGCCTGCCGCCGTTGCCGCGGCAGCCGTCATGAAGCCGCGCCGCGAAAAGGGGGCAGCCTTCGTCAGTCCTGCGATGTCGGATGCTAGGGTCTCGTCGTCTTGCATCGTGCTCTCCGGGAATGGCGGTTCATACTCAGCGTAAGCTGGCGTGCCGCCAAGGACGAAGCAAGGCGTTTTTGCATTATTGCGCGGTAGCTTTCCACTCATTGGGTTTCGCTGCGGTTTGCGGCGGCGTGGCCGCGGCGGGCACGGCCTGGACGACGCGGTATCCGCGCGTTTTGAGCTCGGCCAGAATCAAGGGCAAGGCCAGCGCAGTCCTTTCATGAATGTCGTGCAGCATGAGGATGCCTTTCTTGAAGCGTTCGAGGCGCCCGATGGCAGTCGCCGAGACCTGGGCGGGCGTGAGCCGCTCCCAGTCGCTGCCATGAAAATCGGTGCTCCATATCGCGAGCCCGAGTTCCAGCGCCTTGGCTTCGGAGGCAGAACTTTCGTCGAGATAGGGGAACCGGAAGAAGGGAGCGACGGCGCCGGGCTTGCCGAGAACCTTCGTAGCCGCGGCGATCCCGTCCGTGATCTCTTTGGCGGCGGCGTCCGCGCGAAGCCGGTTGAGATGGGGATGGTGCATAGTGTGGGTGCCAATGGTGTGGCCTTCGCGGTATTCCCGTTGCAAGAGCGCTGGATAGGATTCCGCCATCTGGCCGACGACAAAGAACGTCGCTTTCACGCACTCGGCGGCAAGCGCATCGAGCACCTTGTTTGTATGCGGGGGCAGCGGTCCGTCGTCGAAGGTGAGCACGACCTCGTGGTCCTGAAGAGGCAGGGTCTCGCTATACTCCAAGAGTCCGATACGCGGGTGCTTCGCTGGGTCCACGGCGATGACGCGGCTGGTGCCGAGCGCGCCCGGATTACCTGGGCAGCTCCCGGCCTGTGCGGTGCCCAGAAGAGCCAAGAAAGCGAGCGCGGCGCCCGCGGCTAATTGGAAAAGCATGCGGAAGCCTCTCTCTTCATTCGCCCAGTGATTCGACAGCTGTGACGGAGCCATCCTAACGATAACCAAGCTCAAGTTGCCAACAGAAAGTTTGTGTTTTCCAACTGAGCTGTCTTATCCTTGAACAGAGCGGGCCGCGGCGATCCGGCGAGGAGTTTGACAGCACTACTGGACTCTGCATATTGGACGCTGCCGTATTAAGAATTGGGAAAAGTATGCGCCAGACTTGCACACAGCCTTACCGGACTTCGCTCGCTGCTCTTATTCTGGCTCTCGCCGCGGCAGGCTGCGGTTCGACCGCGCCGGCCATGAAAGAGGGCGTCGACGGCGCCTTCATACGCGCGGCGCCCACCTGGGATCTCAATCACGACGGCAACGTCACCTGCGATGAGTGGCGCCAATATGCGGCTTCGATCTTCAAAGAGGTGGACACGAACCGCGACGGCAAGCTGACGCCGGAGGAGTTCGAGAAGCTCGTGAAAATCGACCGGCTCTTCCAGACCGCCAATTTCGCCTATTACGACGCCGATCATAAAGGCTACGTCACCCAAGCCGATTTCGTGGACAAGCCGAACCCGGCTTTCCTGGAACTCGACAAAGAAAAAACCTGCGTGCTGAAGACCCATCAGCTGAGGGCATCGTTCCAGGACGAAAAGCGGACGAATCCGGCGGGGATGGCTCCTGTTTCTCCGCCCGGCGGGCGTCAATAGCTGGAAAGCGCTAGCGAATTTGCAAACAAGCTTGCGCCGTCATTGTACTCACTGTTATCGGGCTTGAACCGGCCATCCATCAACACATTGAAATCCTTGCCTGTTAGCCTGGATGGCCGGGTCAAGCCGGGCCGTGACACCAGAGTTGGCCGTCTTCACACGCAAATCCCCGCGCTTGCGCCGGCGGCGCCGCGAGATGGCCCAGGAGCCGTGGATGTCGCTGCGCTATCTGCCAGAACTCTATCTCGCGGGCCGGGAGGCGCGGCGGCCGAGACGCCCAAACCGCAGTTGCAAGCGCCCATGAGCGAAGCCGCACAAGCCTGGAGTGAGATAAAGGATTCAAAAGAGATCCCTGTATTTGAGGCATTTCGCAAACAATTTGGTCCAGCTAACACGTTTTACGAGAAGCTTGCGGCCAAACGGATTAAGGAGCTGAAGGATGCCAAACCCGAGAAAAGGCCATGGAACCCCTTTGAAAACTGGGAGTAAAGAGCTGTATTTTCACATTATGTTTGGCTTGAAGATCATCAGATAGAAGATCGCGAGCACCCCTATAAAGGCGGGCCAGCCGAGGATGAACCAGTACCGCAGATAGCGGAAATATTTATCGGGCAGCGGCGTGCCGGCGGCGAGGCTGGCCTTCGCGATGGCGCGCAGCTTGATTTGCAGCCACACCACGGGCAGCCAGCACGCGCCCACCAGCACATAAAGCGCGAGCGACAGCGCGATCCAGCCGGTTGTCAGCGGCCATCCCACCATATAGGCCATCGCCAATCCGGTTGCGGGCTGCACGATTACGGCGGGCGTGGTGAATAGCCAGTCCGCCAGGATCACCGAGCGGCCCACGGCGGCGATCACGCGCGCGTCGCGCGAGCGGAAGGCTTGGAAGCCGTGAAACGCCGTGCCGAGGCCCGTGCCGAACAGCAGCGTCGCGCTCAGGATGTGGATATATTTGAGGAGAAGATAGGTCATGGAGTTACCGGCGCAGGGGGCAACGAATAATAATCGAGGTTACGCCCCTCATCCTGCCCTTCTCCCTGTGGGAGAAGGAACGCCTGAGCTGGACGCCGAGCGTGCAACAGCGTCCCCTCTCCCATGGGAAGAGGGACAGGGTGAGGGGCGGATGGGTAGTTCGCCGCTCACCGCTTCGCCTCCATCGCGATCATGACCAGCGTTGCGAGGACAACGGCGATGTTCTTCGTGAGCGGGCCGAGCGGATCGAACCAGGCTTGCGGCACGGTGAAGCAGGCGAGGATGGTGAAAATTGCGACGGTGGCGAGTTGGAGAAGGCCGATTGTGGCGGGCCTGATATTGACGAGCAGCGCAAGGCCAAGGATGCCGTCCACGGCGGCGCCGGCATAGACGAGCGCGGCAGCCTGCCAGCCGGACACGCCAAGGCCGGAGACCATTTCCATGCTTTTGCCGAGCGGGTAGACGAAGGCGGATATAATTGCCGTCGCGATCCAGATCGACGCGAGGCCGACGCGCAGCGCCGGGCGCAGAAAGAACAGGCGCGCGTGCCAGAGCGCGGCTTCGGTCGCCGGCTCCGAAGCAAGCGCGGCGCCGAGTTCGCGCGGCGTCCAGTTCAGGGCTTCCACCAATGGCGCGACCGGCGCTGTGTTGCCTTGAGCGAGCATGGCGAGACTGTCCTTCGACAGCGCATCGAAGGAGAGCACCCGCGCGAGCGGGATCGACGCCCGGAGCGACCATTCCGGCATAGGCACCTGCCGCGCGGGAGGAAGGCCGAGCCAGCGCCGGAGCGCCTGCGTCAAGTCATCCGTCGTCATCGGCGCTGGCCCCACAAGGTTCAGCACGGGCGGCGCGCTGCCGTTGCGCTCGATGAGAAGGCGCACCGCATGGGCGAGGTCCGCAACATGGATCGGCTGCACCCGCCAAGCTCCATCGGCCAATCGCGGCGGCCAAGGCAAGGCGGCAACCGCGGCGAAAAGCGCGGTGCTTTGTCCGCCTTGCCCGATGACGAGCGAGGGGCGGATCACGGTCCAGCCGCCGAGTCCGCGCTCCGCCGCGAGCTTCATGCAGCACGCGTCAGCCTCGCCCTTCGTCAGATGAAACGCGGTCTCAGCGCCTTCGCCCGCGCCTAGCGCCGAAATCTGGATCAGCTTGGGAATCCGCGCCGCCACACAGGCCTCGAACAGGGCGCGCGGGCCCGAAACATGGACGGCATCGAAACTGTTCGAATGCCCGGAGCGGAAAATCCCGGCTGCATTGACAACGGCATCCACATCCGCGAGCCGCCCGCGCCAATCGGCGGCCCTGTCTTCAGCGAAATCGCAGGCCACGGCTTGTGCAGACGGAAATAGCCGCTGGAGACGCTCCTTGTCCCGGCCGCAGGGCACGATCTCATGACCGGCGTTCAGCAGCTCCGCCGCAATCCTGCCCCCGATGAACCCGCTCGCTCCGGTAATGAATATCCGCATCCGCCCCGCCGTTTATGTACGCTTAAATCGAACGCAGAATGCGTGGCTCACCCCTCGCTCTGTCCCTCTGCCGCGGAGGGGGGGCGAGGAGGCTTAGGGCACCTAAGGCCACTTTACCACGGGCGGTAGGGACGAAAGGATCGCGTCCACATGGCCGCCCGTCTTCAGGCCGAACACTGTCCCCCGGTCGTACAAAAGGTTGAACTCGACGTAGCGCCCGCGCCGCACGAGCTGCTCCTCGCGCTGGGCCTCGGTCCAGGGCTCATGCATATTCCGGCGGACCAGCTTCGGGCAGACGTCGAGAAAGGCGCGGCCCACATCTTGCGCGAAGGCGAAGCCGGCATCCCAATTCCCGGTGTTGTGGTAATCGAAGAAGATTCCGCCAACGCCGCGCGCCTCGCCTCTGTGCTTGAGCCAGAAATATTCGTCGCACCACTGTTTGTACTTGGCGTAATCCACGCCGGGGTGCTTATCGCAGGCGCCCTTCATGGCCGCATGAAAATCGGCGGTGTCCGGGTCTTCCTGGGTACGCCGTTTCTCAAGCAGGGGCGTGAGGTCGGCACCGCCGCCGAACCACCATTTCGATGTGACGATAAAGCGCGTGTTCATATGGACGGCCGGCACATTCGGATTGTGCGTGTGCGCGATCAGCGAAATGCCCGAGGCCCAAAATTCCGGATTATCCTCCGCGCCGGGGATCTGCTGGCGGAATTCCGGCGCGAACTCGCCGTGAACGGTCGAGACGTGCACGCCAACTTTCTCGAACACGCGCCCATGCATCATGGCCATCGTGCCACCGCCGCCTTCGGCACCGGTGTGGTCTGTCCTCTTCCAAGGTGTCTTCTGAAAACGCCCCGCCAGCTGGCCGGCAAGCGGGCCGCTTGCGAGTTCATCCTCGATGCGTTCGAATTCCGCGCAGATGTCGTTCCGGAGCGCGGAGAACCAGACGCGGACCTTCGAACGCTCAAGGTTGAACGGTCCTTGGGTTCCGGGTTGCGGCGATTTCTGCCCGGGGCTCTTCTGCGACATATTAGCTCCGCCGCCAGAGCACGATCGGGAAAAAGTTTATCCCCGTGCGGGCGGGGATAAAACCGGTTTCCTGCCGGCCGTGCTCTCGCTCCTAAGTTGAGGTCCGGATTCGCGCTTCAGGCTATCGATAGCTGAAACGATCCGGCTCTTGCGTTACCCGGCACGTGGAAAACCGCCTGTTTGCCTGAGACCCTCACCTAACACCATTGCGAGCGATACGGCAACATTCAACGACCTCAAATCTTCGCGCATTGGGATGCGAACCGCGAGGTCCGCCGCCGCGTGCACATCCTCTGGCACACCTGCGCTTTCGCGCCCGGAGAGGAGAATGTCCGAGCACTGAAACGTAACGTCCGTATAGGCCTTTGCCGCCCGCGTCGTCAGCAGCACGATGCGCGAGCCCGCCGCGCGGGCAGACTCTTCGAAGGCGCCGAACGTACCCCACCGCGTGATGCTCACAGCGTCGAAATAGTCGAGCGCGGCTCTTTTCAGGGCCCTCGCCGAGAAATCGAATCCCGCCGGTTCGATGACATCCACCGCGACGTTAAGGCACGCCGCCAGGCGCAAGATCGTGCCCGCGTTTTGCGGAATGTCGGGTTGATAGAGAGCCACGCGCATCAAAAAGCAATTCGACTGAGGGGCTAGCGCCAAATTGCAGCATAGACATGCAAATCAAGAGCTGCAATAAGGTCTCGATTTCGATACCCGCCAACTGTCCTGCAAGGTTGAGATCCACAATGGCCACCACACTCGACGAGCATCATGACGGCGCAACACGCCGGGACTTCATCTATATTGCCACCACCGCGTTCGCGGCTATCGGCGCGGCCGCGGCGCTATGGCCGGCGATCGATCAAATGAATCCCGATGCGTCCGCTCTGTCGCTTTCCTCAGTCGACATCGATCTCGCGCCCATCCAGCCTGGGCAGTCGGTTACTTTCGTTTGGCGCGGCAAGCCGATCTTCGTCAGAAACCGGATCCCGGAGGACGTCCAGAAGGCAAAGGATACGCCGCTTTCGGATTTGAAAGACCCACTCGCAGAGGTCATGGGTGCGCCCGCCAACCTGCCTGCGACAGACGCAAACCGGACCAAGCCGGGCAAAGAGAATTGGATGGTCATGATCGGCATCTGCACCCATCTCGGCTGCATTCCAAAGGGACAGGCGCCCGGCGACGAAAAGGGAGCTTATGGCGGATGGTTCTGCCCCTGCCATGGTTCGGTCTACGACACGTCCGGCCGTATCCGCCAAGGACCGGCACCGCGTAACCTGGAAATCCCGCCCTATCAGTTCACCGGCGACACGAAGATCAAGATCGGTTAAGCCCCAGCCATTCAAGAGGGTGTTCCCTAATGTCACATGCATCTACCTACCAGCCGAAAACGGCGCTTACGCGCTGGCTCGATTCTCGATTGCCGTTGATCCGCTTCACAGCGGATTTCATGGTATTCGGGACGCCGCGCAATCTTAACTATCTCTGGGCGTTCGGCGCGATCCTGACGTTCTTCCTTGTGGTGCAGATTTTCACCGGCGTCATCCTCGCGATGCACTACGCGCCCGACACGACGCTCGCTTTCAATTCCATCGAAAAGCTGATGCGCGACGTGAACTACGGCTGGCTTATGCGCTATACGCACGCCGTCGGCGCGTCGCTGTTCTTCCTGGCTGTGTACATCCATATGTTCCGCGGCCTTTATTACGGATCGTACAAGGCGCCGCGCGAGATACTTTGGATGATCGGCGTGGCGATCTTCATCGCGATGATGGCAACGGCCTTTATGGGCTATTCGCTGGTTTGGGGAAATATGAGCTACTGGGCGGTGACCGTTATCACCAACCTGTTCTCGTCCCTCGACTCGATTTGGAGCGGCCTTGGAACGGGCATCGTGGAATGGATCTGGGGCGGTTTCTCGGTCGACAACGCGACACTGAACCGGCTGTTCAGCCTGCACTATCTCGTACCCTTCGTGATCGTGGCGCTTGTCGCTCTCCACATCTGGGCTTTGCACGTGCCTGGCAGCAACAACCCCGCAGGGATCGAAGTCCGCAACCCGGCCAAAGAGACGCTGCCCTTCCATCCCTATTTCACGACCAAAGACTTGTTCGCCTTGACCGTCTTTGGCCTCTTGTTCGCCTATCTCGTTTTCTACACGCCCAACTACCTCGGCGACGCAGTAAACTATGTGCAAGCGAACCCGCTGCAAACACCGCCGCATATCGTGCCGGAATGGTATTTCCTGCCCTTCTACGCGATTTTGCGCGCCATCCCGTCGAAGCTCGGCGGCGTGATCGCGATGTTCGGCGCGCTCGTCGTGCTGTTCTTCATCCCGTGGCTCGACACTTCGCGCGTCAGGTCCACCCGCTATCGCCCGATTTACCGCTGGTTCTTCTGGGCGCTGGTTTTCGACTGCCTCGCGCTCGGCTATCTGGGCGCCCAGCCAGTGACGGAAAGTGCGGTCCTTTCCGCCCGGATCTTCACGCTGTACTACTTCGTGCACTTCCTGCTCGTCATGCCGATTCTCGGCTTGATCGAGACGCCAAGTCCCATGCCTGAAACGATCGCCGATGCTTTCAAGCACAAGGCGAAATCCGGGCAAGTTCATCCCATGCCGGCCGAGTAGAAGAGGGGATAATGAAAAAGATTACGACAACCCTGATGAGACGGACACTTGGAGCGTGGGCAGCAGGCCTTTTGCTGTCCATCGCGATCCCCGCCGCGTCCGGTGCGGCTGAGGAAGCCGGGACCAAAGCGGCTGCTCCGGAGCATCATTACGAGATCGAACGCCAAAAATGGACCTATGGCGGTCTCTTCGGATATTTCGACGAGGCACAGCTTCGGCGCGGCTTCAAGGTCTATCGTGAGGTCTGCGCCAACTGCCATAATCTGGGGCTGCTATCTTATCGCAATCTGGGCGAGCCCGGCGGCCCGCGCCTGTCGAAAGAAGAGGTGAAGGCATTCGCGGCGGAAGCACAAGTTGCCGACGGCTTCGACGACCAGGGCAACGTGGCAATGCGCCCAGGCAAGCCCTCGGACCCCTTTCAATGGAAGTTCAAGAACGCAAAAGAGGCCGCTGCAGCCGTGGGCGCTACTCCGCCAGACCTTTCGCTCATGGCGAAAGCCCGTGGCGTGGAGCGTGAATTTGCCTGGTACACCTTCCCGCTCGTGATGGCCAAGGATCTGGCGACCCAATACCAGGAGCAGGGATCGGACTATATCTACGCGTTCCTAACGGGCTTCACCGACGCACCGTCTGGCATGACGGTTGCCTCAGGGCTCAACTATAATCGAGCTTTCCCGGGTCATCAAACAGCGATGCCGAAGATGCTCGATGATGGCACGGTAGAGTATACGGACGGGACCTCGAACAAGCTCGATCAGGAGGCCCGTGACATCACAGCATTCCTAGGTTGGGCGGCAGAACCCCATCTCATGGAGCGCAAGAAGATGGGGATCAATGTGCTCGTCTATCTCGCTGTGCTTGCGGGTTTGCTGCTGCTATCGAAGAAACTCCTGTGGCGGAATGTCGAGCACTAGATGTGTTCAGCGAAAGCGGGGCGGGCGTCATTGCGAGCAAAGCGAAGCAATCAAGAGCCAAATCTCTCGATGCTGCTGTGGATCGCCCTGCCGGCGAGAGCCGCCTCGCGATGACGGATGAACGCACATAGCATGAAAATGGCCGCCTTTTGAGACGGCCATTTTTTTGGGGATCGGGGATCTCAGGCCTTGGAAGCAGGGGCACCCGGAAGTCTCCGGATACTTATTCGAGCGGCTGGAAGCGCGCGGAAAGGGCACCCTTTCGGCCGCGAACGAAACCGCGGTAGAAGCTAGCCCTTTACGGCGCAAGCCTAATGTGTAGGATGCAACGCCGTTAACAGCCGGGGAATGAAAGTGGCTCAGCCAAGACCATTGATGCAAGGCAAGCGGGGCCTTGTCATGGGCATCGCGAATAACCGTTCCATCGCCTGGGGCATCGCAAAAGCCGCCGCGGACCAAGGTGCGGAACTTGCCTTCACCTATCAAGGCGATGCGCTGAAAAAGCGCGTCGAGCCGCTGGCCGCGGAAGTTGGCGTGAAGCTTGTGCTGCCGTGCGATGTCACCGACTCCGCCTCGGTTGACGCCACCTTCGACGCTTTGAAGGCGAACTGGGGCAGCCTCGACTTCGTGGTGCACGCCATCGCTTATTCGAACAAAGAGGAGTTGGACGGCCGCTACGTCGATACCACGGCAGAGAACTTCTCCAACACACTCCTGATCTCGTGCTACTCCTTCACAGCCATCGCGCAGCGGGCCGAAAAGTTGATGACGAATGGCGGCTCTCTCCTGACGCTTACTTATTACGGCGCCGAGAAGGTGATGCCCCATTATAACGTGATGGGTGTGGCAAAGGCCGCGCTCGAAGCGAGCGTGCGCTATCTCGCCGAGGATTTAGGCCGGCAGAATATCCGCGTCAATGCGATCTCGGCAGGCCCGATCAAGACGCTCGCCGCCTCAGGCATCGCGGACTTCCGCTACATTCTGAAATGGAACGAACATAACTCGCCGCTGAGACGCGTTGTCTCGATCGAAGATGTCGGCGGCGCGGGCGTCTATCTGCTTTCGGACTTGAGCCGTGGCGTCACGGGCGAAGTGCACCACGTCGATGCCGGCTACCACATTGTCGGCATGAAAGCGGAAGATGCCCCCGATATTGCCGTCGTTCAGTCATCGAATAGCTGAAATTATAGGAACATAGTCAATACAGTGACATATTTCTGCGTCGGGGGAAGCCGGACTTCATGGAACCTTTCAAAGCGCTTACATTCCTCGCCGCGGCGGGTATCGTCTCGCTCGTAGGCGCGGGCGCCGGGGGCTTTTATGCTGGCTATTCGGCCGGCCGGGGCAATCTTGACGAGATCAAGGCGCAAATCGCCAGCGCGCCGGTTGCGATCGCTACGGGACCGGGAGGCGCAGCGGTTTCGCTGAAGCCCGTGCTTGAGGATATCCGCGCAGTTTCGAAGCAGGTCGAAGCGCTTGCGGCGATCAAGGCGCGCCCGGCGGCCGAGTCCGAGAGCGGCACCAAGCCTCTGCAAGACGACATTCGCGCACTGTCGAAGCAGGTCGAAGCCCTCGCTGCGGTGAAGGCGCACCCGGCCGTGTCTTCTGACGAAGGCAGCAAACCCGTCCTTGATGAAATCAAGGCGCTGGCCCGGAAGGTCGAAGGATTGAAGGGAGTGCCCGCCGCTCAAGGGGCGCAAACTCAAGCTGCTGCTTCCACCGCCTCGCCTGACTACACGGACGCCTTGGCCGAAATCCGCAACCAAATTCATGTACTGAATGTGAAATTCGACAAACAGGAGCCGAAAGCGCCAAAGGCGCTTGTCGATGAAATCCGCCTCTTGAGTGCGTCGATCCAGACACTTGAGCCGAATTCAAGGCGGGCAATGTCCGAAGAACTCCGGTCCGCTGTGACGGCGATGCAAAATGCCGAGCCTAAGGTGTCCCGCGCCCTTATGGACGAAATCCGCACCATATCGGCCAATGTGAGGCCGCAAGACGCCCGGCCTCAGCAAGCGGTTGCAGATCAAATCAAGGTTCTTGCAGCCTCCATTGAAGCCCTGAAAACGAGGCTTTCCGAGGACACCGCGCGTAAGAATGGCGATAGCGGCTTAGGCGCGGAGGTTGCGCAACTTCGCGAACTCATGGCAGCGGCCTCTGACCAATTCGGCAGGTGCCAAACTCAGCTTGCCGTGCTGGCCGGCGCCGGATCGCAAGCAGCACCCTCCGCTTCTGCCACGAGCGCGCTCACCGTTTCTCAAAGCGCGCACCACGAGCCTTCGACCGTCGTGTTCTACGACAACGTCATGTTGAAGAAGGACCAGGAAAAGCAGTATGACGAGATCGGCGTCCGGCTCGCACTGCAATCGGTCGGTCCGCGCCAGGTCAAGGTTGCGGTGAACCGGCAAGGCTTCGGCTTGGCGTTCGGCGAGAGGAAAGTGTTCCGCAGCCAGGACGTTGAGTGCGAACTCAATCTCATGGAAACCAACCTGAACGACTCGCAGGCCCGCGTCAGCATTTCCTGTAAGCGCTAGGGCAGATTCATACTGTGCGCGTTCATCCGCCATCGCGAGGCGGCGTTCGCCGCCATGGCGTACTGGAGCAGCATCGGAGACCTGGCATGCTTCGCTTCGCCCGCAATGATTGCGGTTCTGCTTTCGCTGAAAACGTTTCGGCCGATGCATGCCACTGATCTATTTTGTGCGGCACGGCCAGACCGATTATAACGCAGCCAAGCGGATTCAGGGGTCCATCGACGTTCCGGTCAACGCGCATGGCCGGATGCAGGCCCGGCGCAATGGCGGCGTCTTGAACGAGCTCATCGGCGATAAATCCCGCTTCGATTTCGTTTCGAGCCCCCTCATCAGGGCGCGTCAAACCATGGAGATCGTGCGCACCGGCATGGGGCTCGACGCTCAAGACTATCGCACCGACGCCCGCCTGAAGGAAATCCACTTCGGCGCTTGGGGGGGCTCTACCATGGAGGAAATCGCCGCGCGCGATCCCGTAAGTTACGCGCGCCGCCGCGAAGACCCGTGGAATTTTGCGCCGCCCGATGGCGAACGCTTGCGCGAGCTCTACGCGCGCGTGATGGACTGGCTCGATGGCGTCACCCGCGACACTGTCGCGGTTGCGCATGGCGGCACAAGCCGCTGCCTGCGCGGCCACCTCCTCAAGCTGCCGCCGCAAGAGATGGTGCATCTTGACGTGCCGCAGGATAAGGTGCTGATGATTGAAGGAAATAAGCTCACTTGGCTTTGATAAGGCCGCGCCCTCATGTCCTATAACACCTTCGGCCACATGTTCCGCGTCACCACTTGGGGCGAAAGCCATGGTCCCGCGATCGGTTGCGTCGTCGATGGCTGTCCCGCGGGCATTCCGCTAAGCGAAGAGGACATTCAACCCTATCTCGATAAGCGAAGACCGGGGCAATCGCGCTTCACGACACAGCGCCAGGAGGGGGACCGGGTCAAAATTCTATCGGGTGTGTTCCCGGACGGCGGCGGCGTCCAAGTCACCACGGGCACCCCGGTTGCGCTTCTGATCGAGAACGAGGATCAGCGCTCCAAGGACTACTCGGAGATCAAGGATAAATTCCGACCCGGCCACGCGGACTACACCTATTTGGTAAAATACGGCGTCCGCGACCACCGGGGCGGCGGCCGGTCCTCGGCGCGCGAGACCGCAATGCGGGTCGCGGCTGGCGCCGTAGCACGGAAAGTGCTGCCAGGCGTGGCCATCCGCGGCGCCCTCATTCAGATGGGGACGGAGAAAATCGACCGCGCCAGATGGGATTGGGACGAAGTTAATCGCAACCCCTTTTTTGCGCCGGACCCCGGCGTGGTGCAGGGCTGGGCAGGCTATCTCGACGAGGTCCGCAAGAAGGGTTCGTCCTGCGGCGCGATCGTCGAGATCGTTGCCGAAGGTGTGCCCGCGGGCCTTGGCGCGCCTATCTACGGCAAACTCGATCAAGATATCGCTGCCGCATTGATGAGCATAAACGCCGTGAAGGGCGTTGAAATCGGTGCCGGTTTTGCCTCCGCCGCTTTTTCGGGCGAAGAAAATGCCGACGAAATGCGCATAGGGCCGGACGGAAAACCGGTTTTCCTGTCCAATCACGCCGGCGGCATATTAGGCGGCATTTCGACCGGGCAGCCTGTCGTTGCGCGTTTCGCAATCAAACCAACCTCTTCGATTCTGAACCCCCGCCGCACCATCGACGCCCAAGGCCACGAGACCGACATCCAGACCAAAGGCCGGCACGATCCTTGCGTAGGCATCAGGGCAGTGCCGGTCGGGGAGGCAATGGTTGCGCTTGTACTTGCAGATCATCTTTTGAGGCATCGCGGACAGTCAGGCCGGTGACCCCTCGAACCGGCCTTCAAGGCACGGACCGGGAGGATTCATGGCGCGGCGCCCCGAATTGCCTGCCTATTTGCAGCATGGTTTCATCCTACCCTATAATCGCGCCGAGGCCGCGCGTTTCCATGTGCTCGCGCTGATCGCGGCAGCTACTTTTGCCGCGTGGCTGACGTGGGGTTATCAGCTCCTGTCGGTCACCGCCATTCTTGCCGGCTGCTCCGCCTACTATTTCTTTCCCTTTACGGAAAACCGGGTACGGCTTGGTGCAAACCAGTACGGGCTGTTCATAGACGGCTTCGGGCTCATCGCCTGGCGCGCCATCTCCGATATCAGCCTCGTCACCTATTCGATGCGCACTCTCGAAATGGAGGAACTCCATATCAAGCTCAAGCAGCCCGTGAATTCGGCGCTGCTCGCCGATTGGCGCCGGCTTCCGATTTGGCGGCTATTGATGCGTCTGCCTTGGCAGATGGGCTACGACAATATTGTGAGGATTAACCTCCAGCCCTTCGCTCCGGCCGCGGAGGAGATCGACCGCACGATACAGCGTATGTGGAGGTTCTACCGGTGAGGGCGTTCCCGGACGTGGCGCGAAAAGCAGCGAGTCCGATGTCCGATTAAGAGATGCGGCAAGAGCCGCCGGCAGCTTGTAAGCCACGCGAGTTTCAGTCAGGGGCGTCGCCGTCAACATACAGCCACCGCCCGTCCTCGCGGACAAACCGGCTCGTTTCGCGCAGTTCGTGCACGCGGCCGCTCGCCTTGTAGCGGGCTATGAATTCGACGATGGCAGCGGCGGAGGTACTGGCCTCATGACGCAGCACCTTCAGACCCAGCCAGCGCTGCGGCGGCGAAGCAAGGTTAAGCTCAAGCGGCCGCGTCTTGGGGTGCCAGGTGGCGAGCAAGTAATCCTCGAGCCTTAGCACATGAGCGGTGTAGCGCGAACGCATCAGCGCTTCCGCGTCCGCGGGCACTTCGCCCTCGTGCCAGCGCTGACAGCATCTCTCATAGGATTGCCGGCTTCCGCAAGGACAGGGGCCCCGATAAATTTTTCCAGCCTTCATGTTGTCCGCCAAATCCACATAGCAGTTTAAGGCGGCTGCGACGCAGCCCGGTGGTCTTGTGCAGGTCATACTCTTTTGGCGCATCGTGCGCGTAATCCGCCGATCAGCATCAGATCGAGACGCCAGTAAAGCTTTTGGATGTCCTCATCCTCCTCCCCGTCCGTCCCAGCCGTCGCTTCTGGCACACTCCCGGCGTGCCGCTACCGCCTTCCCTACGGCCATGGCGTACCCGCCGATCGATCAAGACGGGGGCGCTTGCCGATCTCGATCCACTCGCCGGCCTTGCGGGCATTTTCGAAAAAGCACAGATCTAGCTCAATTTCTACGGGTTCATTTTACGCTGCCTACACTTTCAGATTGTATTCTGCAACTTGAAAGCGTTCTGCGTACTAAAGCCCGGAGGGATGGATCGCGATGGCTCTGGAGCGTGTTCCGCAAAGCCGGGAACCGGCTTTGCGATATGAAAGCGCGCTCTAAAATCCAACCGCGGCGCTATCTCCGTCCCTTGTATCGGCCGCGCCAAGAAAATAACCGTCGGCCTTGACGATAGAATTCGCGCGGCCCAGCACCCGGTGCTGATAGGTTCCGTCGGGATTCTTCGGAAGGATAAATCCTCTCGCCTCTAAAATGCGCAACGTGTCGTCTGAAACGCCCCGTTCGGTGATGACAATATCGGGGTGCCATTGATGATGGACGCGGGCAACGGCCGTCGCTTCTGCAACATTCATCTTGAATGTAAGCACGTTCAAGATTTCCTGCAGCACCACGGTGATGATGGTGCTTCCGCCCGGACTGCCGGTTACGAGATAGGGTGCGCCGTCTTTGAGCACGATGGTTGGAGCCATGGACGATAGCGGGCGCTTGCCGGGTGCAATCGCGTTTGCCTCCCCGCCGATGAGGCCGAAGGCATTGGGGGCGCCGGGTTTCGACGAAAAGTCGTCCATCTCGTTGTTGAGGAGGAAGCCGGCGCCATCGACGGAGTAGCCGCTTCCAAAGGCAAGATTGAGCGTGTAGGTGTTCGAAACCGCATTGCCGGCCTGATCCACGATGGAAAAGTGGGTGGTCTGCTCCCCTTCGGGCGAGGGCGGCCGTCCGGCCGAAACATCCTCGGATTTTGTTGCGCGGCTGAGATCGATGCCCGCCCTAAGCTGTGCGGCGTACTCCTTGCTCACAAGGCCCGCCACAGGCACCTTCACGAAGCCCGGGTCTCCAAGATATTTGGCGCGGTCGGCGTAAGCGCGGCGCATCGCTTCCACGAGCCGGTGTATCGAATCGGCCGTATTGTGCCCAAGCTTTGCTAGATCGTAGCCTTCAAGAATGTTGAGCATCTCAATGACGTGGACCCCGCCGGACGAAGGCGGCGGCATCGATGCGATGTCATAACCAAGATAGGTCCCGCGAACCGGTTCCCGCTCGGTGGGACGGTAATTTCTAAGATCATCCAGTGAAATAAGGCCGCCGCCCTGCTTCATCTCGCCGGCGATCAGGCTCGCAACGGGCCCTTCGTAAAAGCCCCGCGCACCTTCGCGGGAGATGGCGCGTAGCGTTTTCGCGAGATCTGGCTGGCGGAGAATTTGGCCTGCCATATAGGACTTGCCGTCCGGACGCTCGAAATACACCTGGCTCGACGGATCGCTCGCAAAACGCTCGTGGCTTTTTTCCAGCGCAAACGCCAATCCAAAAGATACCGGAAAGCCTTCTTCCGCGAGCTTGATTGCCGGTGCGAGCACATGCTCGCGCGGCATCGTGCCGTAACGCTCAAGGGCGTAGAGCAGGCCGGCTACCGTTCCAGGCACGCCAGCTGAAGCGTGACTGTAGCGAGCGCGGTCCTTGTCAACATTGCCATTTCCATCGAGGAACATATCGGGCGTCGCGGCGGCCGGTGCGGTCTCGCGGTAGTCGATGGCGGTGATTTTCTTGCCGCCGGCGAGCGCAATCAGCATAAATCCGCCGCCGCCGATATTACCTGCCTGAGGATGGGTCACGGCAAGCGCGAAACCGGTTGCGACGGCGGCATCCACCGCGTTGCCGCCCTCCTTCAAAATATCCGCGCCCACCTGTGCGGCGATCTTTTCCTGCGCCGCGACCATGCCATGCTCGCCGATGACGGGTTGAAACCGCGAGTCGGACCCGATCAGGGCCGCGGCTGCGGGATCGTTCGCTCGCTGCGCGTGCAACTCTGCGGGCGTGCCGAAAAGGGCCACCAGCACGATCGCGGCATGAAGCAGGGTTCGTCTGTTCAACATCGATTGCATCTTTGGAGGCTGCCGGTGGTTTTGCGAGTGTAGGATGGCGTGCGGAGACGGTAAGCGATCGCACTAAGGCTGCAAGAAATTTTGTCACGCCTTGTAGCATGAATAACGCACTTGTTGAGTCTTAGAGCGATATCGCCTGCGATGGAATCGAAGATGCTGTCCAAGTTGTTGTTTGCGCGTGATCTCATCGCAAGGCCGGTTCCCGCGTTCGCGGGTCCCGCTGTAGCGTACCGGCCCGGTAAAAAGGAGTCGCTTATGAAATACCGCAGGCTTGGCGCGAGTAGCTTATTAGTTTCCGAGATCGCGCTTGGGTCTTGGCTAACCTATTCGGGCGGTGTCGATGCGGCAACCTCGCGGGCTTGCGTGCATAAGGCGCTGGACCTTGGCATTAACTTGATCGACACGGCGAATATTTACGGCAGAGGTGCGGCGGAAACGATCCTCGGCGAGGCTCTGACCGGTGTGCCCCGCGACAAGTATGTGCTTGCAACCAAGCTGTACTTTCCGATGACAGACCACGATCGCGGCCTTTCACGCACGCAAATCCACAAGCAGATCGATGCCTCTCTGTCCCGGCTCAAGACGGACTACGTGGATCTGTACCAGTGTCATCGTTTCGACGCGGAAACTCCGCTGGAAGAAACGATGCAAGCGTTGACCGAGGTGGTGCAAGCGGGGAAGGCCCGGTATGTAGGCTTCTCCGAATGGCCGGCGGCGAGCATCCGGGCGGCTCTCGAAATGCCTGAAGTAGTACGCTTCATTTCGAGCCAGCCGCAATATTCGCTCCTTTGGCGCGAACCCGAGGCGGAGATCATCCCTCTGTGCGAAGCTGAAGGAATCTCGCAGATCGTCTGGTCGCCGCTCGCACAGGGGGTACTGACGGGTAAGTATAAACCCGGCGAGGCGCCACGATCCGGAACGCGCGCGGCAAGCCCCGGCATGGGAACTTTTTTCCGCAGGGCTTGGCTGGAACGCCGCGTTCTCGATGCGGTGCAGCGTCTGGAACCGCTCGCGGCCGCGGCCGGGCTTTCGATGGCGCAATTTGCGCTCGCATGGGTTTTGCGGCTCGACAATGTGGCCTCGGCAATCGCCGGAGCAACGCGTCCGGCGCAGATCGAAGACAACGCCGGAGCGTCCGGCCGCCAAGTCGATCCAGCGCTGTTTCGCGAAGCCGAACGAATTCTTGGCGGTGCCCCGGCGCACTGAGATGTGACCAGCTTGCCCCTCTCCAAAGGAACCTCTCCGGCTGGACGCGCTTATTGAAGCATCTCATCCATTCTTCGAGGCGAAGATGTCTACCGGCACGTCACACCGCGCTCAAGCGGAGCAGCAGACTTCCGCACCCGAGGCCAATGGCCATCCCCTATTCAAAACGGAAAACCCCGCGACAGGGCAGCCGGGCAAAACCTATCGCGGACATACGCTGGAAGAAGCCCTCGCTCTTGCGAAGGAGGCGCACAGCGCTTTTCAAGATTGGCGGCAGCGTCCTTTTAGCGAGCGTGCGAATCTCATGAAAGCGGCCGCTGCAACGCTCCGGCGCCGCGCGCCGGAATTCGCGGAACTCATGACCGCCGAGATGGGCAAGACGCATGGCGAGGGTCTCGGCGAAATCGAGAAATGCGCGTTCAACTGCGTCTTCTTCGCTGAGCACGCCGAGCGCTTTCTTAGTCCCGAGCCCGTGGATATGGGCGGCCCGAAAGCCTTCGTAACCTTCAATCCGCTCGGCACGGTGCTCGCCATCATGCCCTGGAATTTTCCCTTCTGGCAGGTGTTCCGGTTCGCGGCGCCTGCGCTGATGGCTGGCAACGCGGCCGTTCTAAAGCACGCGAGCAACGTCCCGGGCTGCGCGCTTGCCATTGAAGATGTGTTCCGCGAAGCCGGCTTTCCTGAAAATATCTTCCGGACGCTGCTCATCCCGAGCCGCGAAGTGGAGGCGGTCATCGATAATCCCGCTATCGCCGCCGTGACGCTTACAGGCAGCGTGGCGGCCGGGCAAAGCGTTGCCGCGGCGGCAGGCCGCAACCTCAAGAAATGCGTGCTGGAGCTTGGTGGAAGCGACGCCTATCTCATTCTAGAAGACGCCGATGCCGAGCGCGCAGCCGCCGTTTCGACCGCCGCCCGGATGGTGAATGGCGGGCAAAGCTGCATCGCGGGCAAGCGCTTTATCGTCGTTCCAGCAGTGAAAGAGGCGTTCGAGAAAGCCTTCGCGGATAAGATGCAAGCCATCGCCATGGGCGATCCGCACGATGCCAACACAAAACTCGGCCCGATGCAGAGCATAAAGGCCCGCGATGAAATCCACCGGCAGGTGCAAGACAGCATCGCCAAGGGTGCGCGGCTCCTTTGCGGCGGTACGATTCCCGATAAACCCGGCGCGTGGTATCCGCCAACGGTGCTCACCGACGTGAGGCAGGGCCAGCCCGCCCACGATGAGGAGGTGTTCGGCCCCGTCGCTGCAATTATCGAAGCGCATGACCAGGCCGATGCAATCCAGATCGCCAATGACTCGCCATTCGGCCTTGGCTCGGGGGTCATCACGTCAAACCTTGCCCGCGGCGAGGGCATCGCAGCCGCGCAGCTCGAAGCCGGCATGAGCTTCGTGAACGCCGCCGTGCGGTCCGATCCACGCTTGCCTTTTGGCGGCGTGAAGCACTCGGGCTATGGCCGCGAGTGCTCGCAGTTCGGCATACGCGAGTTCGTAAACGTCAAGAGCGTGCTTGTTTCCGGGTAACGCGCAACGCGGACTGGGACCCTTCCGGTTAACTGCCGGGCAACACACGGCTCTGAACTATCCTCGAAAGCGCTGGGGGGATTGCGCCGCACCGGAACTCTGTGCAACAGTGCACCGGGCACCATCGATGAAACTTAGGTTGGGCGGCACACTTGTTCCGGGGCGTACATTCGGCAATCCATGCGGCGGTGGCGGCACTCACGTGGTGGGTTCTGCAGCATTGGGAGCTGCTGCTCTCTCATATGGCAGAATATAAGACGTACGCTCTTCCGGCGGTCCTTGCTGGGCTCGCTCTGATGTTCCGGATGAGCGACACGCTTGCCAAGGTCATTTTGGAGAAAATCCCCTATTTTTCGCGCGCATTGCGCAAGCTGCTCAGCGGCAAGAACTCCATCGAGGGGGATTGGCCTCTCGTGGTCATCGATATGGAGAAACAGCAAGCGCTGTATTTCGGTTTCCTCAGCGTCGATTACCGGGACGGTCAGCTTTACGTTTCGGGAGACGATTGGCGCACTGACGGCACCCATGCTCAGGCATTCCACTCCGTGCAGTCTCTATACCGTAACCGCACACTGCAATATTGGTACGAGCAGGGACAAGTGCTGGCGGCCCCGGACATGCGCGGCTACACCGAAATATATTTCTTCCCGGTCGAAGGCCTCGCCAAGCGGCACGCCGGAAAGTTTCTCGACGCGCGGCATACCAGCGATATTCGTTTTTATGCGAAAAAGCAGCGCTACCGCCCATTTGAGAGCCGGTTTGAGCCCGACGATGTCAGCAAGAAACTCGAAGCGGCACGGCAGCTTTGGGTAGAGCTTGAGCCCAAGCTTTCGACGCTGCGCGAGCGATCGATCGGCGCCGACTTCCTTTGAGGCGCGCCGGCCGGCCGCGCTTTTTGAATGGCATCTTTGCGCTCATAGTAAAGCGCGCACATTGTTTGCCATATTGCCCGCACATTCGCCTCTAGTAGATGTGAACTGTAGTCCAGCTTCCGGATAGAAGGCCTAGTCTTATGGTTGTGCGGCACGGCGTTATAGTGTGCGCGATTTTCGCGGCGATCACCCTCATGAGCGCTGGCGCGACGGCTCAGAGCCCAGCGGCGGCGCCGGCCGCAAAGCCTGCCGCCGCCGCAGCCGCGCCTGCAGCACCCGCCACCCCAGCAGCGCCCGTCCGGCAAGTGGATCAGGCGGCCATCGCCAAGAAAGCAAGGAATGCAACGGGCGTGGATATCGATGCCAAGCTCAAGAGCTGGCAGGACGGCCTCAACCAGATCGAGCAAGGCATGAACGACCCCAAGGCCGATGGTAAGGCTTTGAACGATTATCGCACCGAGCTTTTTAAGTTGCGCGCGAATGGCGAGGAGTTTGGGAACAAGCTTCAGCCCATACTCAATTCGGCGAACGAGGACGTACAGGGGCTGCCTCCCGCGCCGGAAAAAGGTGCCATGCCCGAACCGGAGCAGGCCGCGATCTCCCGCGAAGAAGCGAATGCCTATCTCGCGTATCTCACCTCAACGCACGCTGCGCTCGATCGCACACAGAATCGGATCAGCAAGCTCCTCGGGCAACTTCTGGACATCCGGCGCACCAGGGTCGCAAATAATCTTTTCCGGCGTTCGTCAGGAGCTTTTTTTCCTGAGACCTGGAAAAGCGCGCCCGGTCAAATTCTGGGACTGATAACTAAGGTGCGCAACGCCGTGGTGGAATGGTGGCGCTTCGAAGACGATCAGGCCGTTTCCTTTGCAGAGGTTGCGCTGGCGGCATGGCTCGGCTTGAGCGTTTTGGGTTTGCTTGGCGTGCGCAGGCTAAGACGGTGGAAAGACGACTGCGGTGAGCCTCCCTTTTGGCGGCGCGCATCGGATGCGGCGGGGGTCATTCTTCTCAGATCGTTACCGGCGATCCTGCCGCTTGTTTTTCTTTATAACGCCGTCGATCAGATTCAGACACTGCCGGTCGATATCGGCTGGCTTTTCTACTCTGGCGCCCGCTCGATCATAGTCGTTGTGGTGGTGAATGCGTTGATTTCCACCGCCCTCTCGCCCGGCGACAGCCGGTGGCGCTTGATTCCCGCGTCGAATGCCGCCGCTGTGCGCATTTCAACTCTCATACTGACAGTGGCCTTAATCTACGGAGCCGCGACCTTTGTCCTAACGGCAGCGTTCCTCTTCAAGGCACCGGACTCGCCGAAATTGGCATTGACTCTGTTTCCGAACACCATAATCGCGTTGTTGCTCGCCGCCATTCTCGCGACGCCCCTGAATAAAGAGCGTGATGAGGGCCTCCCTTCGATTTCCTGGCTTCGCACGCTCAGGATTCCCATCTGGATCATAGCCTTCGCCATTGTCGCGACTGGGGCGGCGGGCTATCTTTCTTTGTCGCGCTTCATTACACAACAGCTTATCGTCACGGGCGCGATCCTGGCGATCGTCTATCTCTTGCTGCTTTGGGCAGACGGCGTTGCGCAGGCGATGGTAAACGAAAGCTCCAGCGTGGGCTCTTGGCTTGCAACGGTGCCCAAGCTCGACCAAGGCAGCCGCCAGCGGCTCTCGGTTCCGGTGAGTCTGCTGCTCAAGTTCGCGGTGCTGCTTTCCGCAATTCCGCTCATTCTCAATCAATGGCAATTTGCCTGGGCCGATATTCTTGAGTGGTACCGGCAGCTCTTTTTCGGCTTCCGGATCGGCAGCACGCAGGTTTCGCTTGCTGCGCTGCTCGCCTCCATCGTCGTTTTCGTCCTTGGCTATTTTGCCGCGAAATTTTTCCAGCGCTGGCTCGACAATCAAGTTCTGAAGCCCGCCGGCCTATCGGGAGGGTTGCGCGACTCGATCCGCACAGGCGTAGGCTATATCGGCGTATTCGCGGCCGCGCTGTTCTCTCTGTCCTACGCAGGCTTTAGCCTCTCCAACTTTGCCATCGTGGCGGGCGCTTTCTCCGTCGGCATCGGTTTCGGCCTGCAGAGCGTGGTGAACAACTTCGTTTCTGGCCTCATCTTGCTGGCGGAGCGGCCGATCAAAGTTGGCGACCTCGTCATCGTGGGAGGCGAAGAAGGCTATGTCCGCAAGATCAGTGTGCGCTCGACCGAGATCGAAACGTCCGATCGCGCGAATGTGCTTATCCCCAATTCATTCTTCATAAGCGAAAAAGTGAAAAACTGGACGCTGCGGAACAATACAGGACGGGTGGCGATATCGGTGGGCGCCGGATTCGGTAGCGATCCCCGAAAAGTAAAGGAGATCCTCCTGCACACCGCGCAAGCCCATCCGAACGTCATGCGCTCGCCGGCACCCTTTGTCGATTTCGAGGACTTCGACTCCGACACGCTGAATTTCAAACTTTATGCTTATATTTACGATTTGGAAAAGAGCGTAGATACAAGGACCGATCTGCGGATCGCGATCCTCGATGCATTGACCGCGGCAGGAATTGCCATCCCGTCGCGGCAGACGGACGTTAATCTCCGCAACCTCGACTGGCTTCGCGACGCTGTGAAGCTATATCTGGCGAACGCGCGCGATGAACTGCCGGAGGAGAAAGCGAAGCCGGCTCCCGGCAACTGACCGGTATCATACCCCATCCGGTCGATCCCATCCGCGGAGGCGTCCCGTGTGCGCTGCGGCATGCAATGACGCTGCGCATACACGGGATTGCAAAAGGCGCTGGCGGTCGCAACGATACCGGATACGGCGTCAAAAACGCCGTTCCGGAATGACGGATTCGTACTGCACCGCGCACGGGATCACAACAGGGTGCGGCCAGATGTCAGCTGCGGCGAAGGCGGAGTTAGATCTTAGCCTTCGCGACCGCGGGAACCTCGTGGCAGGGGCTCTTCTCGTTCTTCAAGGTCTTCTTTCCCTCGGGGGCCTTGCCCTTGAAGAAACGTGCTGTCGCGATAACCGTCTGCGGCTGGCCAGGGCCGCTAGAGACTTGCTGGATGCCATCTTGATACCAGCCATCGTATTTCCGCGCGGTGGCTTCCTGGCGGGCGCGGCACCACACAACCGCGGACAAGTTGTCGAAGGTGAATTTCGTCGTGCTCGCCGCCGCTAAACGCAGCGTATCTGGACCCTGTTCGGTGACGACGACGTCCTTGACGGTGAAAATGCCCGCCGGGGGCATCTTCGATACGTCGACCGCCGCGGCCTGAGCGAGGGGCTGATCCATATTCGAGCCGGCGCATCCCGCAAGAGCGAGAGCTGCGGCGCAGGAAAGAACCAGATGCTTCAACATTATTGTCACCAACGTTCGATACGGTTGCGGTTTGCCGGCAGCCAGGCGTTGGCGCGGCTTGTACTGAAATAGAAATTGGGTGCCGATTCGGGGCGCTTCTGTGTCCTTTAACAGGTTTTCAACTTTCGAAACTTGCCAATGTGACTTTCGCGCCCCAGTATATGCCTACCTTGGGGGGCCGCAGGCATGCGGCTGAGATTGCGCTGAGGTTTCGCTTACCTCTCAGAGGCAAGGGAACGCGCCGCGCGGCAACCCGTTGAACCTGATCCGGTTAGGACCGGCGGAGGGATGGTTATTGTGGACGAAATCGAAGCTCAATCTATTATGGCGCGGAGGTTGCGACTAGGCGAAACCCTGGTGTGGTTCGGAGTGCCGAAGCCTTGGCGCGCAGCCAGAAACTATTTGGGCGTGCTTGCCTTCATGACGATCTGGACGGGCCTGGCGGTCCGCTCCCTGGCCGTCAAAGCCTCGCAGTTGGGTTCGCTCAAGCTTGGCGTCTTCATGGCTTCGCTGTTTTCCCTTCTCGGTGCGGCGGTTTGGCTTTGGACCGCCAAAAAGGCCGCGTATTGCTGGCGCACGGCTTACGGCTTGACGAACCGGCGGGTCATTATCGCCGCCGGCCTGAACGGTCCAACCCAAAGCTATAGCCCTGCCAAACTGTCTGGCTTCGTGCGATCCGGCGGCGAGAGCGAGGGTTCCATTTTGTTCGATTTCGGCCCGCTGGGCGAAGGTTCTTCTGGTTATAGGGCCGGGCTTCACGGCATCCGCGATCCGGGCCGCGTCGAGGCCTTGATCTACGAAACGCTTCTCGGCAATAAGAAAGGAGCCGCGTAATGAACGCGCCCATCGAATCAAAAACCGTTGAGCCGGTTCAAGTCACTACGGGTAACCTGCCAGGCTCTAAGAAAATTTACAGTGCGCCAGAGGGACGGGAAGATATAGCGGTGCCGTTCCGCGAGATAGCATTGCACCCGTCGACCGGCGAGCCACCGTTCCGCGTCTACGACACGAGCGGGCCTTATTCGGATGAGGCTGTTTCTATCGACGTAAGTAAGGGGTTGAGTCGCATCCGCGAGCCCTGGGTGAAAGCGCGCAGCGTGGAGCGATACCAGGGCCGCCAGGTCAAGCCCGAAGACAACGGCAATGTGGGAGCGGCGCACGCGGCGCGCGAATTCCCGCTGCGTTACGTTGTCATGGCCGGGCGTGACCCGGCCATCCAGAGCCAAGATCGCAGCGCGGTGGCCTTATCCGTGGATGGCCGGGTCGAGCCCGGCCATGACAACGGCGGAATCACCCAGCTCGAACTCGCGCGCGCGGGCGTTATCACCGAAGAGATGATCTACATCGCGCACCGCGAGAATCTCGGCCGCGCCGCCGCGCTCGACCGCGCCAAGGAAGCGCTGGCCGATGGCGAAAGTTTCGGCGCCACCATCCCGGAGTTCATCACGCCGGAATTCGTGCGTAGCGAGGTCGCGCGCGGCCGCGCCATCATCCCCGCCAACATCAACCACGCAGAGCTTGAGCCGGTGATCATCGGCCGCAACTTCCTCACTAAGGTGAACGCCAATATCGGCAACTCCGCCGTAACCTCCTCGGTGGAGGAAGAAGTGGAGAAAATGGTCTGGGCGATCCGCTGGGGCGCCGACACGGTGATGGACCTTTCCACGGGGCGCAACATCCACACCACGCGCGAATGGATCATCCGCAACGCGCCCGTGCCCATCGGCACCGTACCGATCTATCAGGCGCTGGAAAAGGTGGACGGCGATCCGGTGAAGCTCGATTGGGAGGTGTACAAGGATACGCTGATCGAGCAATGCGAGCAGGGCGTCGACTATTTCACCATCCACGCTGGCGTGCGGCTGCGCTACGTGCCGCTGACAGCGAAGCGCGTGACCGGTATCGTGTCACGAGGCGGCGCGATCATGGCGAAGTGGTGCCTCGCCCATCACCGCGAGAGTTTCCTCTACGAGCGCTTCGGCGATATTTGCGACATCATGCGGCGCTACGACGTGTCGTTCAGCCTCGGCGACGGCTTGCGGCCGGGCTCGATCGCGGACGCGAACGATCGCGCACAGTTCGCCGAGCTGGAGACGCTGGGCGAGCTAACGAAGGTGGCCTGGGCGAAGGGCTGCCAAGTGATGATCGAAGGCCCCGGGCATGTGCCGCTGCATAAGATCAAGGTGAATGTCGAGAAGCAGCTCGCGCTGTGCGGCGAGGCGCCGTTCTATACACTCGGGCCGCTCGTCACCGACATCGCGCCCGCGCACGATCACATCACCAGCGCCATCGGCGCGGCCATGATCGGCTGGTTCGGCACGGCCATGCTTTGCTATGTGACGCCGAAGGAACACCTTGGCCTGCCGGACCGCGACGACGTGAAGGCCGGCGTGATCGCCTATAAGATCGCGGCGCACGCTGCCGACCTCGCCAAGGGCCACCCGGCGGCGCAACTTCGCGACGATGCGATCTCGCGCGCCCGCTTCGAGTTCCGTTGGGAGGATCAGTTCAATCTCGGCCTCGACCCCGAAGGCGCGCGCGCCATGCATGACGAGACGCTGCCAAAGGAGGCGCATAAGGTCGCGCATTTTTGCTCGATGTGCGGGCCGAAATTCTGCTCGATGGAGATCACGCAGCAGGTGCGGGATTACGCCGCGAAGCTGAACGAGACGCCGGAGATGGCGGCGGAGCACGGCATGGCGGAGATGAGCGAAAAGTTTAAGGAGATGGGGGCGGAGGTCTATGTCGAGAAACCGCCCTGCTAAAGCTCGGAGAGATTACTCAATAAGAACTTCTCTCCTCCTCCGCCTTGCTGAACTTCCGCCAACGCTTTCTAAGCTTTGGCTTTAAGTAGCTAATTGCATGGGCGGCCTCTGCCTTGGTCAACTCATCGTCGAAGTTGACACCGAACCGCCTCGCAAGCGAAACTAAATAATCCCGCTGCTTGGCACTCATGGGACCGTTGCCAGAAGGAGGCGGAATGTCGCTTTCTTCTCCGCAAGTCTCACACATACGAGAAACACTCCTACGCAGGCCTGATATTCTTTCAAAAGCAGATAAGGTGTTAACGCAATTATAGCAAAGCGCCAAACCTATGCCGGCAATCCAACGGATGCAAAGGGCAATGCGAAGGAAACGCCTGTTGAGGCATTCAGCCAAATACGCCGCCGGCCCGCATCTCAAATCCCGGCCGGTTGAGGAATAGTCCGCCTTCGCATGCATAGTGACTCTCTATGAAAAAGCCGCGAAAAGCGAACTGTGGAAAGGGCGTAAACCTAGCCATTGGATTCGACTAAAATTGGCGTTACTCTTGCGTTGACCATAGGCTACCGGTCAGAGAGTTAATATTTCGCCGGCGCAACAGAAGCGGCGCCCCGGATGCCGCGCACGCAACAAGATACGCCGGAGAAGGAATGGCGCATGGCCCAAATCCGCTCGGAGCTGCTCGATGAGGCGATATTGCGGCTCGTGGATTTGCCGCCCGATGAGCAGGATCGCATCGCAATCGAGATTCTCGCCGAACTCTGCTCCGAGGAGGAATGGGCGCAGGTAGCCGCGTCCGAGCCTTATCGGAAATGGCTCGCTTCGCAGCCGGAGAGGGAGCCGGGCAAAGAAAGCGCTGGGCTAACCGATCCGGTCAAAGAGGCGGTTTAGCGCAACGGTGCGCAAGCGCGGCGCCCCCGATTGCAATCCTGCGCAAAGTTTTTATACTGCGCCGGCACTGCGATTTCATCGAACAGAGGCCTGATGTCCCCCGTAACCGCAAAGCTTCATTCGAAGCACGATCCGCATTCTGCCCAAGGCAAGTTCTTTTCGGCGCCGCTCGACCAGTCCGATCCCGAGATCGCCGGTGTTTTAGCGAGCGAACTCACGCGCCAGCACGATGAGATCGAGTTGATCGCGTCCGAGAACTATGTGTCGCGCGCCGTGCTTGAGGCGGCGGGGTCCATCCTCACCAACAAATATGCCGAAGGCTATCCGGGCAAGCGCTATTATGGCGGCTGCCACGTTGTCGATGTCGCCGAGGAGCTTGCCATCGAGCGCGCCAAGCGCCTGTTCGCTTGCGAATTTGCGAATGTGCAGCCCCATTCCGGCAGCCAGGCCAATCAGGGCGTGTTCCTGGCCCTCCTGAGGCCGGGCGACACCATTCTCGGGATGGGTATCGACATGGGCGGCCACTTGACGCACGGCGCGGCTCCCAATCTCTCCGGGAAATGGTTCAACGCCGTGCATTACGGCGTGTGCCCCGATACCGGCTACATCGATTACGAGCAGGTGGAGCGCTTGGCACACGATCACAAGCCGCGCCTCATCATCGCCGGCGGCTCGGCCTATGCGCGCATCATCGATTTCAAGAAGTTTCGCGAGATTGCCGATAGCGTTGGCGCGCTGCTGCTTGTGGACATGGCCCATTTTGCAGGGCTCGTGGCCGGCGGCGCTCATCCAAGCCCCTTCCCGCACGCGCATATCGCAACGACCACCACACATAAGACGCTGCGCGGCCCGCGCGGCGCGCTGATCGTCACAAATGACAGCGACCTAGCCAAGAAGATCAACTCCGCAATTTTCCCGGGCCTTCAAGGCGGGCCCTTGATGCATGTCATCGCCGCGAAAGCCGTTGCCTTCGGCGAGGCGCTGCGGCCCGAGTTCAAGGACTATGCGCAAGCGGTTGTGGCCAATGCCAAAACGCTGGGCGAGACCCTCAAAGCCGGGGGTGTCGATCTCGTGTCCGGCGGCACCGACACGCATCTGCTTCTTGTCGACCTGAGACCCAAAGGCTTGACCGGCAAAGCGGCCGAAGCCGCGCTCGGGCGCGCTCATATCACCGTCAATAAGAACGGCGTTCCGTTCGATCCGCAGAAGCCAACGATCACCTCCGGCATCAGGGTCGGCTCGCCGGCGGGAACTACGCGCGGATTTGGATTGAACGAATTCTCCGCAATCGGCGGCATGATCGTCTCGGTCCTCGACGGGCTGAAGCAGGGCGATAACAAAGCGCGGGATGCCGAGGAGGCTGTGAAGGCCGAGGCCCTTGCTCTTTGCAACCGCTTCCCAATCTATGTAAGCAGTAGGGCGTAGACGAAGCGGCACAGCGGAGCCGCAGAAATCGGGCTAACGGAAAATGCGGTGTCCCCATTGCGGCGCGCTTGACACACAAGTGCGCGACAGCCGGCCTTCGGAAGATCATGCCGCGATCCGCCGGCGGCGATCCTGTCCTTCTTGTAGCGCGCGATTTACGACCTTCGAGCGCGTCCAGCTTCGCGAACTGACCATCGTGAAGCGGGACGGGCGCCGCGTGCCGTTCGACCGCGATAAACTCACCCGCTCCATCGGCATCGCGCTCAGGAAGCGGCAAGTTAGCGAAGAGCGTGTCGAGCAGCTCGTCAGCTCGATCGTGCGCGCGCTCGAAAACCGTAACGATGCCGAGATAAGCTCGCAAGATGTCGGCAGCCTCGTCATGGAAGGGCTTAAGGCTATCGACGGCGTCGCCTATATCCGCTATGCGAGCGTGTATCGCGATTTCCGCGAAGCCAAGGACTTTCAACGCGTGCTGGGCGAGCTGGGCGATTCTTTCGCTCGCGCCGCCGAAGATAAATGAACGATGCCAAATCCGGCTGAGTGGTTGATAGACCTGTCTGAAAGCGTCATCCCGTGCTCGCTGCGGCGTGAAATGCCGCTGCGCAGACACGAGAGCGTAACGGGCGCCGGGTTCGTAAAGATCCCGTGTCTGCAGTGCACCGCGTTGCGTTGCACTGCGCACGGGATGACGGCGGCGCTATGACAGGCATACCCGTACACTCCTCAAGTGCAACCCAAGGGGCCGGGATGCCATTTCCGCCTGCGCGCATGGCCTCGCTGATGCGCCGCGCCCTTTTTCTCGCCGAGGGAAATTTGGGCACAACATCGCCGAACCCGTCGGTCGGGGCGGTGATCGCGGACGCGGCTACGGGGGAGATCGTCGCAAGCGCGGTCACGGCGCCAGGCGGGCGGCCGCATGCGGAGGTGCAAGCGCTCCGCCAAGCGGGCGAAAAAGCTCGCGGTTCGGTCATTTTCACCACGCTTGAGCCCTGCAGCCATTTTGGGGCAACGCCGCCCTGCGCTCATTCCATCGCCGATGCCGGAGCGGCAACCGTCGTTTATGGATCGCTCGATCCGGACATGCGGGTGGCCGGGCGCGGGCTGGCCTGGCTTGAGAGCCATGGCGTCAAGGTGCTGCGCGGAGATTTCGCCAAGGAGGCCGATTGGCTCAATCTCGGACACGCGCTCCGTGTCACCGAGCGGCGGCCTTTTGTCCAGATCAAGCTTGCCGTGGATGCAAACGGGCGCGTGCCTGTTGGAATGGGCAACCCCGTTTGGGTCACCGGTGAGACCGCGCGCGCGCAAGCCCATCTGTTGCGGGCGCGCGCCGATGCGATCCTCGTGGGCCGCAAAACCATCGAAGCCGACGACCCAGAACTGTCCTGCCGGCTGCCCGGCCTCGAAGCGCGTTCCCCGGTGCGGGTTGTGCTCGCGCCCCGCTGCGATGTGCCGCCCGCTGCGCGTTTGTTTCAGCCGGGCGGCCCGGCCGTCTGGATCGTGTGCGGCGATTCCTCGCAATGTGGCGCTATGGGCCGGCCCGGTGTTAGGATCTTTGATGTCGGTGCGTCTTCCAGCGGAAGGTTGAGCCTTCACCTCGTGCTCATGCGGCTGGCAGCGGAAGGCGTCACGCGCCTGCTCGTCGAGGGCGGCCCAACCACAGCCCGCGCATTTGTCGATGCCGGTCTTGCTGATGAGATCATCCTCATGCAAGGCGAGGGGCGGCTTGACGAAAGTGCAACCCTTCCCGCTTTTGGGGGGCAAGGTTTAGAGCTAGTCTCCGCTTCCAAGTCCTATATATTGGCTGCGCGCCGGAAGGCGGGCGCCGATACCGTCCACGTCTTTCGCTCATCCGCTCACTGGCAGGTCTGATTGCAAATGTTCACCGGTCTTGTACAAGCTAAAGGGATAGTCAGAGCCGCGGATAATGGCCGTTTCGTCATCGCCTGCCCGTGGAATCCGGCGTCAATCGCGCTCGGCGCATCGATTTGCTGCGATGGCTGTTGCCTGACCGCGACAGCCGTGGAGCCGGTCGCGGGCGGCGCGCAATTCAGGCTCGACGTATCGAACGAAACACTCAGCAAGACGACGCTCGGCAGTTGGCGGGAGGGCCGCGAGATCAACCTCGAACGGTCGCTTCGCGCGGGCGACGAGATGGGCGGCCATATCGTTTCCGGCCATGTCGACGGCGTCGCAAGCGTGGTAAGTGTTACGCTCTCCGGCTTTTCGAAAATATTCGAAATACGCGCGCCCGATGCCCTCGCAAAATACATCGCGCCGAAGGGATCGGTGGCACTCAACGGCGTGTCGTTGACCGTCAATGAAGTTTCGGGCCCGGTTTTCACCATCAACCTCATCCCTACGACGCTTGAAATCACCACTTGGGGCGCGGCTAAGCCGCAGGACGAAGTGAACATGGAAGTAGACTTGATCGCGCGCTATGTGGCAAGGCTGTTGGGGCAATAGGGCGAACCCATGCAGAGCGAAAACTTGCGCGTCATCGATCAGGCCGAAATCCGCGGGCAGTTGTCGTCCATCGAGGAAATCCTCGAGGACGCGAGGCAGGGCCGCATGTTCATTCTCGTGGACGCGGAGGATCGCGAGAACGAAGGCGATCTCGTTATCCCCGCCCAGATGGCAACTCCGGACGCCATCAACTTCATGGCCCGCTTCGGACGCGGCTTGATCTGCCTCGCCATTACGCCGGAACGCGCCGAGACGCTGCACCTGCAGGCCATGGCACGGTCGAACCAGTCGCGGCACACGACCGCGTTCACCGTTTCCATCGAGGCGAGGGAAGGCATCTCGACAGGCATTTCCGCCTACGACCGGTCGCACACTATAGCGGCGGCGATTAACCCCGAGAAGGACTGGCGCGATATTGTCAGCCCGGGCCACGTTTTTCCGCTGGTCTCCCAAAATGGCGGCGTGCTCGTCCGCGCGGGGCACACCGAAGCAGCCGTCGATCTCGCCCGCCTAGCGGGGCTTTTGCCGGCCGGGGTGATCTGCGAGATCATGAACGATGACGGCACCATGGCCCGGATGCCGGATTTGCTGGCCTTCGCGCAGCGGCACGGACTCAAGATCGGCACGATAGCCGATTTGATCGCCTACCGCCGCCGCCACGAAAGTTTCGTTCAGCTTGTCGAAGAACGAGACATCGACACGCCCCATGGCGGCCCGTTCAAGCTGAGGGTTTACGTCAATAGGGTGGACAACACCGAGCACCTCGCCCTGATAAAAGGCGACGTTGGCACGCCCGATCCTGTGCTTGTCCGCATGCATGCGGTCAACATTATCGAGGACTTGTTCGGCGTCGGCCGCAACGGTCGCCGCCGGTCCCTCGTCGAGCGGGCCCTGCGCCGGATCGGCAAGGAGGGACGCGGCGTCATGGTCGTCATCCGCGATGTGCGCGAAGGCGTCATCCGCGCGCGGCTCGCCGAAGCAGCGCCTGTCTCGCCAGATAGTGTGCCGGGTGAAAAGCGCTTGATCGACTATGGCATCGGCGCACAGATCCTGCTCGACCTCGGTATCAAAAACATGGTCTTGCTCTCCAATTCGCCGACGCCGAAAATCGTCGGCCTGGAAGGCTATGGCCTCAACCTCGTGGCTCGCCGCCCCATAGACGACCAATGAAAAACCCCATTCACATCCTCGTTGTCGAGGGCCGCTTCTATCATCACATCTCCGACCAGCTGATTCTCGGCGCCGAAATGACGCTGAGGGAGCAGGGCGCTACCTGGGAAGTTTTGATGGTGCCGGGCGCACTGGAAATTCCGCAGGTGCTGGCCATGGCCATCGAGGCCGGACTGTTCAGCGAAACAGCGGCTACCCCGTTCCACGGCTTTGTGGCGCTGGGCTGCGTGATCCGCGGTGAAACCTCCCATTACGATATCGTCGCGGGCGAGTCCGCGCGCGCGCTCATGTCGGTTGCAACTACTCATAGCATTCCGCTGGGAAATGGCATTTTGACTGTCGAAAACGAGCAGCAGGCCATTGCGCGCGCTGCCGTGAACGGCAAGAACAAGGGGCGCGATGCCGTTGAGGCATGCCTCGAAGTCCTTCGCGTGAAACGCGATTTCGGGAAGCGGGCCCTTTGAGCTTGTGCCGATGGACCGTCATTCCCGCGAAGGCGAGAATCGGTAATCGGGACGTTAAGGAACGGCGAAATCAATGTTAAAGTGAAGCGCTTACCGGGTTTCCGCCTTTGCGGGAACGACGCTGCGGACCGGTCAACGCCTGTGGCGCTTGGTATTACATGCTAGGCAAGATCCGAAAGATTAAAAATGGAGCCTGAAAACGACGGCAAACCAAGGCCGATGGATGGCGCGCTTTCGCTGCCCGCGCGGACGCGTGCGCGGCTTGCCGCCGTGCAGGCTCTCTACCAAATGGACCTCACCCAACGCGATTTGAGCGAGGTTCTCGACGAATTCGTCTCGCACCGTTTCGAGACCGTCGAGATTTATTCCGGCGCGGATCGAAGCTTCTTCCGCGATATCGCTTCAGGCGTGGCGCAAGGGCAAGCGCAAATCGACGCCGAAATCGCCGCGCATCTGGCGGAGGGCTGGCGGCTATCGCGCATCGATAGCATATTGCGCGCTATTCTTCGGTCTGGCGTCTACGAACTCCTGGAGAAGGCCGATGTGCCTGCGCGCGCCATCGTCAACGAATATGTCGAGATCGCGCGCGATTTCTTCGGCGGGGAGGAACCGGCCGTGGTAAACGGCCTTCTGGACAAGGTCGCGCGCAAAAGGCGGCAAGGCGAGTTCGGCCGGAAGGCACAAAAAAGGCCAAGCTAACAATGCGCCGCCTCGGCGAAATTGCCCTGATATCGGAGTATTTGGCGCCGCTCGCGACTCATCCCGGCGCCTTTGGCTTGAAGGACGACGCAGCGCTGTTGACTGGGCTGCCGGCGAGCGGGCTTGCCGTCACAGCGGACGGTCTTGTGGCCGGCATTCATTTCTTCGAGGACGACGATCCGGGCGATGTTGCGTACAAGGCGCTTGCGGTCAACGTTTCGGACCTCGCCGCCAAGGCTGCGCGTCCGCTCGCCTATACGATGACGCTGGCACTGACCGAAGCACCAACTGACGCTTGGGCGCAACGCTTTACTGCAGGACTTGCCCGCGCACAGAATGCATTCGGCATCGCTCTGATCGGCGGCGATACCGTTTCCGCGCGCGGCGCGTGGTGGATTTCCATAACGGCCTTCGGCGAAGCGGCCCCGCGCGGGCTCGTTCCACGCGGCGGCGCCAAGCCCGGCGATTGCCTTTATGTGAGCGGCACGCTTGGCGATGCCGCACTCGGCCTCAAGCTCCGGTCACCGCCGCACATCTTTGGAGCGGCGCTTTCGGCCGCGCAGGCTGAGTTTCTACTTGCGCGCTATCTCTATCCCGAGCCGCGGCTCGCGCTCTCGGGCGTTCTCGCCGGCCACGCATCGGCGGCGATGGATATTTCCGACGGTCTCGCCCTCGATCTTTCGCGGATGTGCGCCGCATCGCAAGTCTCCGCGGAGATCGCCGTCGCTGCAATCCCGCTTTCGGACGCGGGGCGGGTGCTGGCTGCATTAGGCGCCGACGCGATGCAAACGATTTTGACCGGCGGCGACGATTACGAGATTTTGGCCGCGGTGCCGCCGGAGCACGCGAGCGCCTTCGAAGCTGGGAGCCGCGAAGCCGGCGTGCCGGTCGCGCGGATCGGCATGGTCGCCGCGGGGGCGGGCGCGCCTAAATTCAAGGAAGCCGATGGAGAGCAGTTCAATCTTCGGGCCAAAGGCTTCGAACATTTCGGGGTTTGCTAAAGCAAAGGCTTTGCTATAGTCGCTCCTTCTATGCTCTGTTTCACGGTTTTCCCTGGTTTTTCATGCATCTAGAACTGATCCACGCTGCGGCCAAGGTCCAGCGAAGGCCTATCAACCTGCTCTTCGTTCACGGGATATGCACGGGCGCTTGGGTTTGGGAGCAGAGTTTCCTGCCCTACTTTGCCGGTCTCGGTTATGACAGCTATGCGCTCAGCTTGCGCGGGCATGGCAACAGCCCGGGCCGCGAAAAAATCCGCCAGTTCGAACTGGGAGACTTCGCCGGCGATGTCGATTGGGCGGTGAAGCAAATCGGTGGGCCCGTTGTGGTGGTAGGGCATTCGCTGGGCGGGGCCGTGGTGCAGAACTATATGAAGCGCGGCGGCACGGCAGCCGGCATTGTGCTCTTCTGTGCGGTCCCGCCGCATGGGCTGCTCCGCGCTGCCTTATCCCTCCTCGCCCATAACCCTGCGCTCGCCCGCGAATTGCAAGTGGCGCTCGCGCAGGGCTTGCGCGCTTCCAATCTCGACGTGATCGAGACCGGCCTGTTCGGGCACCCGCCCGCACCGGAGCTTCGCCGGCTCCTGTTCGAGCGCATGGACGATGTCGCCGAGGCGGCGGCCCGGCAGACCGTCGGCTGGATGCCGTTCGCGCCGCTGCCTTGGTCTATGCCGAAGATTTTCGTTATCGGCGGCGAAAAGGACTGGTTTGTGCCCGCGGATTGCGTGCGGATCACGGCCATGTATTACGGCGTTCGCCCGGTCATCGTAAAGAACGGCGCCCACGCGATCATGATGGATCGAAACTGGCTCGACGCCGCAGAGCCGCTGGCGGATTGGCTCGCGGCATCCTTCGGCGGAGAGACGCGCGTTTAGCGCGTTTTGAAAAACCCCGCCTTACCCCAGCCCTCTCCCGAAAAGTAGGGGGGAAGGAAATGCCGCCCTTACCCAAGAAAGACGGTGCTTCAGGCGTTCTCTCTCCCCGGCGCATCCGCTCGCGGCAATCGAAACGGGCAAGCTCGTCAAGGCGAATTGCAGGGAGAGAGGCAGTGAGGGGGCTTGTCTACCCGGTCCCACCGCGAATGGCGGCGACGACGGCGCGGGTAACGTCGTGCGTCGAAGCGCTGCCGCCAAGATCGGGGGGTAGCGTCTCCCCGTGTGCTGTGACGGTTTCGATGGCCTCCATCAGCCGCTGAGCGCCGGCGGGCTCGCCCAAGTGCTCCAGCATCAAGCACGCCGTCCAAAACGCGCCAATCGGATTGGCGGCGCCGTTACCCTCGATGTCGAAGGCCGAGCCGTGGACCGGCTCGAACATGGACGGCCGCTGCCCTGACGGATCGATATTGGCGCTGGCCCCGAGCCCGAGGCTGCCGGTCAGCGCGACCGCCAGATCGGAGAGCACATCGGCGTGCAAGTTCGTGGCGAGCACCGTATCGATGCTCCATGGCTGTAGCACCATGCGCTGCGTCATGGCATCGACGTGCGCCCAGTCCACATCGAGGCCGGGATAATTTTCCAGCATGTCCTCGCAAACCTCGTCCCAGAGCACCATGCCGTGGCGCTGCGCGTTCGACTTCGTCACGATGGTGAGGCGCTGCCGAGGCCGCGATAGCGCCAGCTCGCAGGCATAGCGCGCGATGCGCTCCACGCCGGCCCGGGTGAACACGGATACATCCATGCCCACCTCAAGCGGCAGACCCTGGTGCACGCGGCCGCCGGCGCCCGAATATTCGCCTTCGGTATTCTCGCGGACGATCACCCAATCGATCTCGCGGGCGAGTTCCGGCCGGAGGGGGCCGGGAATGCCCGGCAAGAGCCGCGCCGGCCGGACATTCGCATACTGGTCGAAGCCTTGGCAAATGGCGAGCCGCAGGCCCCAAAGCGTGATGTCGTCGGGCAACCCCGGATCGCCCACCGCGCCAAAATAAATCGCGTCGTAGCGTTCCAACTGGCTGAGGCCGTCGGCGGGCATCATCAAGCCGTGCTGGCGGTAGTAATTGGAGCCCCAATCGAAGCCTGTGAACGACAGCCCAAAGCGGCCATCCTCCAGCGCCAGCGCCGTCAATACTTCGCGCCCGGCCTCGGCCACCTCCGGCCCGATGCCATCGCCGCCGATGACCGCGATCTCGTAATTGCGCTCCGCCATGCTGCCTGCCCCAGTTGCTTGTTTGCCCGACTATGCGCCGGACGCGGCCGATTTGGCAAGCGAGGCTCTGTAGACGGCGCACTGCTTCTGGGCCGGTGCCGTTCCGGTCCCCTTCGCGTCAACAACGTGCGTAAATGATTATGGCCGCTCCGCGTGCTTAAGCCGTAACGCTACGGGAAAGCGTCTAGCCGAGGCCTCGAACGCGCCAAGTCTTCGATCTGAGTAGGCGAAATACGAAATCGTGCCGCCGCCGGGCAAGCCGCGTGCGCTCTTATTACGATCGATGCTGAAATACAGACATATTTAACGCTTTTTGCATTTGGGCATACACCCGGAAAGAAACAGCGAAATAGCGGAGGGCTAGTTGGCAACTCTATTGCGCTTTGATTGTCATAGCAATCGCTATGTTAGCTTCCGGAGCGCCAAGCCCATGAATAATCATAAGTTAGTGGCTCTCGTTGCCTGTTGCGCCTTCCTAGCTTTGCCTGCAACTGCGGGCACTTACGCTGCGAGGGTAAGGGCACATTACCGCGTGTATCATCGCCATTACGCGGGGAACGCTTCGGTCTGTCCTCTTCACAGGACACCCCTAGGCGAGTTGGTGGACTGCCAAGGGTGGCGGCTGAGGGACAACGCGATCGGCTGGGACAACAGCTGCTTCAATCTCGACTATCTCCCCTCCATGTACGCATGTGGCGCAAATGGTGGGAGGTAATTAGGCCCAGCCCGTTAACAATTTCCATCAATGACCGTGGCCGCTCCGCGTGCTTCGATGATTGTACTAAAGGCCTAATCTTAGGGAAAAGCGCCTTGCCGACGCACTAAGCTTTTGATATGAAAGCACAAAGCACACGATCGAGGCGCAGCCCGGCAAATCGCTTGCGTCTCTTTATGGTTAATTCTGAAATACAATTGTATTTCAGAATTAACCATCATAAGCGCTGCGCGGCTTGCGGAAGTGCATCAAAATGGCAGATTATTCTCTCGCGTTATCAATGCGCTAGCCCTGGCTTAAAGCTTCAGCAAAGCGTTTCCGCT